>DLPA01000171.1:16695-31185 GCA_002479815.1 bacterium UBA7470 | reverse complement strand
ACTTTTTTTACTATGATTTTTATGAGTCCGTGCAAGCTCGTTCTGACCCCGTACGGCACACAGCGCTGTCAAAAAGGCCCATTCAATCGAACAGACCTGTGGGGTCAGTTGTCTTTTTTCTCTTCTTTTCGCTCGGTTTGGGTTTGGCTGATTTGCACGGGCTTGCCTTTGAGTTGGTTTAGGGCCTGTTGCAATTGGAAGTCTTTTTCGCTGCCAAACTCAGGCAGTACGCGGCCACCAGGATTTTTCTTGTTTTCTTCTTCTAGGCGCAAACGTGCTTTTTCACGCTCTTGCTCGCGTTGTTTTTCAGCGGTTTTTTCAGCTTCCGTGGCTTCTTTGGGGCTGTCTTTGCCGTTGGTCAAGTGCTTGTTCAAATCGGCTTCGCGCGTGCGCAAAGCCGCAAACAAATTGCCTTCTGGGGTTTCATCGACCATTTTGTCCGGCACGATGCCTTTGGCTTGGATGCTGTTGCCGCTGGGGGTGTAGTAACGGGCGGTGGTGAGCTTGATACCGGTGTCTGGCCCCAAGGCACGCACGGTTTGCACAGAACCTTTACCGAAGGTTTGGCTGCCCATGATGATGGCGCGTTTGTGGTCTTGCAAAGCACCAGCCACGATTTCGCTGGCAGAGGCCGAGCCTTCGTTCACCAACACCACCAGTGGNNCGTTTGTGGTCTTGCAAAGCACCTGCAACAATCTCGCTGGCGGAGGCCGATCCCTCGTTCACCAACACGACGATGGGGATGTTTTTGTACAAACCATTCGTGGCTTGGGTGAGTTGTTTGATGAAGTCGGTGCTGCCACGGCGCAAGTAGTGCTGGGGCGTGGCCTTATAAACCGACTTGCTTTCCTCTAATTGGCCGTTGGTCGAAACGACTGTGACACCCTCAGGCAAGAAGGCCGCCGATAAAGCAACGGCTGCATCCAATAAGCCGCCCGGGTCGTTGCGTAAATCCAGCACCAGCCCCTTGAGTTTGGGGTCTTCTTTTGCCATTGCTTCCAATTTACGAGCAAAGTCTTCCACAGTGCGCTCTTGGAATTGGGACACACGCAACCAGCCATAGCCGGGTTCGATCAGCTTGGATTTGACGCTTTGGGTTTTGATTTCTTCGCGGGTGATCGTCACCGGAAAGGTGCGGTTTTCGTCTTTGCGAAACACGGTGATGGTGACTTTGGTTTGGGGTTCACCACGCATGCGCTTGACAGCATCGTTGATGGTAAGACCACGCACAGCAGTATCGTCAATTTTCGTAATCAAATCATTGGGCTTTAGGCCCGCACGGTAAGCGGGCGAGCCTTCAATGGGGGAGACGACTTTGACCAAACCATCTTCCATCGTGATCTCTATCCCGATGCCGACAAAACGGCCCGAAGTGCCTTCACGGAATTCTTTAAAGCTCTTCTTGTCGTAGTACTGGGAGTGAGGGTCGAGACTGGCCACCATGCCCGCAATGGCATCGGTGATGAGTTTTTTGTCATCGACGGGTTCCACATAGTCGCTTTTGACCATGCCGAACACCGCAGCCAGCTGCTGCAACTCTTGCAGCGGCAAGGGTGCTAAGGAATTGCGCGCGGTCGCTTGAATCTGAACCGTGGTCAATGCGCCTGCCACTGCACCAAGTGCAATCCAGCCTGCAATTTTGAGCTTTTGCCCCATCTTCGTCACCTTCAAAACAACGCTGAAATAACGCCTATCAACAACTGTGAACCAAGCACAGATGGCCAATTGACTATACGCCCAAGAGCAGTAGGGGGCCGTATAGTTCCCGATAAAGCCCCATTTTTCACGACAAACGGCTCAGGCTTTGCCTTGGCTGGCGACGGCGGCCGCTGCTTTGGCGGCGGCTTCGGCATCGCCCAAGTAGTCATGACGGATGGGACGCAATTCAGCATCCAGCTCATACACCAAGGGGATGCCGTTCGGGATGTTCAAGTTCACGATGTCGGCATCAGAAATGCCATCCAAATACTTGATCAGTGCGCGTATGCTGTTGCCGTGTGCCGCCACCACCAAACGCTGTCCTGAACGGATGGCGGGCGCCAGTGTGTGCTCCCAGTAGGGAACCACACGGGCAACGGTGTCTTTCAAGCATTCGGTCAAGGGCACTTGCTCAGGGGCTAATTGGGCATAGCGCAAATCGCTGCGCTCGCAACGTGGGTCGCTGGCTTCTAAGGCCGGTGGTGGGGTGTCATAGCTGCGCCGCCACACCAATACTTGTGCATCGCCATATTGACGCGCCATGTCGGCTTTGTTCAAGCCCTGCAAGCCGCCATAGTGACGCTCATTCAATTGCCAAGCGTTGACCACGGGCAGCCAAGGTCTGTCCATTTCGTCCAAGCAGTGCCACAGGGTATGAATCGCACGCTTGAGTACGCTGGTGTACGCCACGTCAAATTCGTAGCCTTCTGCTTTGAGCAAGCGACCGGCTGATTTGGCTTGTTCAACCCCCAATGGTGTCAGGTCCACATCAGTCCAGCCGGTAAAACGATTTTCAAGGTTCCAAGTGGACTCGCCGTGGCGAATAAGCACAACTTTGTACATAAGAATTTATAAATGAAAGAAACAAAAAAGGAAAAGCGGGCCATCAATGCCATGCCACTCGCAGCAAGACATTGAAAATGGATGCCCAGCACCAATAAAGACAACGATCAGGCTGTTGATGAGAACCAAGCCCCGCATTTTAGAATCCACCGTTTTGGCATCAGGCCGTATGGCAAAGGTTTTTTGCCAGTTTTCTTTTGTTTGAAAGGATTGTTGTGAGTTTTTTTATTGATAACTGGCTGTTGATCACCATCGCCATCGTATCGGCTGCGATGTTGCTCTGGCCCACCGTATCCAAGGGGGCATACGCGGGCGGTCTTAACCCGAACGAAGTGGTGTTGTTGATGAACCGCGAAAAGGCTGTTGTGATTGACGTGTGCGAGCCGAATGAATATGCAGCAGGTCATATCAAAAACGCAAAAAACCTACCCGTTTCTCGCTTGGAAGCGGAATTGACCCAAACCGTGAAAAACAAGGGCTTGCCTCTGGTGTTGGTGTGCGCCACTGGGGTTCGATCCAATCGAGCCGTGGCGATTGCTCAAAAATTAGGCTATGAGAAGGCTCAATCGCTGTCTGGCGGCATGGGTGCGTGGCGTGAAACAGGCCTGCCCATCGAAAAAGCGTGAATTCAAGCGGATTACACCAACCTGAGAGATCATCTGATGAAGCCCGTCAAAATTTATCTGACCGCAACCTGTCCCTACTGCATCCGTGCCAAACAATTGCTTGCCAATCGAGGGGTCACACAACTAGAGGAAATTCGGGTTGATTTAGAGCCTGTGCGTCGCACAGAAATGATGCAATTGACGGGACGCCGCACTGTGCCCCAAATTTTTATTGGCAGCACGCACGTGGGTGGTTGCGATGATTTGTACGCCCTAGACGCCCAAGGCGGACTGACACCGCTGCTGGCAGGCTGACATAATCGCACACGGCGACCTGCCCCTCTTGCGTGTTTCAATGTGATCACAGATGGGCGGGTTTTGTTTTATCTCTGCTTTGTCCAGAGTTTTATGTTGCTGATTTTTACTCATTGAAAGAACACCATGTCCGAAGAAGCACAACCCATGTTCCAAATTCAACGCTTGTACCTGAAAGAAGCATCCTTGGAACAACCCAACTCGCCTGCGATTTTGTTGTCGCCTGAGCAACCTTCTGTAGATATTCAGTTGGCTGTCTCCGCTGAGGCTGCCGCTGAGGGTGTGTACGAAGTGTGCGTGACTGCCACAGTGCAGACCAAAATTGGCGATAAAACCGTCTTCTTGGCCGAGTGTAAGCAAGCAGGCATCTTTGAAATCCGCAACCTACCTCCCGAGCAGATGGGGCCTATCATGGGTATTGCCTGCCCACAAATCGTCTACCCTTACTTGCGCGGCAACGTGGCTGACTTGATCACGCGCGCAGGTTTTCCGCCTGTTCACCTGACAGAAATCAATTTCCAAGCCATGTACGAGCAGCAGCAGGCACAAGCCGCAGCCCAGTCTACGCTTCAATAATAAGCGGTCAAAATACCCCTAAAATGCTTATTTTTTATACGTAACTTACTATGAAAATAATTGTGATAGGGGCAGGAGCATGGGGGACGGCGTTGGCCATTGCAGCTGCTCAACATCCGGCAGGGCATTGCGTAGAACTGTGGGCGCGAGATGCAGGCCAAGCCGCATTGATGCAGGCTCAAAACCGCAATGATCGCTATTTGCCAGGCGTGGCTTTTCCGTCTTCTCTCACGGTGGCTCATGCCAGTGACGCACAGATGGCAACACTGACACCACAGCACCACGTGAGGTCACACTCTGCAACCTACCCCTTTGCTGCTCACGGGCTCGTGGGATTGTGTATTGTGGCCACCCCCATCGCAGGCTTAAGGACAACCCTACAGCATCTGCGAGGTGCGCATGGCCTTCCGCTCGCATGGCTGTGCAAGGGTTTTGAGGCGGGAACTGGCTGTTTGCCACATGAAATTCAAGCGCAAGTTGCACCCGCTGTGCAGGCAGGTGCGCTCAGTGGCCCAAGCTTTGCACAAGAGGTGGCGTTGGGGCAGCCCACGGCATTGGTGGCTGCAAGTCACCACACGGCGGTGCGTGAGGCCTTGGTGGCCGCCTTCCATCATCCCCAACTCAGGGTCTATGCCAACAGTGATTTGGTGGGCGTGGAGGTGGGGGGGGCTGTGAAAAACGTATTGGCCTTGGCCACAGGTTTGTGCGACGGCCTGCAACTGGGGCTGAATGCCAGGGCCGCCCTGATTACTCGTGGGTTGGCAGAAATGACACGCCTTGGTCTTGCCTTGGGCGCCCGCTCTGATACGTTCATGGGCTTATCGGGTCTGGGCGATTTGGTCTTGACTGCCACGGGCGATTTGAGCCGCAATCGTCAAGTTGGACTGCGGTTGGCTCAAGGATTGAACTTAAAGGACGCAGTTGCGTCATTAGGACACGTGGCTGAAGGTGTCTATAGTGCTCGTACTGTGTTGCAGCGTGCTCAGAGCCTGAACGTCGAGATGCCTATTGTGCAAGCTGTGGTTGATTTATTAGACGAGCGTACGCTACCCGCACAAGCTGTCGCGGCCTTGATGGGCCGAGGTGCAAAACCCGAATACGGATAATTCTATGGCCTTATCACCTGTTGTTTTCTCGATCGCCTTTGCGTTTGGTGTCTTGGCT
Organism: bacterium UBA7470; assembly: GCA_002479815.1. GTDB lineage: Bacteria > Pseudomonadota > Gammaproteobacteria > Burkholderiales > Burkholderiaceae_C > UBA2334. The sequence continues at coordinate 25,984 of DLPA01000171.1, read as the reverse complement.
GTGGTGTTGACTAAGCTGTGGCTGAACACGCGCCAAATTCGCTATGTGGCAGCACATCGGCAAGACGTACCGCAAGTGTTTGCACACACCATTGATCTTGTGGCACACGACAAAGCCGCGCATTACACAATTGAGAAAACCAAACTGGGCTTACTTGGGTTGATGTGGAATACGGTGTTGCTGTTGGTATGGACTTTACTCGGTGGCTTGGATGCCTTGATCGGGACTGTTCGTGAGGCGGTTGCCGCACAAGGCCTTTTTTTACAATTGAGTATTCTTGTCGCGTTTACCGTTTGTTCCAGTATTCTTGACTTGCCCTTGTCTTGGTACCAGACCTTTAAACTAGAAGCGGCATTTGGTTTTAACCGACAAAGCTTCAAAGATTGGGTCATCGATGGTATCAAGGGAATGCTGGTGGGGGCGGCCATTGGGCTGCCAATCGCTGCGTTGGTGTTGTGGGTAATGGCCAGCGCAGGTGACCTATGGTGGCTGTGGGCTTGGGCTGTATTCGTGGGATTTAACCTGTTGATCTTGGTCATTTATCCTGTGTTGATCGCCCCGCTCTTCAATAAATTTACCCCCCTGCAAAATCAAGAGTTGCGTCAACGAGTCATGGCCTTGGCCCAGCGCTGTGGTTTTGCTATCACCGACTTGTTCGTGATGGATGGTAGTCGTCGTAGTGCTCACGCTAACGCTTATTTCACCGGGTTGGGTAAAAGCAAGCGTGTTGTTTTTTTCGATACCCTGCTCGAAATGCTGACCCCAGCAGAAGTAGAAGCCGTACTCGCACATGAATTGGGGCATTACCACCATCGCCATGTGACGCAGCGTCTGTTGGGAATGTCTGTCTTCAGTGGGCTTGGGTTTGCCGTATTGGGATGGTTGTCGAACAGTCCTTGGTTCTATCAAGGTTTGGGCGTTGAGCCCGCATGGGTCGGTGGCAATCAGGCTGCTGCTCTGATTTTGTTCGGCATGGTTACTCCGATCGTGAGTTTTTGGTTATCTCCTTTGTTCGCTGCACATTCTCGCCACCAAGAATTTCAAGCCGATGATTTTGCGTGCCGACACGCACAGGCCAGCGATTTGGTCAGTGCGTTGACCAAACTCTATCGTGACAATGCCAGCACCTTGACCCCAGACCCGTGGTTTGTGCGTTTCTACCACTCGCATCCCCCTGCCCTAGAGCGCGTGGCGCGCTTGCTGTCTCCGTCTGCGCCTCAGTTGTAATCGGCATAAGCGCATGGCCAAGTCCCGTTTTAACTTGCGCAGCAGCACATCGACGACGACCTCCCCTTTGTTACAGCAGGGCCGGGTCGTAGCGACCTTTGGTCGGCACGTGTTGGTGGAAGACGATGCAGGGCAAACACGCATCTGCCACCCCAGAGGCAAGAAAAATGAGGCTGTGGTTGGTGACAGAGTGGCATGGCATCCCTCACAAGACGAAGGGACGATAGAACAAGTCTTACCGCGCCGAAATGTCTTCTACCGTCAAGATGAAATCCGCACCAAGTCTTTTGCCGCCAACATCGATCAAGTGTTGATTCTGCTCGCGGCTGAGCCTGAGTTTTCTGAACGCCAGTTGACCAGAGCGTTGATTGCTGCCGAGGCCACAGGCATACAACCTTTGATCGTGCTGAATAAACTCGACCTGCTTGAACGATTTGAACGCGCTTGGACTCGCTTAGAACCGTACCGAGCGATGAACTACGCAGTCATGCCCTTAGGATTGCACGAACCACAACATCAACTCAGCAAAGATACCTTATACCAACACTTACAAGGACGTGTCACTTTGGTCTTAGGCCCCTCTGGCGTAGGAAAAAGTACACTCATCAATTATTTTGTGCCGCACGCTCAAGCACTGACAAATGTGGTTTCAAAAGCGCTCAACAGTGGTAAGCACACGACGACTGCGACCCGTTGGTATTGGATAGATGAGATCGCTCGTGACACAGTTTTGATCGACTCCCCAGGATTTCAAGAGTTTGGTTTGCACCACATACAAGCGCCAATGTTGGCCCAATTGATGCCCGACTTGCGCGTTCACTTGGGTCATTGCAAATTTGCAAACTGTACGCATCTGCATGAGCCAGGATGTGGGGTTTTACAGCATTTACAAACCAGAGACAGTCTTCAGATGATGAACATCAGCGATAACCGATATCAAATCTATAAAGAACTGTTTGTGGAAATGTCTGCACGACCACAGTGGTAGCCGCACCAATCAAATGAATATGGGGTTGATGGAAGCAGTGGTCTCTCAATCAACCCATCAAACGAGCCAAGGTCAGCAAGGCCAGCAGCAACATCCACAAGACCACCCCACGCCAAACCAAGCCAACCAAGCTGGCCAAATGTGCCAACTGCGGTTCTCGACCACTGACGTTGGCCTGCGCACGGCTGTGAAATCCCAGCGTTGCCATAGGGTCTTCTGTCATCGTCTTGGGTGAGCCGCTTCGGTCGCCAAAACGCACGTTCAATGCGCCAGCCGTTGCAGCCAACACCACGCCATCATTGCTGTCACGAAACGTGCCGGCGTCCTCCCTCCAACTGGCGACGGCTTCTTCAAAATTGCCTACGACCGCAAACGCCAATGCCGTTGCCCGTGATGGAACGTGATTGATCCACTGCCATGCTTGCTCAGCCGTTGTTTTGACTGAGCTACTGGTGGGAGTTTCTATGCTCGTGAAGCGGCACGCTGTGACGAAGTAATCTGCCAAACGGTATAAAACGGCGCCTGTCGGCCCTAGGCCTACAGCCCAGAAAAACACAAAACAAACCAATACACCTAAGACGTGGCGATGTGCGGACATGGCGGCGTGAGCCAATACGTGGCGAACCAAGCCTGTGGTTGGAATGGATTCTATGGATACCCGTTTCCAGGCCGCAAATGCAGCTCGTGCAGTTTTTTCGTCACCCAACTCCAACGCTTGTCGAATTTGTGTGAAATGGTGACTGAATTGACGAAAGCCCAACGTGAAGTAAAGGACAACCACTGTCCATACAAAGGTCAGGATGAGGCTGTACTGGGCCAATACAAAATGAACCAGGCCTACCAAAAGTACAGGCAGAGCGACAGCCCCACCCCAAACCAACAACCCGTGACCGGCTTGCCCTGCATCTAGACTGCGTTTGACGAGTTTTGTCCACCCACGCAAGCCCGCGTGAACCCCATTATCGTGAGACAAAGGGCGAATTTGTTCAAGTAGCAAGGCAAACAAAACAGCAAGAAAGCTCATGTGCGAATCATAGCGAGAAGTCACGACACCCAAGTCATACCAGTCCTAAGCGGCCAAGAAGTGGTAAAAATTACGCAGCATACCCGCAGTTGCGCCCCAAATGAACCACTCCCGCGAACCGTCGTGATAGGGCATCGAGTACCACTCTCTGACGTCCTCTGGTGTCCACTCAAACCGATGCCGGCGGTGGTGCGCTGGATTCATGAGAAAGCTCAATGGCACTTGAAAGATGGCATCGACTTCGTGAGGATTCGGAGTCAGGCTGGGGTTGCTTTGCAATAAGCCCACCACTGGCGTGACATGAAATGAAGACCCAGTGATGTAATCAGGCAGTGTGCCCAGTATTTCTACGGTAGCAGGCGGTAAGCCCACTTCTTCGTGTGCCTCACGCAAGGCTGCATCTTGCGCGTTGCGGTCTTGCGCGTCAATCCGTCCACCAGGAAAAGCGACTTGGCCCGCGTGACTGGACAAGTGTGCGGTGCGAACCGTCAACAGTACAGCCAATCCCTCCCCCGTCATTACCAATGGAATCAGAACCGCTGCTGCTGCAGGCGCGCGGTGGGTGAACTTCTTCTCACGCCGTATTTCGGGTTGCCAAGAAGGGGGTGCGCCCCAGCGTTCACGCAACGCAGCAGGGTGGAGCCGATCTGGGCTTAAGGCAGGCTCAGGCTCAAATGAAGACACCACAGGCACTTGACGAGGATCGAACGTCAGCACGAGAAACCCTTTTGTTGCAATTAAAAAAAAAGCCGCTGAAACAGCGGCTTTCCATTTTTATGAGACTTGTTGCGAAGGCAATCAAGCCCCCAATTTTTCTTTGATACGTGCAGACTTGCCGCTGCGCTGGCGCAGATAGTACAACTTTGCACGACGAACATCACCACGGCGTTTGACTTCAATATGAGAAATCAACGGGCTGTAAAGTGGGAATGTACGCTCCACGCCTTCGCCGTTGGAAATTTTACGGACGATGAAGCCGCTGTTCAGACCACGGTTACGGCGGGCAATGACCACACCTTCGTAGGCCTGTACACGCTTGCGTGTACCTTCGATCACGTTGACATGCACAATGACGGTATCGCCAGGAGCAAAGTCAGGAATTTTTTTATCGAGGCGAGCAATTTCTTCTTGCTCTAACGTTTGAATGAGGTTCATCAGTTTCAATCACCGATCTTGTCTGCGCAAACCGCTGCGGGGAGACAAACAAAGACGCTTGTTCAGCCAGACAGAGGATCGAAAGCCTTCCATTATATTTCAATACAGGGTGAATCTTTCAGGCCGTTGTGAGTTCCTTTTTTGTTGTGCCCTGCGCACGTGTCCCCATTCCAGGGCGACATTTCGTTTCTGTCACAATTGTCAAACCAATGTTTTTTGTGCCGCAGAAAGATGTAGAGGGTTTCAAATGGCCAGTGATCTGATCAAACATGCTTCTGATGCTTCATTCGAGGCAGATGTACTTCAAGCCAATACACCTGTGTTGGTTGATTTTTGGGCTGAGTGGTGTGGCCCATGCAAAGCCATCGCGCCCATTTTGGACGAGGCGGCTCAGACTTATGCCGGTCGTTTGCAAGTGGTGAAAGTCAATGTCGATGAAAACCGCAGTGTGCCAGGTAAATTTGGCATTCGTGGCATTCCTACACTGATGTTATTCAAGGACGGCCAACTTCAAGCCACTAAAGTCGGAATGTTGAATAAATCACAACTGAATGGCTTTGTAGATCAGTACCTTGCCTGACCTAAGCCGGGCGTAAATGAGCGCCTGCTTGTGTGCTTGATGATTGCAACCCCTGCACTTTCCCTGGTCGTCGGTGTGGGGGTTGTGCTTTTGGGGTCGGTGCTCAGATCTCGAGGGGGGCTTCCTGCATGGCCTCGATTTGTAACTCTAACTGCTGTACTTGTCCTGCCCAATAAGCGCTTGAACCAAACCAAGGGAAATTGTGTGGAAAGATCGGGTCTTTCCAACGACGTGCCAGCCACGCGCTGTAATGAATATGTCTTAGGGTGCGTAAAGGTTCAATCAGCGCCAATTCTCGCCTGTTAAAAGGACGGTACTGCTCGTATCCCTCGATCAAGACCGATAGGCTATAGGTTTGATCTCCGCGTGATCCACCAGGCAGCAACATCCATAAATCTTGAACCGCAGGCCCCATCCGGGCATCGTCTAAATCGACAAAATGAGGCCCTCCTTGAGGCAATTCGATGGGAGTCCACAAAATATTGCCTGGATGACAGTCCCCATGCAGTCTTAAATGACCCTGATACGTTGTGTCAGCCCCCAACTCTGGTGCAACTTTTGCGATCAAAGTCAGTGCTTGGTCTAGGGTGCGCTCCCATCGCGAGCGCACGTCCCAGGCCACGGCTTCATGCGCAGCCAGCCAATCCCGGCTCTCATGTCCGAAATGGGTGATGCTCAACTGGGGTCGGGCAGTAAAGCCTTGTTGTTCGCCTACCGTATGCAGACGGGCTAAAAAACGCCCGGTCCACATCAACACCTCTTCATCCTCCAGCTCAGGCCGACGGCCTCCACGATATGGAGAAACGCTGAAATAAAAATCTCCCAGCCGATGCACACTTTGCTCTTGCCACATCAACGGGGCGACGACAGGCACTTCCGCCGCTTGCAGTGCGTGGGCAAAACGGTGCTCCTCCTCAATTTGATCTGCGCTCCAACGCCCCGGCCTATAAAACTTCAGGACGACAGACGAATGGCCCTGATGCGGTTCATCCAAGCCACACTGATAGACACGGTTTTCGTAAGAACTTAAAGCCGTCAGACGGCCATCGGGGATCAGACCCACTTGATCTAAGGCATCTAAGACTCGTTCAGGAGTCAAACACGCATACGGAGTTTCTTCGTCGGTATGCTCTGATAAAGACCAATCTTTGTGCATACATTTGCTCCTTTTCGTTGTAAGAATGCCAAAGAGGTGTCGCTGCTGCGTCGTGCATGGACGACCATCGAGCGGTCTTTTTCTTTCACGTCTCTTCTTGATGAGGGCGTTGCTTTGAGGCCAAATGGGTTCAGACCAAACGCGCTGCACGCTGCGCTGACTTGGGGCGGAAGGCTTTGCAGACTTCATCGCGGGTTTCGAGGTAAGGGCCGCCGATCAGGTCGATGCAGTAGGGCACGGCGGCAAAAATGCCGTGTACCAACGATGTGCCGTCGGCAGCCTTCAAGCCCTCTAGGGTTTCGGCGATGGATTTGGGTTGGCCGGGCAGGTTGATGATCAGGCTTTGGTGGCGAATCACCGCCACTTGGCGCGACAAAATCGCCGTGGGCACAAAGCGCAGGCTGATTTGACGCATTTGCTCGCCAAAACCCGGCATTTCCTTGTGCGCGACGGCCAAAGTTGCTTCTGGGGTGACATCGCGCAGCGCAGGGCCAGTGCCGCCGGTGGTCAAGACCAAATGACAGCCCGTCACGTCCACCAGCTCGATCAAGGTCTGGCTGATGGTGGCTTGTTCGTCGGGAATCAAACGCGGCTCAAAACGGATGGGGTTGTGCAGGGCGCGGCTCAACCAGTCTTGCAGCGCGGGCAGTCCTTTGTCCTCATACACGCCGCTGCTGGCGCGGTCGCTGATGGAGACGATGCCGATGGTGACGGGTGCTATGTCTGAGACAGGGGTAGCAGTGGTCATGGTGAAAAACCTTATGCGAGATGGGCCAGCGTGGCTTTAACGATTTGAAAAATCTCCCGATACGCCTTGCCGTGGCGCACCGCAGCACCAGCGTGCTCTTGGGGGGCGGTGGCTTGCGCGTCTTTGCGGGCTTGGCGAATCAGGGCGCGTAGGTGTTGCGGATCGACACTGGCTGCGCCGTGGTCTTGCGCGTCTTGTGCCACCGCCAGCCATTCGGTCAAGGCCGCATCGTCGGCAATGAGGCGGTCGCGCCATTGTTCGGCTTGATGCAGCGCCTGCTTTTCTTCGGCACTGCCTTGGTGCTGCACGTCCAAAGCGGCACGGGCGGCATCTAGCGTGTCAGGCTCCAATTGGCGCATGAGCTTGCCGATGTACTGGAGATGGCGACGGCGTGCGCCAAAATCGGTGATGCGCTTGGCTTCGTCAAGGGCAGAGACGAGCTTTTCTGGCAAGTCCAAACCGGCCATCAAATTGGCGCGTAAGTCGATGAGCGCTTCGCCCAAGTCTTGTTGGGCTTGGCTTTCGCGTTTGAGATCGGTGCGACTTTGTTCGGTCGTGCCTTTGAGTTCGGCCTTGAGTTCTAGATCAAGCTCGCTGCCTTCGGCAACAAAATGGCCTTTGACGTAATAGCCACGTTTGGGTTTTCTGGACATGGTGATGCGCTTCTAAACAGACAGCAAAGTATCATAGCTGCCAACATGAGCAAATTGACATCTAACTCCCCCTCTCCCTCCCCTTCATCGGCCCGTCCAGAGGCCGGATTTCAATACAGCCGTGCTCAGTTTCAAGAGCTGGTCGAAACGGCCTTGGCCCATGCCAAAAAGCTAGGCGCAAGCGACGCGGGCGCGGAAGCGTCTGAAGGCTGCGGGCTGTCGGTGTCGGTGCGCAAAGGCGAACTGGAGAACGTGGAACGCAACCGCGACAAGTCGCTCGGCATCACCGTGTATGTGGGCGACCGCCGTGGCAATGCTTCCACCTCGGACTTCTCCCAAGCCGCCATCGAGCAAACCGTGCAAGCCGCCTACGACATTGCCCGCTTCACCGCCGAAGACCCTTTTGCACGACTGCCTGACCCTGAGGACACCGCCACCGACTGGCCCGAGTTGGATTTGTTCCATCCGTGGGCCGTCACCTCTGAGCAAGCTTTGGAACTGGCCTTGGCCTGCGAAGCCGCCGCGTTTGCCACCAGCAAAAAAATCACCAACAGCGAAGGCGCGGGTGTGTCGGCCCAACAATCGCACTTTTTCACGGCGCATATGCGTGGCGGCGTGTTCGACGTGACCGCCCCCCGCCCGGGCGTGTTTTGTGGCGGTTACGCCAGCTCGCGCCACAGCTTGTCGGTGGCCCCGATTGCGGGCAAGGGCGCGAAGATGCAGCGCGACCACTGGTACAGCTCCATGCGCGATGCCGCCGATCTTGCCACGCCCCAAGCCGTGGGCCGCTACGCCGCCGAGCGTGCGCTGGCACGGCTCAATGGACGAAAAATCGCCACCACCGAATGCCCTGTGTTGTTTGAGTCGCCCTTGGCAGCGGGGCTGTTGGGCGGTTTCGTGCAAGCCGTCAGCGGCGGGTCGCAGTACCGCAAAACCACGTTTTTGCTGGACTGCATGGGCAAACAAGTCTTTCCGCGTCACATCGACATCGTGGACGACCCGTTCATCGTCAAAGGCAAGGGCAGCTCGCCGTTTGACGGCGAAGGCGTGCGCCCTCAGCAGCGCAAAGTCGTCAGTGCGGGCCGCGTCAAAGGCTATTTTTTGAGCAGCTATTCGGCCCGCAAACTGGGCATGAAAACCACGGGCAACGCGGGCGGCTCGCATAACTTGAGTCTGACCAGCCGCCAAACGCAAGCGGGCGACGACTTGGCCGAGATGCTGCGCAAGCTCGGTACGGGCCTTTTCGTCACCGAGCTGATGGGGCAGGGCGTGAACGGGGTGACGGGCGACTACTCACGCGGCGCGTCGGGCTACTGGGTGGAAAACGGGGTGATTGCCTATCCGGTCGAAGAAATCACCATCGCGGGCAACCTCAAAGACATGCTCAAGGGCATAGAGGCGGTGGGGGCCGATGTCTATAACTATGGCGCGAAGTCGGTCGGCTCCATCCTCATCAACCGCATGAAAGTGGCGGGGCATTAAAAACGGCTGTGGCGCTGGGACGCGGCGCTCACCGTCTGGAGGTCAGAGGGATTCTGGCCTCGTAAAAAGCAGAGTAAAAAAAGTGAGCTGCTTACGCAAGAAATACGGGGCTTATGGCTGATTCAATTATTAAAATCAAGCCTAAAAACCTAAAAATTCAGCCTCAAACGGGTGTGAAAGCGCCAAAAACGGCTTGGGCTGGATTTTGAGAGGCATTTTTTAGGAAAATTTGATTGTTTTTCAGACTCTAATCCTTTAAAACCCCCGTATTACTTG
>DLPA01000171.1:0-16657 GCA_002479815.1 bacterium UBA7470 | reverse complement strand
AGCTCACTTTTTTTACTATACTTTTAGATATTGACTCTGATGTCGCTTATGTCCTCACCCGCTTCAGCCCTTGCACCCGCTGTGGGTTTTGTCTCTGCACCACCCCCCCATCACGCATGGGTGTATTTGGCCTCGCAAAGCCCTAGGCGCTTGCAGTTATTGGCGCAGTGGGGGGTGGCCAGTGTGGCTTTGCTGCCCGATGCGGATGAGGATGCGGAAGCGTTGGAAGCGGTGCGCCCCAAGGAAGCGGCCCGTGCCTATGTGCAGCGGGTGACGCGCTTAAAGGCACGGGCGGCGCTGGCACGGGCGGCGCGGCGCGGTGTGGCACCGGGCTTGATTGTGTGTGCCGATACCACCGTGGCCCTAGGGCGCGAGATTTTGGGTAAGCCCAGCGATGCCGCACACGCCGCCGCCATGCTTCAAGCCTTGTCTGGTCAGACGCACCAGGTGATGACCGCCGTGGCGGTGGTGCGTTGGGATGGGGTGGATGCAGGCGCAGAGGTGCCTGTGCAATTGGCATTGAGCACATCGACGGTAGAGATGCGCCGCTTGCGAACTGAGGAGGTGGCCTGCTACGTCGCCTCGGGCGAACCCGTGGGCAAGGCGGGGGCCTATGCCATTCAAGGCGCTGCGGCTTTGTGGGTATCGCGCTTGTCCGGTAGTTACACTGGCATCATGGGCTTGCCGGCCTATGAAACGGGACAAGTGCTGGCAGCAGCGGGCTTGGACGTGTGGCAAGCTTTGGCTGGGCACGCGGCGCACGAAGCGCCTGCGCCATCGAAAACCACCCCTCACCCATAGACCACCGCCGTATCCATACATCCATCCAACCAAAGAAAAGCAGCGCAAATGGGCCAAGAAATTTTGATCAACTGGGCTCCACACGAGACACGGGTGGCCGTGGTCGAGCAAGGTGCGGTGCAAGAAGTACACATCGAACGCGCCTTAGAACGCGGGTTGCTGGGCAACATCTACCAGGGGAAGGTGTCGCGGGTACTGCCCGGCATGCAGTCGGCCTTCATCGACATTGGGCTGGATCGCGCTGCGTTTTTGCATGTGGCCGATTTGATCCCCAACATCTTGGCAAAACACGCCCCACCCAAGGACAAAGAAACCGCACCACAGATGGCGCCGCCCATTGAGCGCCAGATTTTTGAAGGTCAGGCTCTAATGGTGCAGGTCTTGAAAGACCCCATCGGCTCCAAGGGCGCACGCCTGACCGCGCAAATCAGCATTGCGGGCCGTTTGTTGGTGTTTTTGCCGCAAGACACCCACATTGGCGTGTCTCAAAAAATTCCCCATGAGCAGCGTGAACGCTTGCGCCAGCGTGTGTTAGAGCTGTCTTCAGACTTGGGCGGTGGCTTTATTTTGAGAACCAATGCCGAGGATGCCAGCGATGACGAACTGGCCGAGGACATTGCGTATTTGCGCAAAACATGGGCCAGAATCAAAGATGCCGCCTTACGCCAGCCGCCGGCCACGTTGCTGCATCAAGACCTGAACTTGACGCGGCGCGTCTTGCGCGACATGGTGACGACAAAAACCACCACCATACGCATCGACTCGCGCGAGCAATTTGGGGTGTTGCAAGGCTTTGCTGAGGAATATATGCCCGACACCCTCAGCAAATTGGTGCTGCATACGGGTGAACGGCCTTTGTTTGAACTGTTCAATGTCGATGAGGAAATCAGCCGCGCACTGGGACGACGGGTCGATATGAAGTCGGGCGGCTATCTCATCATCGACCAAACCGAAGCCCTGACCACGGTGGATGTGAACACCGGTGGCTTTGTAGGGGCACGCAATTTTGACGATACGGTGTTCAAAACCAATTTAGAGGCCGCCCAAATCATCGCCCGCCAACTGCGCTTGCGCAACTTGGGTGGCATCATCATTGTCGATTTCATCGACATGGCGCGGGAAGAGCATCGCACTGCCGTTTTAGCGGAGTTTCGTCGCCAGTTGGCGAAAGATCGCGTCAAAACGATGATAGGAGGGTTTTCGAGCTTGGGATTGGTGGAAATGACGCGCAAGCGCACCCGCGAGTCCTTGGCGCATTTGCTGTGCGAAGTCTGTCCGGCGTGCAGCGGCAAGGGGCAGGTGAAGACCTCCCGCAGCCTGTGCTACGACATCATGCGTGAGATTTTGCGCGAAGCTCGCGCTTTCAATCCACGCGAATTCCGCGTCGTCGCCTCCCCCCAAGTCATCGAGCTGTTTTTAGATGAGGAAAGCCAGCATCTGGCCAGCTTGAGCGACTTCATCAACAAACCCATCAGTCTGCAAAGCGACAATTCCATGCCACAGGAGCAGTACGACATTGCGCTGCTGTAAGGTCTTGCTCAACAAAGGCAGCTTGGCCACAGCCTAAGACTCGTTGGGCGAACGGGCGAGGCGAGCATAAAGGCCATCGGCAGCCAGCAGCTCAGCGTGTGTGCCTTGTTCGACGATGCGACCTTGATCGAGCACCACAACACGGTGGGCGTGTTCGATGGTGGAGAGCCGATGCGCCACAATCAGCGTGGTGCGCCCCTGCATGAGGCGCGTCAACGCCTCTTGCACCAAGCGTTCGGATTCATTATCCAACGCGGAAGTGGCTTCGTCCAAAATCAGAATAGGCGCGTTTTTGTAGATGGCGCGTGCGATTGCCAAGCGTTGGCGCTGACCGCCTGATAAAGACGTGGCATTGTGTCCCACCGCACTGTGTATGCCTTGGGGCAACTGAGCGACCCAATCGCCCAGATTGGCCGAGGTCAGTGCCGTCAGCACCCGAGCTTCGTTGATGTCTTCCCCCAAGGCGACGTTGGCTGCAACCGTGTCGTTGAGCATCACCACCTCTTGACTGACCATCGCCAACTGCTGACGCAGGCTGGGGGTAGCCCAATCGTGCAAAGAAACCCCATCCAGCAAAATCTCGCCTTTAGTGGGGTGAACAAAGCGCGGCAGCAAATTGACCAAGGTGGTTTTGCCTGAGCCAGACGGCCCCACCAAGGCGACGATTTCACCGGGTTGAATGTGCAGGGTGATGTGGCGCAAGGCAGGAGGCGCTGCGGCAGAAAGGGCATCTGCACTTGTGTCGGTGTAATGCACACTGACGTGTTGCCAGTGCAGCTCGCCGCGACAGTGTCGGGGCGCGTGTGAACCACCGGCAGGTTCTGATGCGTGTTCAAGCAGCGCCAAGCCGCGTTCCAAGGCTGCGATCCCACGCGTGATCGGCCCTGCAATTTCTGCCAAATGTTTGATGGGGGCAATCAGCATCAGCATGGCCGTCACAAAAGACACAAAGCCACCCACCGTCACACCACTGGCACTGCTTTGCCACAAGGCGGTGGTAATGACCCCTGATAAAGCCGCAGCCGCCAGCATTTGGGTCAACGGAGTCATGGCGGCTTGCGCAATGGTGGATTTGAGCGCCAAACGGCGTAAATCTTGGCCTAAATCATCAAACCGGCTGGCTTGCTGTGTTTGAGCAGAATGCAGACGAATCATGCGATGAGCGAGCACGTTTTCTTCGACCACATATGCCAGCGCATCGGTCGCGGTTTGCGCTGATTGCGTCAGTTTGTACAGTCGCCGTGACAACATCCGCATGACCACGATGAGTGCCGGAAAAATCACCAGCACAATGAGCGTGAGCTTCCAATTCAAATAAAACAAATAGCCCAGCAGCGCCACTAAGGTGAGACTGTCTTTGGTCAGCGTTAAAAACGCATTCACCAATAAAGTCGATCCAGTTTGTACTTCATAGACCAACGTATTGGACAAAGTGCTGGCGCTTTGCTGCCGAAACAAGGTCAAATCGACCTGCATCAAATGGGCAAACATACTGCGCCTCATGGCCAGCATGCCGCCCGCAGCGGTATAGCTGAGTGCATATTGCGCAATAAACCCCGCCAAACCACGCACGCCAAACAAGCCCAGCAAGGCAGCGGGCACCATCCACAACGCCAGTTGTCCGCCTTGAAAGCCGTCATCCAGCAGCGATTTCAGGAGCGCCGGAATCATAGGTTCGGTCACCGCTCCGACCACCGTCGCGAGGGCAGCGACCACGACACCCCGCCGTGCCGAACGAAAGTAAGGCCAAAGTTTACGCAAACGCTCCTGCAAAGATGAGGTGACCAAAGGGGGAGAAGGCACAGATGAGGCTTGAGAGGACATAAGTCCGTTATTATCCGCAGTTGGCTGTCGTTGATATGGTGTGCTGTTAAACGTTCGCTCTAAGCTTTTTTCTTCATGAATGCCCTCTTTTCCCGCCGTACCATGTTAGGTGCTTCTGCTTTATGGCCTTTCGCAGCTGCCCAAGCGCAGTTTCGGGTTGAAGTCTCTGGTGTGGGTTTGACGCAATTCCCCTTTTCTGTTGCTGCGTTTAAAGGTGGAGATCAGATACCTGTGGACCTGGCACAGCTCATTCGAGCCGACTTAGAGCGGAGTGGGCAGTTCCGGTTTGTCCACCCAGTCGCTGGTACACAACTGGATGAAATGTCGCGTCCTGATTTGGCCCCTTGGCGTGAGCGCACCACCGACGTGTTGGTCACTGGAAGCGTCAGCCGTTTGGCCGATGGGCGATTTGATGTGCGATTTCGGGCTTGGGATGTCGTGAAGTTGCAAGACTTAGGCGGCATGAGTCTGCCAGTGCGCTCAGGGGACTTGCGCTTGGCCGCCCATCGCATTGCCGACTACATATATGAAAAAATCACAGGTGATAAAGGTGTGTTTTCGACACGCATTGCGTATGTCACCAAGGCCAGCAACAAACACACGCTGTGGGTGGCCGATGCCGACGGCGAAGGCGCACAGGCCGCCCTGAGCAGTGCAGAGCCGATTATTTCGCCTGCATGGTCGCCAAACGGCACGCAGTTGGCTTATGTATCGTTCGAGTCTCGTAAGCCTGTGATCTATGCCCACGAAGTGGCAACAGGTCGCCGCCGTATGCTGGCGAATTTCCGTGGTTCTAACAGTGCGCCAGCATGGTCGCCTGACGGCAGGGGGATCGTTGCAACCTTGACCTTGGACGGTTCTTCGCAGTTGTACTTTGTGGATGCAGCATCAGGCCAGCAAAACCGCCTCACACACTCATCTGGCATTGATACTGAAGCGGCATGGGATGCCAAGGGGCGGATGATTTACTTTGTCAGCGATCGGGGTGGAGCACCCCAGATTTATCGTATGCCTGCCAGCGGAGGCTCTGGCGAACGGGTGACATTCAATGGCAGTTACAACACGTCACCAGCCATCAGTCCAGACGGTAAGACCTTGGCGTACGTATCCCGCATTGGTGGCGGCTTTAAGTTGTACGTCATGGATTTACTCTCAGGTCAAGCTGTACCTGTGACGGACACCACGGCCGATGAAAGCCCAAGCTTTGCCCCCAACGGCAGACTCATTGTCTATGCCACTCGCCAGGGTGGACAAGAAGCGTTGATGACAACCACGCTGGATGGCCGCATTAAAACCCGTTTGGCTGGAGCACAAGGCGACATTCGAGAGCCTGACTGGGGGCCGTTTGTACCCTAACAAGTCTGCTCAACTGATTTTTTTATAACCTGTAGGTGTTTTAAGTGATAGTTTCTTTGCTTTCTTCTTCTCGTCTTTCTCGTGTATTGCCTGTAGCCGCAGCGTGCGCCGTGTTGGCAGCGTGTGGCTCTAGCGTGAAACTGGATGAAACGCCCGTGTCCGACCGCACGGGTACACCTGTCACCCCCATTGATCCTAATGCCGGACGAAACAATACCGGTACAGCCGCAACCAATCGAGCAGTAGAACCTGTATCGATCGACCCGCGTGCCATGGTCGAGCCACCTGCATCAGTGGCCCGTGTGGTTTATTTTGACTACGACAGCTTTATCGTCAAGTCAGAATACACCTCTACGCTGGAAGCGCACGCCCGTTTCTTGAAAGCCGATCCAAGTCGCCGTGTTTTGTTGCAAGGGCATACCGATGAGCGTGGTAGCCGTGAATACAACTTGGCTTTAGGACAGAAGCGAGCCGAGGCTGTACGCCGTTCATTATCTGTGCTGGGCGTGTCTGAAGCCCAACAAGAGCCTGTGAGTTTTGGTGAAGAAAAACCAGCAGCTTCAAATGCAGACGAAACAGCCTATGCGAAAAACCGTCGCGTCGAGCTGGTGTATCGCTGAGTACGTGCCTGCGTTTCCTGCTGGATCTTCGGTTTGAGGCGGGTTCTCTCTTGCAAAGGGGTTGACTATGGAATTTGCGTATCGTCGTTTTGCGAATGGTTTGGCCGGTTTGTGCATGACCACAACACTCCTGTTGCCCATCGCAGCACAGGCGCAATTGTTTGGTGATGATGAGGCCAGAAAAGCCATCATCGACCTGCGCGAACGCATAGACGCACACCGTCGTCAAACCGATGCACAGCTGCAGCGCTTGGGTCAGGATTTTTCTAGGTTAAATGACGAGTCCACCATCCCCACGCGACGCAGTCTGTTGGATATTTCTAACCAAATAGAGCTGTTGCGCCAAGATCAAGCCAAAATGCGCGGGCAAATGGAGCAATTGGCACGAGACGTCTCAGACTTGCAGCGTCAACAAAAAGATGTCATGGCGGCTTTAGAAGATAGGGTGCGACAACTAGAGCCTTTGCGTGTGAGCGTGGAAGGCGATACCTTCAAGACCAAACCAGAAGAAAAACAAGATTTTGAGCAAGCAATGGGGCTGATTCGTAAAGGCACATTTGATGGAGCGGTCACTTCTTTGTTGGCGTTCTTAAAACGCTACCCAGACAGTGGTTACATTCCCGCCACTTGGTATTGGTTGGGCAACGCCCAATATGCCAGTGGGCAGTTTAAAGAAGCACTGGAGTCTTATCGTCGCTTACTCGTCGTCGCTCCCGCCCATACTCGGGTAGCAGAAGCCCGTTTGGCGATGGCCAATTGCCAGCTTGAGCTTAAAGACACAAAGTCTGCACGCCGCACACTAGAAGACCTGATCAAGGTACATCCCCAAACTGAGGCAGCAGCCACTGCCAAAGACCGGTTGGCGAAAATACGCTAAGGTTGTATTTGCTTCCTCTCCTTGTCGCAAACACGGAGAGTCCTCTTTTTCCTCTGTTGATATTGTTGCGCCATGTCTGCGTCTGATTTGTCTTCCCTTCAAGCTCAAGTTTTGTGGGCTGCTTTCGTTGTGTCTTTGCTTTTTGGCTGGATTGCCCAAAAAACCCAGTTCTGTACGATGGGCGCACTCAGTGACATCGTCAATATGGGCGACTGGACGCGAATGCGGATGTGGGGTATGGCGGTTGGGGTGGCTGCCATCGGTTTTTATGGCATGGCTTATTTGGGCATGATTGATGCCACCAAGACCTTCTACACCAACAGCCGCGTGGTTTGGCTGTCTGGTATTACAGGTGGTGCGCTGTTTGGTTTTGGTATGGTGCTTGCATCTGGCTGTGGAAGTAAAACGCTGGTGCGCATTGGCGGTGGAAGCTTAAAAGCGTTGGTGGTATTTGCAGTCATGGGTATTACGGCATTTGCCACTTTAAAAGGCATTACTGCTGTCGCACGCAGCAAAACAGTCGATGCCGTCTCGTTTGACCTGAAAGCGGGTGGGAGCTTGCCTTTGCTGCTGGCCGATGTCACAGGACTGTCTGCCAGCGCGGCTGGCTTGACTCTTGCCTTATTGATTGGTACGTGTTTGACAGTCTGGGCTTTGCTCAGTGCGGAATTCCGCCAATCAAATGCGGTGTTGGCGGGTTTGGGCATCGGTGCCTGTGTCAGTGGGATGTGGTGGATCACAGGGCACTTGGGGTTCTTGCCCGAACACCCTGAAACTTTAGAGGCTGTGTACTTGGCGACCAACAGTGGTCAGATGGAGTCTATGACGTTCACTGCACCCATGGCGTACACCCTGGATTGGCTGATTTATTTCAGTGATAAAAACAAAGTGTTGACCGTTGGAGTGGTGTCCGTTTTCGGTGTGGTCGCAGGGTCTTTGATTCAGTCGGTGACTTCACGCTCTTTTTATTGGGAAGGGTTTAGAAATACGCAAGATACAGCGTTACATCTTGTCGGTGCTGTGCTGATGGGGGTTGGGGGTGTCACGGCGATGGGGTGCACAGTAGGACAGGGTTTGTCTGGTCTATCAACTTTGGGGGTGACCAGCTTGTTTGCAGTACTTGGCATTTTGGCTGGGGGTATTGCAGGCTTGAAATTTCAGCTTTGGTTGGTCATGCGTGAGGCATGAGTACCTTGAATGTGTGGACCACTCCTCCGTTCCAAGATAGTGTCGTGCCAGATGTTGAACGTCGCTTCGGAGGCTTGCGCCGACTCTATGGCCAGAAAGGCGCTGCAGCCATTTTCAATGCCCATGTGGTTGTCGTTGGCATTGGCGGAGTCGGCTCTTGGACTGCAGAAGCGTTGGCACGCTCAGGTGTCAAGCGTTTGAGCCTGATCGACTTGGATCACATCTCTGAATCTAATATCAATCGCCAGATTCACGCGCTTGACGCCACTCTGGGGCAAGCCAAAGTAGACGCCATGCGCGAACGCATTCATGCCTATCACCCTCAATGTGTGGTCGATACGCTTGATGATTTTGTCACTGCCAACAATCTGAATGAACTCATGACTTTATTAGAGGGGGTTCCGAATGCGATTGTTGATGCTTGCGATCAAGTCCAAGCCAAAACAGCGATAGCGGCATGGGCGCTGGAGCAAGGACTTGTTCACGTATGTGTGGGTGCCGCTGGTGGAAAAACGCAAGCACATGCGATTGAGATGGCCGATTTGTCTCAAGTCACACATGATCCATTATTGGCTCAAGTGCGTTACAGGCTGCGTAAATATCACGGTGCATCTAGAACCGGTGCGATGCGCGTGTCATGCCTATTCACGCGGGAAAGTGTGAAGCAACCGTCCGATGTCGCGTGCGACTTCAGCCCAAGTCAAGCGGAGCATACGGAGGCCAATTTAAACTGTCATGGCTATGGTTCTGTCGTGACAATGACGGCCAGTTTGGGATTCGCTGCTGCTGGCCACGTGCTGAATGCCTTGGCAGCGCTGTCCCATAAGACGAACAAAAATACTAAAAATCAGGAATGATTTTGACGCATACCAATAAAAGAGACTATAATACGAGGATCGACACAATGCTGTAAACTACAGAAAACTGTCAGATGGGACGTTAGCTCAGTTGGTAGAGCAGCGGACTTTTAATCCGTTGGTCACAAGTTCGAATCTTGTACGTCCTACCAAAAAAGTAAAGCCTCTGTTATTAAAAAGTAACAGAGGCTTTTTTGTTTGTGGTGCATCTGAAAGGTTGTCTACGATCTGGATCCTCTTGTTGATGAGGACGTAGAGGCGGGCTTGAGGTTTGGTGCAGACTCAGTTCTGGCAGGTGCATTGTTGCCCGTGCCATTCTGAGCAAGTCCCCATGCCTTCAACATATCTGCCAAGTTCACAGGTGGCGCCGTTACGCGTCCTAGGTTGATGATGACGTCGCAAGACAGTTGATGCGGTGTGAGCGGTTTATGTGAGCAATTTTGTAGCTCCACGTTCCGTCCTAAAACCAGTTTTTCAAGTTGAAATACGGCGTTGGTTTCACGTCCCGTCCCTCTTACCCCTGCCACATTCACGATGCGTTGGTCTTTGTCTGGTTTTGCATCTGGTGATGACTTCACATCAATCACCAACTGGGTTTCTCCAGTCACGCTGGTAATGATGCCAAAAGATGGGTATTCAGCCATTGCACCAGCCGAAAGTGTAAAAACGAGTCCTGTTAAAGACACCAAACTTTTCAGCGAGCAGCTGAAGCAACGAAAACGGTACGGGAATACAGTCGCACACATGAGCAAAACAACCTTTATGCCGAATTACAGATTCAGTCATATATGTTCGATTTTGCACAAATTAAGCGAAACTCCTGAGACAAATCTGAATTGTTTTTTCAATTCATGTGATAGACAACGATGAATTGAGCGTTGCAAACACTCTGCTGGAAGAAAAACTACTTTCATATGACCAATAAAGCATAGCGCTCATTGAGGCTGTCGTACAACAGACGATTGCTATTGGCATCTGGTTTTTTGTTGTTCTCCAGCACGGACAATTGCATCTCTCTGAAAAGCAGAGCTAAATGATTGTTGTTTTTTTGAAACAAAAGAGATGGTCAATGGCGTCACTTGCATCGTACTCGACCAGGCTGTTTGTACCTTAGAACTGGTGTCGTTTTCCTCGCGACAAATCTACACCCAACTGTTTCAGCTTGCGATAAAGGTGGGTCCGTTCTAAACCCGTTTTTTCTGCTACACGTGTCATGGAACCAGACTCTTTTGCCAAGTGAAACTCAAAATAAGCTTTTTCAAACTCATCTCTCGCTTCACGCAAGGGCTTTTCTAAATCGAAACTCTGAGTGGAGGATGGCCCCAAGTCGATGGGCGTTTCAGGCAAACCCCGTCCGCCGGTCATGGCCGACTCTACAGTGACTTCAGCGGCTTCTGGTGTCGGGTCTTTGGCAGGTGTGTTGGTTTTCTCAACCCCTGCATGACTCAACAAACCCTGCTCGACTGCTTTGAACAGTTTTTGCATCGCAATGGGTTTTTCCAGAAAAGACAAGGCCCCAATTCGGGTAGCTTCTACAGCAGTTTCTATGGACGCGTGACCGCTCATCATGATGACTGGCATATTAAGCAATCCATGTGCCGCCCATTCTTTCAGAAGGCTCACGCCATCGGTGTCTGGCATCCATATGTCCAGTAACACCAGATCAGGACGGCTTTTTTGTCTGGCAGCGCGTGCTTGTGCTGCATTTTCTGCCAGTTCCACCGAGTGTCCTTCATCATTAAGAATTTCAGAAAGCAAGTCTCGGATACCCAGTTCGTCATCGACTACCAATATATTGGCCATTCGTTTGCTATCCCTCTTTCGAGATGTTGTTAATTTGCAACTTGTAATGATACAACCACTTGCCCGCCTTGTACGACGCTGCCTGTTTTGCGGTTGGACAATTCAATGTGTGCACCGTGCTCTTCCACGATCTTTTTGACCACCGCAAGACCCAAGCCTGTCCCTTTGGCTTTTGTGGTGACATACGGTTCAAAAGCACGTTTCAGAATGTGATCCGCAAAGCCCGTACCGTGGTCACGCACAATCAAACCCACCTGTTTGCGCTGAGGCCAAAACAGGGTCTTGACCACGACCCGACCCGCAGCTGAGGCCACATCATCACCTTCTGTCACAACGGGGGTGGCATCTTGAGCGTTTTGTACCAAATTGTGAATGACTTGCCGAAGCTGTCCAGCGTCCGCCAAAACGGGTGGGCAATTGGCGTCAAGTTCCAAGCAAACGGGCACGACAGCTTGGTCATACAAACCCACGACTTCACGCAGCAAAGCGTTCAAATCCAAGGCTTGCAAGCGGGCTGCAGGCAGTCGTGCATAGTCCCGAAACTCGTTGACCAAGCGCTTCATCGCATCGACTTGGTCGATGATGGTGCGCACTGATTTGTTCAAGATGGCTTGCTCATGGGGGGCAAGTTTGCCATCCAATTTCATGGCCAAACGCTCTGCCGAGAGTTGAATAGGTGTCAATGGATTTTTAATTTCATGCGCCAAACGTCGCGCCACTTCGCCCCATGCCTTGGCTCGTTGGGCCGACACCAGCTCTGATACATCGTCAAAAACCAGCAAACGCTTGTCGTCGGGCAAGTCTGCACCACGTGCAGCAATCGTAATGGTGTCGCACAAAGGACCATCTGGCCCTACGGTCCATTCAAAAGACTGCTGCCATGTATGGGGTGTTGAGGACAACGACTGCCTCGCAAACGCCTGCACGACACCTTGCCCCAGCACTTCTAGACCAGGCACTGTGGCGAACGACTGGCCTCTGTAATGCGCGACAGAGACCCGCAGAATACGACTTGCGCTGGGGTTGACACTGTCGATTTGCCCCAAACTGTCCAGCACCACCACACCAGCTGTGAGGTTGTCCAAAATCGTTTGCAAATTGGCGCGGGCTGCGTCCAATTCTGCCATGCTGGACTCGGCGGTGTGGCGGGCATCGGCCAATTGCTGCGTCATATCGGCAAATGCGCGCGTCAGCCCCCCCAACTCGTCACGAGAAGTAAAAATCGCTTTCGGCCTCAAATCGCCGCGCCCCACATCACGTACACCTTCTGCCAGCAGCAACAAGGGGCGTATCAACTGATTTCCCAGCAAGGCCGCGAGCAGCACCGCGCCAAAAACGGCCAAAAACAGTGCCAAGGTCAGCGTTCCGATGTACATACGCTTCAAACCCTCACGCGCCAAGGCACGTTCTTGATATTCACGATGGGCTTGCTGTACCGCCAGCGCATCCGCCACCAACAACGGTGGCATGGGCTGAACCACCTGCATGAACCGAGGCTCAGAGGTCAAGCCCAGTGCGGGATTGTTGATCGGTACCCACACACGCCACTGCGCTGGGGTCAGCGGCTGCAAGGAGGTGTTGAAGCGATCACCCGCATCCTCTAAACCCTCTAACTGCACCAAGCCTCGTTGACTGCGAACTTGACGAAGCAGACTGGCTGAGGGTCGTTGGGGATTGAGTTCAAAGCGCGTTTGTCCTGTGCTGGCCAGCAATTTGCCGTGATGACTCCACAGTTGTACATCGGTGGCTGACCACTGTTCGCGCAAACGCTCAATCGCCAGAGCCGCGCCCGCACTGTCGGGCACATTCGCCAATTGAGACGCACCTTGCCGTGCGCGAGCCAATACATCAGCACCTAGCGTGTCTAAAGTGGTTTGCCCCAAATTCACACCTGCTTTTAGTGCAGTTTCCACCCGCACATCAAACCAACTCTCAATAGAGCGGGAGACAAACTGATACGACACCACATAAATCAGCAAACCCGGCACAACCCCTACCAAGGCAAAGATGCCCGCAATTTTCAGCAGCAAGCGACTGCCAAACTTTTTGCGCTGTAAACGCAGCCCTAACCGAATCAAAGCCCAGACAATGACGGCCAGTAAAAACAAAGCTGCTGCTGCATTCACAACCAGCAACAGGGTGTAGTTTGTTGTGTAAAGTGCTTGGGTATCGGTCGCTGTTGTCAGCATGAACAGCAGCACCAATCCCATGCCCAACATGAAACCCGCAGCGACCACGATCGCCCAACGCCGACGTGCCGCCTTGACCGAGCGTTGCGGAGAAAACCCCGACTCAGTGCCGTTGACAGCATCGTTCTTCATAGATGATCGGGTGCAGCCAGCAGGGCTGCCTCATCTGTCTCAGGCAGACGATTGCTGTCCAAGGGTTGTTTGGCAGAGGCAGGGGGAACAGGCAAAGAGCGTCGCAAATCAATATGCCACTCCGGTTGAGTGGTCATGCCCAATTGGAAAGGCTTGGGCAACAAAGCCAAATCCAGTTTGAATTGATAGTTCAGGTAGTACTCGCCTTTGCTTTCCATACGGTCGGCCTCCGCCACCTTCCATCTGGAGACGCGCGCAATAAAACCGACGGCTTGTTGGAGTGCCTCAAAATTCTGATGCAAGGCATATTGCAAGCCTGTGGCTGGCCCTACTCCCGACGAAACACTGACTCGCCACCGTCGAGTCAAGGGCTGGTAGGCCAGGCGATAGGTGCGAGTGGCACTCGCCGTCTTCTTATCTGCCCAATACCAGCGTGTTTTCAAGACATCGGCCTGCACCACAAAGTAAATCGGTACCGCTTTCTCTAGCGCACTCTCCATCGCTGGAGCCAGTTCTAACCGCAAGGTCGATGATAAAAACAGGCCTTCATCGGTGCGCTCTAGTGACAGTTGATCCAGGTCTGTCGCCCCCACTGCCGTCGCAGCCAGCATCAGCCACACCCCAAACAAGGCCCAAGCAAGTCCAGCGACATGACGACAGAGCCAGGCCAGCCCATACGCACACCGATGCACCTTGAGTGGTCTGTACCGCTCAAACCCTTGCTTTATCAAAAATAGAGTAGAAAAATCCGTCGTGTTCACAGGCCCAATTGTCCCCGATGTCAGTGACCGTACTGGCAGACACGGGCAGAAGGTGACCGGGGGCCATGCCCTGCTGCACATCCTTGTGGCGTTGAACAAACGCCTGCGCCTGCCCCAAGCCCTCGGCTTTGAAGATGGAGCAGGTGGCATAGACCAAGCGCCCCCCCGCCCCCACCACCGGCCATAAAGCCTCTAGCAAACGGGCTTGAGTCTGTACCAAGGCCTCCACATCGGAGGCGCGGCGCAGCCAACGCACATCAGGATGACGGCGCACAATGCCCGAGGCCGTACACGGCGCATCCAGCAGCACCACATCAAACGCCTGCCCGTCCCACCACGACTCCACCGCTGCCGCGTCCGCCACGCGCAGGCGCACGCTCGTGCCCGCCTCGCCCTCGGTCAGCGTGCCCGCTTTGATGGCTTTGCCACGCTGCAAGGCATCCGTCCAGCCCAAACGCACCAAGTTGTCGTGCATGCGCTGATTGCGCTTGATGTCCACCTCCAACGCCCACAAGCTCATGGGGATGCCCAATACCTGTGCTTGCTCCAGCAAATGCGCGGTCTTGCCCCCCGGCGCAGCACAGGCATCCAGCACCCGTAGGGGTCTGCCGCTGACCTTGGCCCGATCCGACCCCCCCACCAAACAGCCATACGCCGCCCATTGCGCTGCGGCATCTTGCACCGCAAACCAGCCCTCGGCATAGCCGGGCAAACGCTCGACAGCGACATGACGCTCCAATCGAACTGCATCTTCACCAGCAGGATGATTTAAGGGCGCTGCCGCTACATCTGATTGGGATAGGTGCTCTAAAAATTGAGAACGACTGATCTGATTGGGATTGACGCGCAACACCAACGATGCCGGCTCTTGCCCCGCACGCAACACCGCTTGCCACGCCTTGGGATGATCGTGCTGCACCCGCTCTACCCACCAATTGGGATAATTCCAGCGTGCCACAGGATCGGTTTGCACACGCGCCAGCAAAGCCTCTTGCTCGCGCAAAAACCGCCGCAGACACGCATTCATCATCCCCGCATACGCCACCATAGACCGCTGGCTGCGCGTCGCCACCACCGCCTGATCGACCACCGTGAAGGGCGCATAGCGCGGTGCCGCCGCAGACACCACTGTCTCCGGCAGCAGCAAACTCAAGGCCGTGCCCAATAAGGCTTGGGGCAAAGGCGCAGGCTCGCGGTCGGTCAACACCTGCACCAAGGCTTGTGCCGTGCCCCAGTGCCGCAGTGCATGAAAGGTCAAGGCTTGCACGCCGGGGCGCAATGACGGGGAGACGGTGGGCAACACATCAGCCAGAGAGCGCCCCGCCAACACCGCTTGCACACACTTCGCCACATCGACTAATTGCTCGGACAAACCGACCCGCTCGCCTTTAAAACGGCCACGCTCATGGCTTTGGGGATTTGTCATCATGCCGCCGCCCGTTTGTTCAGCATCGCCACCGACACCCGTGAATTGGGTTTTCGCGCCAAATGCCCGCTGATGAAGGCCGATGCGTCCACCAAAGCCTCCAAATCCAGCCCCGTGTCTATGCCCATGCCGTGCAGCATATAAACCACATCCTCCGTGGCGACATTGCCCGTTGCGCCTTTGGCATAAGGACAGCCGCCCAAGCCCGCAATTGAGGTGTCGAACTGAGCGATCCCCATCTCCAAGGCCGCCAAGGTATTCGCCAGCGCCTGCCCATAGGTGTCGTGGAAATGCCCGCTGACATCGGCCACGTCGTAATAACGCAGCGCCGCCGCCAAAGCCGCCTGCACCTTGCGCGGCGTGCCCACGCCTATGGTGTCGGCCACACCCACATGATCGACCCCAATCTCTTTCATCAAGCGTGCCACCAGCGCCACACGCTCAGGGGAGACCTCGCCCTCGTAAGGGCAACCAACCGTACAAGAAATAGCACCCCTGACGCTTAATCCATGAGCGTGAGCAGCTACCACAACAGGAGCAAATCGCTCAATGGACTCGGCAATCGAACAATTGATGTTTTTCTGGCTAAAGGCTTCACTGGCCGCACCAAACACCACCACTTCGTTCGCGCCAGCGGCCAATGCGCCTTCAAAGCCCTTCATATTCGGCGTGAGCACGCCATACACCACGTCTTCACGACGCGGCAAGCCCGCCATCACCTCAGCGGCATCGCCCATTTGCGGCACCCATTTGGGCGAAACAAAACTCGTCGCCTCCAAGTGCTTGATGCCCGCCGCTTGCAAGCGAGCAATCAACTCGATTTTCACCGCCGCAGGCACCATCTGCTTTTCGTTCTGTAAACCATCACGCGGGCCAACATCGACCAGTTTGACGCGGGTGGGGAGCTGAGTGAGAGACATCTATTTCTACCTTTGCAAGACATTCAATACCCCGATTGTCGATCCACCACGCCCGTGATCGCTGCACCTGCTTGTAGAGCGCGGATTTTTTGGGCGATTTGGGCGATGCTTTCATCGCGCAGCGTGCGGGCGGACGTGTGGGGGGTGAGGGTGAGTTGGGGGTGTCGCCAAAAGGGATGCTCGGCGGGCAGGGGTTCGGTGCGGAACACATCCAGCGTTGCGCCTGCCAAATGGCCCGACTCCAGCAAGGCCAGCAAATCCTCATCGACCAGATGCGCCCCGCGTGCCACGTTGACAAGGTAAGCCCCACGCGGCAAACGTGCCAAGCGATCCAGATTGAGGATGTTTTCCGTCTCAGGCGTGAGCGGCAGCA
>DLPA01000167.1:30156-32300 GCA_002479815.1 bacterium UBA7470 | reverse complement strand
GTCTGGAGCAAAGCCATCAGCAGCAAGGGCACGATCAAAGCGACTTTAGGTTCGGTCAATATTCCCGTGGTGTGCGCGGGGATGTGGGTCACGCCTGGCGATGTCATTGTGGCCGATGATGACGGCGTGGTCTGCGTACCCGCCGCCCAAGCCGAAAGCACTCTAGAAGCCGCCCGCGCCCGCGAAGCCAACGAAGGCGCGAAGCGCGAAAAACTGGCCTCTGGCGTGCTGGGGCTGGACATGTATCAGATGCGCCCCGCCCTAGAAAAAGCGGGCTTGCGCTACGTGGATTGAGGGCAAGCGGTACGCCTTTTGCTGCTATTGATTTTCATAGACCTTGCCTGGGTGACAACACATCACAATTCATTTATAGATGTTTTTGTTATAAATAACTGAAATATTATTCGTTCCATTTTTAAGCCAGTTCAGAAATGATGGCGGCATCGCATCCCCAACGGCATGAACAAGGTGTTGGGGAGTACTTCTGAACTTGGCTTTTAAAAGGAACTTTCATGACCACTCGTCGCACTCTTTTTGGCGTTCTTGCTGCTGCACTATGGCTGAACAGCACCGCTTTCACCGCTGCACAGGCGCAAACGCCCGCCCCCGTCAAACTGCTCAACGTCTCTTACGACCCCACTCGTGAGCTGTATGTCGAATTTAATGCCGCGTTTGCCAAACACTGGAAGGCCAAAACTGGGCAAGACGTGACGATTCAGCAATCGCATGGTGGCTCGGGCAAACAGGCGCGGGGCATCATCGACGGCTTAGAGGCCGACGTAGCCACCTTGGCCTTGGCGGGCGACACCGATGCGCTGCATCTGCATGGCGGCCTGATTCCCAAAGACTGGCAAAAACGCCTGCCGCACAACAGCTCACCCTACACCTCCACCATCGTGTTGGTGGTGCGCCAAGGCAATCCCAAGCAAATCAAAGACTGGGATGATTTGATTCGCCCTGACGTGAAAGTCATCACCCCCAACCCCAAAACCTCGGGCGGCGCACGCTGGAACTACTTGGCGGCATGGGAATACGCCAAACGCAAGTATGGCGGCGACGACAAGGCGCTGGAGTTTGTGAAAAAACTCTACGCCAACGTGCCCGTACTGGACACAGGCGCACGCGGCTCGTCCGTCACCTTTGCCCAACGCAACCAAGGCGATGTGTTTTTGTCGTGGGAAAACGAAGCCCATTTGCTGGAAAAAGAATTCGGCAACAAGGTCGATTTCGTCTATCCCTCCCTCAGCATCTTGGCCGAACCAGCCGTCACGGTGGTGGATAAAAACGTGGACAAAAAAGGCACTCGCCCCATCGCCACCGCGTATTTGGAATACCTCTACACCGATGAAGGCCAAGACCTGATCGGCAAACATTTTTACCGCCCCATCACCCCCAAAGCGCAAGCCAAATACGCCAAGCAGTTCCCCGCGTTCAAGCTTTTCAGCATTGAGGAAGCGTTTGGCGGCTGGGACAAAGCCAGCAAAACCCACTTTGCCGATGGCGGCACGTTCGACCAGATTTATTTGAAGAAATAAGCCTATATATTCAAAAAGCCATAAAGAAACAAAAATAAAGTCGTTTGAATTCTGATAGTTCGTCTTCAGAATGGCGGTGAGTGGATTGTTTGATTGATTGGAGTACTGGTGTATGTGGACTTTTTCTCGTCGTCGTTGGCATGGAGTCTTGGGTGCGGGTGTGTTGATGGTGGCTGGTTTGGCGCAAGCACAGGCACAAACGGCCTTGCTGAATGTGTCGTATGACGTGTCGCGCGAGTTTTATAAAGATTTGAATACCGCCTTTATCGCGCACTACAAAAAAACGTCGGGCAAAGACATCAGCGTGAGCCAGTCTCATGCCGGTTCCAGTGCCCAAGCGCGGGCGGTGGCCGATGGTTTGGAGGCCGATGTGGTGACAATGAACACCACCACCGATGTCGAGTTTTTGGCCGAAAAAGGCGTGGTCGCCAAAGACTGGGCCAAACGCTTCCCGCACAACGCCGCGCCCACCACGTCCACCATGTTGTTTTTGGTGCGCCAAGGCAACCCCAAGCAAATCAAAGATTGGGACGATTTGGTCAAGCCCGGCGTGCAAGTCGTGGTCGTGAACCCCAAAACGGGGGGCAATGGGCGCATGGCGTACTTGGC
>DLPA01000167.1:29104-30034 GCA_002479815.1 bacterium UBA7470 | reverse complement strand
GTGCTGGCGCGGGGCGGGCGCGATGCCACGGGTATTTTTTTGCAACGCAACATTGGCGATGTTTTGGTGACGTTTGAGTCTGAAGTGGTGTCGGTGGACAAAGAATTTGGCGCGGGCAAGGTCGATGCCATACACCCCAGTGCCAGCATCGTGGCTGAGAACCCAGTCGCCATCGTGGAGCGCACGGTGCAGAAAAAAGGCACGCAAGAGCAAGCCAAAGCCTATCTGGACTTTTTGTACTCTGACGAGGGGCAAGAAATTGCCGCCAAACACAATATTCGTCCGCGCAACGAAGCCATTTTGAAAAAGTACAGCCAAGCCCTGCGCCCCATCAAGCTCTTTACCGTGGCCGATTACTTTGGTTCTTTGGGTGAGGCCCAAAAAGTCCATTTCAACGATGGCGGTCAATTCGACAAACTCTACACCGTAGGGAAGTAAATTCATGACGGCTGCCACTGCAACTGCAACTGCAAGTCTTGCACCGCCTGCGTCAGTGCCCCCTGTGGGACGTGGGCGCAGTGCCCGTGTCTTGCCCGGCTTTCGCTTGACGCTGGGCTACACCCTGTTTTATTTGGCTTTGATCGTGCTGGTTCCCTTGTCGGCCTTGTTGTTCAAAACCTTTTCTTTGACGTGGGCGCAGTTTTGGGAGGCCGTGACCGCGCCGCGTGTGATGGCCTCTTATCAGTTGACCTTTGGCGCATCGCTGCTGGCGGCCTTGGTGAATGTGGTGTTTGGCCTGTTGGTGGCGTGGGTGCTGGTGCGCTACAGCTTTCCGGGCAAGCCCATCGTCGATGCCTTGGTTGATTTGCCGTTTGCCTTGCCCACCGCAGTGGCGGGTATTTCATTGACCGCGCTTTTGGCGGGTAACGGCTGGATCGGACAGTATTTGGAGCCTTTGGGCATACAACTCGCGTTCAACCCGACTGGGGT
>DLPA01000167.1:27374-29002 GCA_002479815.1 bacterium UBA7470 | reverse complement strand
GTGCTGGAAGATGCCGAGAAAGAACTGGAAGAAGCCGCCATGTGCTTAGGCGCGACCCGTTGGCAAACCTTCATCAAGGTGATTTTTCCCTCCATCGCGCCCGCTTTGCTGACGGGTTTTGCGATGGCCTTTGCGCGTGCCATCGGCGAATACGGATCGGTGATTTTCATTGCGGGCAACGTGCCTATGGTGTCAGAAATCACCCCCCTCATCATCATCGGCAAGCTGGAGCAATACGACTACGCGGGGGCGACGGCGGTGGCCTCCGTCATGCTCGGCTTGTCGTTTGTGTTGTTGCTCATCATCAATGCGCTGCAAACATGGCAGCGCGAACGTGCAGGCGCTTGAGTTTATGACGACCACCCCCCTTCCCCCTTCTGCGTCGGCGCGGGTGCGCTTGCCGCAAACCACCGAAGTCCCGTGGGTGCGCTATACCCTGATCGGCATCGCTTTGGTGTTCATGGCCTTGTTTTTGGTCTTGCCACTGGCAGCGGTGTTTACCGAAGCCCTGCGCAAGGGCTGGAGCGCCTACCTTGAAGCCTTGAAAGAACCCGATGCGTGGTCGGCCATTCGCCTCACCCTGCTCACCGCTGCGGTGGCTGTGCCCTTGAATTTGGTGTTCGGGGTGGCGGCGGCGTGGGCGATTGCCAAATTTGAGTTTTGGGGCAAGTCGTTTTTAACGACCTTGATTGATTTGCCGTTTTCGGTGTCGCCCGTCGTCGCTGGCCTGATTTATGTGCTGGTGTTTGGCGCACAGGGCTGGCTGGGGCCGTGGCTGGCCGAGCACGACATCAAAATCGTCTTTGCCGTGCCCGGCATCATCTTGGCGACGATGTTCGTCACCTTTCCTTTCATTGCCCGCGAACTCATCCCCCTGATGCAGGCCCAAGGCAGCGACGAGGAGCAAGCCGCCCAAGTGCTGGGCGCAAGCGGCTGGCAGACGTTTTGGTACGTCACCTTGCCCAACATCAAATGGGGCTTGATCTATGGCGTGATTTTGTGCAATGCGCGGGCGATGGGCGAGTTTGGCGCGGTGTCGGTCGTGTCGGGCCACATACGCGGTCAGACCAATACCATGCCGCTGCACGTTGAAATTTTGTACAACGAGTACCAATCGGTCGCCGCCTTTGCCGTCGCTTCGCTGCTGGCGCTGCTGGCCCTCGTCACCTTGGCTTTGAAAACGTGGGTGGAGTGGAAACACGCCCGCGAGCGTCGTGCAGCGGCGGAACTGCCCCCCGAAGCGCCCACGTCCAGCCGCTCTCTCTTTGCTTCTTCTCATTCCTCGTTGAAAGCTGCGTCATGAGCATCGCAATCCGTCAAGTTTCCAAACGTTTCGGTGACTTTCATGCCCTCAAACACATTGATTTAGATGTGGATTCGGGCGAGCTGGTCGCCTTGTTGGGGCCATCTGGCTGCGGCAAAACCACCTTGTTGCGCATCATTGCCGGACTGGAAAGCGCCGATGCGGGACAAATTTTGTTCAGCGGGGAAGATGCCACTGATCTGCACGTCCGCGATCGGCAAGTCGGCTTTGTCTTTCAGCACTACGCGCTGTTTCGGCACATGACGGTGTTTGAAAACGTGGCCTTTGGTCTGCGCGTCAAACCCCGTGGACAGCGCCCGTCTGA
>DLPA01000167.1:26550-27225 GCA_002479815.1 bacterium UBA7470 | reverse complement strand
GTGGAGCCTAAAGTCTTGTTGCTGGATGAGCCTTTTGGTGCGCTGGATGCCAAAGTCCGCAAAGAGCTGCGCCGCTGGTTGCGCCGGCTGCACGACGAGCTGCACGTCACCAGCATCTTCGTCACCCACGACCAAGAAGAGGCGCTGGAGGTGGCCGACCGTGTGGTGTTGATGAACCGTGGGCAAATCGAACAAGTCGGCAGCCCGCAACAGGTATGGGAACAACCCGCCAGCCCTTTTGTGTATGGATTTTTGGGCGACGTGAACCTGTTTCATGGTCGCGCCCATGAAGGCTTGCTGCATTTGGACGGCGTAGCCATTGCCACCCCCGAACACGCCAGCGCCCAAGACGCGCAAGCCTTCGCCTATGTGCGCCCGCACGAGTTGAGCGTGCAAGCCTACGCCCCGGGCTTGCGCGGCATCGCCGCCACACTGGAACGCGCCTTGGTGGTCGGCCCGATTGCCCGCCTAGAGCTGTTGCCCAAAACCCCCACACAGTCCGGTCATGATCCTTTGATTGAAGCCCACTTGAGCACCGCCGAGTGGCAAGCCTTGGGCCTGCAAGAAGGCGACGAGGTGGTGGTCGCACCTAAAAAGGCCAAGGTGTTTTTGCACGACACCGCAGCAGCGTGAGGCAAAGATTCCAGCTAAAACCATAGCAAAAAAAGTGAGCTG
>DLPA01000167.1:2320-26462 GCA_002479815.1 bacterium UBA7470 | reverse complement strand
CCTCTGATTTGGCTTTAGAGGCGGTTTTTTGGGGCTGATGGGCAGCCAAAACTTTATTTTTTTGATTTTTTGGTCTATTTTTAAGTATGAAAATGGCTGAAAGCCTTGTATTACTTGCGTAAGCAGCTCATATTTTTTACTATGTTTTTTAATAATGCTAAAGGCGTTGCAAGCCTTCGATCACCGTCGGGTAGCGCAGCGACAGGCGCAGCTCGGTTTTGAGGCGTTGGTTGCGCAAGCGGCGCGATTCGCTCATGAAACTCAGCAGCATGGGGGGCAGTAGGGTTTGGGCTTCGCTGCGTGAGCAGCGTGGGGGGCGGGGCAGGCCGTAGTGGTCGGCGGCGACATCAAAATAGTCGCCCATTTTCAGTTCGGTGTCGTCGCTGACGTGGCAGACGCGCCCCCCTGCTGAGGCTCGCCACAGTGCCTTGACGCAGGCTCGGGCCAAGTCGTCGGCGTGGATGTGGTTGGTATAGACATCGTCCTCGGCGTTGAGGACGGGCGTGCCGCGTCGCAGTCGGGCTTCGGGCGTGCCGCCTTCGCGGTCGGGGGCGTAAATGCCCGGAATCCGCAGCAGGGCCAAACGCGCCCCAGTCGCCCGTGCCCAACGGCGCAACTGCCTTTCGGCATCCACCCGCCGCTGGGCACGGGGAGTGCTGGGGGCGACGCAGCGGGTTTCGTCGATCCATGCACCTTGGCAGTCGCCATACACGCCGGTGGTGGAGCCGTACACCAGCGCCCTTGGGCGGGTACTTCGCGCCAAGGCTTGCGTCAAGTGGCGGGTGCGGGGGTCGGTGCGCAAGGCAGGATCGGTCGGGGGGGGAGCCAAATGCAGCACACGCGGCGCGAGTCCCGCCAAGCGGCCTAGGGTGTTGGGCTGGTCTAAATTGCCCAGTAAGGGGGTGATGTTCAAGCCTCGCAACAAGGCGGCGCGTGTGGGCGATGAGGTCAAGGCCAACACCCGAACCCGTGCCTTTTGTAAGTACGGCGCTGCTCGCAAGCCCACATCCCCACAGCCGACAATCAACACCCGTGTGCGCCGAAAACGCATGGGCCGTGCCACAGAGGGACGATGTGGACGATGGGGTCGAGGTGTGACATCAGGGGGTGACATAAGGGTTTCCAGTTTTGAGAGAATGAGGCCGTTATTCAATAGGGTCATTATTCAGCGCCTTGCCTTGGCGTGCCTTGTTGGGGGCCTTGTTCTTTTTTTCTTCATCATGAGCTTACAAATTTCTGTATTACCCAGTGGTCGTCAATTCAGCACCGAGACTCAAGAAACCGTGTTGGCCGCAGCCATCCGCCAAGGCATCGGTTTGCCTTATGGTTGTAAAGACGGTGCGTGTGGCTCGTGCAAATGCAAAAAAATCAGTGGCGAGGTCACACATGGCCCGCACCAGAGCAAGGCACTGACAGCACAAGAGGCAGCCGAGGGTTGGATTTTGACGTGCTGCGCCACCGCTCAGACGGATGTGGTGCTGGAGTCGCGCCAAGTCACGGACGTGGGATCATTTCCCGTTCGCAAGATGCCTGTGCGGGTGGCGGCCTTGACGCGGATGTCGGACGATGTGTTGGTGATGCGTTTGCAACTGCCTGCTGCACAGCCGCTGGAATATCACGCCGGGCAGTATGTGGAGTTTTTGCTGCGCGATGGCGACAGACGCAGCTACTCGATGGCGAATGCGCCGCAGACGGTGGGCAATCCAGCGCAAATTGAGCTGCATCTGCGCCATATGCCCGGTGGCAAATTCACCGATCAGGTGTTTGGCAGCATGAAAGAGAAAGAGATTTTGCGTATCGAAGGCCCGTATGGCAGCTTTTTCTTGCGCGAGGACAGCGATAAGCCCATGATTTTCTTGGCCTCAGGGACGGGTTTTGCCCCCATCAAAGCCCTGATCGAACATATGCAGCACAAGGCCATCACCCGCTCGGTTGTGGTGTATTGGGGCGGTCGTCGTCCCGCCGATTTGTATATGCACGACTGGCTGGTGGCGCAGGCCGCCCAAATGCCTCATCTGCGCTATGTGCCAGTGGTGTCAGAGGCCTTGCCCGAAGACGCTTGGGGCGGGCGCACGGGTTTTGTCCATCGTGCCGTGATGTGTGATGTGCCTGATTTGAGCGGGCATCAAGTCTATGCCTGCGGTGCGCCCATTGTGGTGGAGTCGGCACGGGCCGATTTTGTCGCCCAATGTGGCTTGCCTGCGGACGAGTTTTACGCCGATGCGTTCACCTCAGCAGCCGACAAAGGGAAGTCATGAAAATTCAATTTACCAAAATGCAGGGCGCGGGCAATGATTTTGTCGTGCTTGACGAAACACAACACCGCTACGGTTTGACGGCGGCGCAGTACCGTTTTTTGGCCGATCGGCATTTTGGTGTGGGAGCCGACCAGATTTTGACCGTGCGCCCTGCGCCATCGCCCGAGGTGGATTTTGAGTATGTGATTCACAACGCCGATGGGGGCGAGGTGGAGCATTGTGGCAATGGCGCACGTTGCTTTGCGCGATTTGTGTGGGAGCGGGGGTTGATTCAAAAAGACCGCGTGCGCGTCAAAGTCAAGCAAGGGACGATAGAGCTGCAATTGACCGATGACGGCTGCGTCACGGTGGACATGGGGCCGCCGGTGTTTGACTTGCCACGCATTCCCTTTGATGCCTTGGGTCAAACCCCTGTGGTGCAAGGGGCGTGGGAGGCGTGGCCTTTGTCCTTGGGCAGTGCGCAGCAGGACGCTGTGGTGCTGGTCAGCGTCGCCTCTATGGGCAATCCGCATGCCGTGTTGCTGGTGGACGACGTGGAGATCGCACCTGTGCTGAGTTGGGGGCCTTTGTTGGAGTCTCATCCAGTCTTTCCCAATCGGGTCAATGTGGGGTTCATGCAGGTGGTCGATGCCACCCACATTCGCTTGCGTGTGTTCGAGCGCGGCGTGGGCGAGACCTTGGCCTGTGGCACTGGGGCGTGCGCGGCGGTGGTCGCTGGGATGCGTTTGGGCTTGCTCAAAGGGCCAGTGGAGGTCGAAACCCGTGGGGGTCGATTGCGGATTGCCTGGGAGATGCACGGCCCACAAGGCTTGGCGGCGCATGTGGCAATGACGGGGCCGGCCACCACGGTGTTTGAAGGGGAGATGACGCTTCCCCCTACCCTCGTCTGAACAAGCGCAGTCAAGTCCTACAAGATTGTTCATTTCACCCAGATTGGAGACTTCTGATGAGTTCAACCCCAAATACGCCTCCCAGCACGGTGACGTTTACCGAAGATGCTTTGGTGAAGTACTTATTACAGCATCCTCATTTTTTTGAACGGCATGCGCAAGTGTTGGCCAGCGTGCAACTCACCAGCCCACATTCGGGTCGAGCGGTCAGCTTGCTGGAGCGTCAAGCGGAGATGCTGCGCGAAAAAATACGCACCCAAGAGTTGACCTTAGGAGAGTTGATTCATTACGGCAAAGTCAACACGGAGATCAATCATCATTTTCATCAGTGGCTGCTGCCCTTGTTGCGTGAGATTGATCCCGCAGCAGTGCCTCAGTTGATGAGTGACACGATGGAAAAGGTGTTTAAAGTCCCCCAAGTGAGCTTGCGTGTGTGGGATGTGGCTCCTGCATGGGCGCAACTGCCCTTGTCGCAAGGGTGCAGTGAGGAGGTACGGTCCTTTGCCTCTTCGTTGCCGCAGCCCTTTGTGGGGCGCAACCCGGGCTTGGATGTGGCTAAGTTGTTGCCCGATCCAGCGGCGGCTCAATCCTTGGCACTGATTCCGCTGCGTGAGTCCGGCGAGGTACGCGCCTTTGGTCTGCTGTTGTTGGCATCGCATGATCCGCAACGTTTTCAAGATGATATGGAAGTCGATTTCTTGGTACGCATGGGCGAGGCTGCCAGTGCTGCCCTGCATCGTTTGCGTGCTTGAGGTCGATTGATGCGTGATGCTGCACCCATCTCAGATGCCGATTTGGTGGCTCAGTATTTGGACTACGTGCGCGTAGAAAAGCGTTTGGCTGCGCGAACCTTGGCACTTTATACCGAAGACTTGCGAAAGTTGTCGGCGTTCGCACAGGCCGCGCGTGTCCCGCTGTTATCGGTGCAAGCGACACACATCCGGCGTTGGGTGGCGCGTATGCACGCGCTGGGTCGTAGTGGTCGTGGTATTGCCCTGATTTTGTCGGGCTGGCGTGGCTTTTACACTTGGGTAGGTCGCCAAGGGTGGATGCCACAAAACCCCGTGCTGGATGTTCGTGCGCCCAAGTCACCCAAGCCTTTGCCCAAAGCGTTGGATGTGGACGATGCGCTGCGTTTGGCCGATCATGAGCCGATGGGCGAGAGCGATCCGGTGGCGGAGGCACGCAATCGTGCCATGGTGGAGCTGTTGTATGGCAGTGGTTTGCGCTTGGGGGAGTTGCTGGGCTTGCGCTTGCGCCCTGGGGCGGGACAAGGCGGCTGGGTCGATCTGCAGGCGGGAGAAGCGCATGTCCTAGGAAAAGGGAGCAAGCGACGCACTGTGCCTGTGGGCGCTGTGGCGATTGAGGCACTCCAAAATTGGCTGGCGGTGCGTGGGCAGTGGTGGCCGCTTGCACAAGCGGCTTGCGCTGAGGCTGAGCAGCCTGTGTTTCTGGGGCGACGAGGTGCGCAATTGACCCCACAACAAGCGCGTGTCGCCTTGAAAAAACGCTCTCTTTTGGCTGGCTTGGCGACGCCGGTGCATCCGCATATGTTGCGCCACTCGTTTGCAAGCCATCTGTTGCAAGCCAGTGGAGATTTGCGCGCCGTACAAGAGTTATTGGGGCACGCCAGCATCACCACCACCCAAGTCTATACACGCTTGGATTTTCAACATTTGGCGCGTGCTTACGATGCGGCACATCCGCGTGCCAAGCGCGCTTCTGAACCTGATAAAAAATAAGTCCTAGGAGATTAAGGACGGGTTTATCCCCATACGATACAGCGCAGTCGGTTTCGACAATCCAACCATTAAAACCCCTATCTGTATTTTCTGGAGTACTTCATGTGTCAATTTAAACGTGTGACCCACACTTTTGTCGCAATGGCGGTGCTGTCGGCAGCGTTGTGTGTATCGGCTGCCGATGCGGTGAAAGTGGTTTATCACATGAGTGAAGGCATTCCTCAAGCCTCGCGCGCGATCAACAACATCCGTAACCATCTGGCGGCTGACCCCTCCGTCAAAATTGTAGTGGTCACGCATGGCTTGGGCATCGATTTCCTGCTTGAAGGAGCGACCAACCCAATGGAGCAGCCCTTTGCCGGGGCGGTGGCTGATTTGGTCAGCAAGGGGGTGGAGTTCCGTGTATGTAACAACACCTTGGTGTCGCGCAAAATCGATGCCAACAAATTGCTGATGGAGGCCAAAGTGGTTCCTTCGGGTGTGGCTGAAACCGCCAAATTGCAAGCCAAAGAGGGCTTTGTTTATTTACGCCCCTGACCTAGGGGTTGCTTGATGGCTCAGTCAGTCCCGGGTGGCGTGGCGGCGTAACATCTCTAGATACGCCTGTCCATCAGGAGGGCGGCCTGCACGTTGGCTTTCCCAAATCATGCGCCCGAGGCATTCCATGGCCACATGGTGTGCGTCGTGTAAAGAGTCCAATCGTGCCATCAGCAATTCCACGGCTTGACGCACGCCGGGTGGTTGGTCAATCGAACATTGTTCACTGATGCTCAGGTGCATCGACAGGTGTAGAAAAGGGTTAGAAGCCGCGGGATTGGCTTGACCGACGCGACTTAAAGCGCCTTCTAAATCGGCCAGTTCCGCATGAAATTCAGGGTGTTCCTTGATCCATTCAGCACTTAAAACTTCAATGGCCTGCATGGGTTCGCCGCTGCGTTGTTTGCGGTAAACCTCACAAAAAAAACGACGTACATCAGCTTGAGATGGGCTAAACATAATGGGGTTGCATCCAGTAAAAACGGCGTACAGCTCTGCATCAAGCCCCAGCGTGCTTATTTCTCGTCACCTACGTGATGCGAGCCAGTGCCAAAGCATCGTATTGTGCCCAGCGATTGAATCCACCGCCGTGTTGGTCGTGGACATATAGGAGAGATGTATGCGGGTCATACACGGGTTTGATGAATTGCAAGCCCACTTGGGCCAGGAACTGGCAAAGAGTGATTGGATCACCGTGACGCAGGCGCAGGTGAATTTGTTTGCAGAGGCCACAGGCGATCATCAATGGATACACACCGACCCTGTTCTGGCGGCACAAGGACCTTTTGGCGTGCCAATTGCACATGGGTTTTTAACCCTGTCCATGATGCCGCGCTTTTTTGAATCGGCCATCTCCATGCCGTGCGTCCGCATGGGGGTCAATTACGGGCTGAACAAAGTGCGATTCACCGCACCTGTGCCTGTGGGCAGTCGTTTGCAAGCCTCACTCACGCCAGTGCAGGTAGTGTTTTTGCCTGATAGGGGGTATCAAACCACATGGGATGTGGTGGTGTGCCGGGATGAGGCCGTCAAACCTGTGTGTGTGGCTCAACTCTTGGTGCGGCAGTACTGTTGAACACAGTAGAAGCTGAGGCAGCGGTACTTGTGGTGGCGAAGTTACATTGTCTCCAAGCCTCATACACAGTCACAGCAACCGCATTGGACAAGTTGAGACTCCGCTGTCCTTCTCGCATCGGTAAACGCAAGGTTTGAGCTGGTGCAAATTGGGCGCGTATATGAGCAGGCAAGCCTTTGCTTTCTGAGCCAAACACCAGCCAATCACCGCTTTGAAACGAGGTGGTGTAAGGGGATTGCGCGCCTTTGGTCGTCAGGGTAAATAAACGGCTCAAAGGGGGTGACTGCGAGCTTAAAAAATCTGCCCAACTTGGATAGTGACGCACATCGGCATATTCGTGGTAGTCCAATCCCGCTCTTCGCATGGCCTTGTCGTCCATCGAAAATCCCAGAGGCTCAATCAAATGCAGCCATGCGCCCGTATTGGCACATAAGCGGATGATGTTGCCAGTGTTGGGGGGAATTTCAGGTTCTACTAAAACAATATGAAACATGCGTCACGAAAATGGAGTTAAAAGTGGCTGATTGTCAATCAGTCTGCTGGGTATCGGTGTGGGAGTGCGTGCGATGACCCATGCCTGTACATGCGCTGCCCCTTGTTGACGCAAGGCGTTTGCTGCCGCATGAAGTGTGGCACCAGTGGTCATGATGTCGTCTACAAGGGTAATGGAGCGCCCTTGTATTTGTGTCCACATTTGAGGGGCCACCGCAAATGCAGATGCCAAGTTGTGCAATCGCTGCGCTCGATTCAAGTCATGCTGCTGTCGGGTCGGGGTGGTTTTGAGCAGTACATCATGCCTGAATTCCCATCGCTCACTGCCCTCGATGGGATGTGTTTTCAATCGGCTTTTCAGTGCTTTACAAAGTTGCCAACTCTGGTTGTAGCCGCGATGTGACAAGGCCAGTGTGTGCATGGGGACAGGAATCACCCAATCCGTGGCTAATAAAGCCGGTAGGGTACGAGACGAGTGTGGCTGTGTGTGTGCAACCAAGCGGGAATGTAAGACATAGGCCAGCAAATGGCACACACCCGTGTCTTGCTGAAACTTCAGTCGGTGAATCAATGCAATCCAAGGCTCTGCGTAATCAACGGCAGCAATGCACTGATCCAAAGACGAGGCTTGCGTATCGCACGCGATACAGGCAGACGAGCGTATTGTTTGAAAAATGCCACACCTATCACAGCGGTTCACCAGTGGAGCATGGCGAGCCAAGCAGTCATGACATACGGAAAAACCTGTGTCAGAAGGCCAGCGGCCACAAAGCTCGCAGCGACTGACCGCGAGAGCCTCTTTCGTGGCATTCAATACACAAGATGCAAAGTGGGAAAGCATATGCCCAATATACTGCGATGCACTCATGAGCCACGATATTTCTACCCTTGCTTCCTTGTCCTCCTCCGATGCGCCTCATCGCATGGACCCTGTTGCCGTCCGACGCTGGTTGTCTTACCCTCAAATGACCAGCCCTTGGCTGCATGACGAAGTGGGTCAGCGCATGGCGCAGCGACTCGCGTGGATCACGACACCTGTCTCATCATGGCTGAATTGGGAGCCTATACAAGGCGGTGAAAAAACGCACAATTTGGTGCATCAACGGTATCCTGATGCTTCTTTTTTCTATCATTCAACGCAACTGAAAAGCGCAGAAAAGGCCAT
This sequence comes from bacterium UBA7470, assembly GCA_002479815.1. Taxonomy (GTDB): domain Bacteria; phylum Pseudomonadota; class Gammaproteobacteria; order Burkholderiales; family Burkholderiaceae_C; genus UBA2334. The sequence continues at coordinate 18,303 of DLPA01000167.1, read as the reverse complement.
CAAAAAAGTGCTTTTCCAAAACGCTTCTCTTTGGAAGCGGTGGCAAGGTTTAGAGGCACTGCAATGGACACCCGCTACAAAGGTCGATCTGTTGTGGGCCAATATGGCTTTGCACCAGTATGGGGACTCGCCAGAGCTGCTTCAGCTGTGGTTAAAGTCTTTGAATAATAGTGGTTTTTTGATGTTTTCTTGCCTGGGGCCAGATAGCCTTAAAGAGCTTAAAGCAGTCTATTCGCAATTGGAGTGGGGGCCTGCTGCGCACGACTACACAGATATGCACGATTGGGGTGATCTATTGGTTCAATCCGGGTTTGCCGAACCTGTCATGGACATGGAACGCATCACGTTGACCTACCCAAGCGTGCAACGGCTGTTGGCTGATTTGCGCCAGATGGGGCGCAATTTGCATCCACAACGTCATCCCAAAACTAAAGGTCGAGTTGGCTATCACGCATGGTGCGCAGCCTTGGATCAGCACTGGCCACGCACACCTGAGGGCCACATAGGACTCACTTTTGAGATTATTTATGGGCACGCGCACAAACCGGTACAAAATCAAAACCGAGGTGACAAACAGATTGCCCTTTCTGATATGCGACTCATGCTGGGCATGACGAAGAGTTTCTCCAGGGATTAATGCCCAGGAATGCACTGACATTTGTCAGGTATTGTGCAGTACACGCACATACCACCAGTACAATCGAGACAAATCAATGTTTACCCTGATAAGCGGCCCATGAAAGGTAAAAGAAGTGCGGTCAACCCATCTGCCCTCTACACAGCCTTTAGAGTTCAAGTTGGCGCTCGTGTTTCCTGACCGTCTATTTTGGCGACTGCGAAAGAACTGCTCTGCGACACCTAAGCAAGTGCTTGGTATGTACGCGGCACTCAGTTTTATATCGCTTTGTATCGCTGGTGGTTTTTGGCTTGCTGGTGCAGTTTTTGTACTCCCCTTTGCGTGCCTAGAAGTGATTGCCTTAGGCGTTGCTTGTGGGTGGTATGCCAGACACGCGCTTGATGGCGAGACGATCTCGTGTGACGGGCTAAACGTTGTGATCGACACAAGCTATGCGGGAGTGAGCAAACGCTATGTTTTTGCCAAGCACACAGTTCGTGTTTGCCAAAAAAGAGACGCAAGTTTGATTGAGGTGTTCAGCCAAGGTCAAAAGTTAGAAGTAGGACGTTTTTTGCGTACAGATTTACAACCCCTGTTGATATCTGAACTCAAATACGCACTTGCACGCGTCTGACATCGCTCTGGATTTGGCGGGTTTTCCCTTAGGGGTTACAGTTTAGAAATTTGGTGTAATCGGCGTTGATATAAATCAATGCTTATGTTTGAGGCAGAACAAAAGTGAGCAAATTCAATCGTTTCAATAAACTCCTCCATACGGAGTTGTCATCTGTACCGCGCTTGGCAGTTCCACTAGGCTCATTGATGACATCAGTCAGCCTATGGCTGTCCACATCGGTATACGCTGCTTCCGTCGGGGATTTGCCTGGTGGGCCTGCGGTCAATCAGCTGAACTTCGCGCCTGCAGCCACTAAAATCGCAGAAGAAATACATTGGATGCACTGGTTTCTACTCGTGCTTTGCTCTGTTATCTTTGTGCTTGTATTTGGTGCGATGTTTTACTCTATCTTTAAACATCGCAAATCTGTAGGTCATAAATCACAAGAATTGCCCGAGCCTCTTTGGGTTGAGTTGGGATGGACAATTGTCCCGTTGTTCATTGTGATTGGGATGGCACTCCCAGCGACGAAGGTCGTTGTGGCCCAAAAAGACACCACCAACGCCGACATCACCATTAAAACGACTGGGATGCAATGGAAATGGGGATATGACTATCTCAAAGGCGAGGGTGAAGGTATCAGTTTCATCTCCACTTTGGACAATGAACATCGTCTCATGTCCAACAGTGGTAAGCCTGCTCCTACAGACAACTATTTGCTGAAAGTTGATAACCCGATGGTCGTTCCTGTCGGTAAAAAAGTCCGCATGATCACTACAGCGAACGACGTGATTCACGCATGGATGATCCCCGCATTTGGTGTCAAGCAAGATGCAATTCCAGGCTTTGTGCGCGATGCTTGGTTTCGTGCTGAAAAGACAGGTGATTTCTACGGGCAGTGTGCTGAACTTTGTGGCAAAGAGCACGCCTACATGCCCATACATGTCAAAGTAGTGACCGCTGAGGAATACACCGCATGGGTGCAAGCTCAGAAAGCAGCAATGGCAGCAAAAGCCGATGATCCAACTAAAGTTTGGGAAGTCGCTGATTTGGTCAAACGAGGTGCTTCTGTATATGCCGCAAACTGCGCAGCCTGTCACCAAGCGAATGGCAAGGGTGCTGGCCCGATCAAGCCTTTAGACGGCTCTGCTGTGGTACTGGACGCTGATCAGAATAAGGTCATCAACGTCCTGTTGAACGGTCAAGGTGGTGGTTCTATGCCAGCTTGGAAACAGTTGAGTGACACTGAGATTGCAGCGGTAATTACTTATGCCAAGAATTCTTGGTCTAACAAAACAGACAAGGCAGTTCAACCTTCAGCTGTTGTGGCTGCGCGCAAGTGAAGACTGGTTTTTAGTTTGAGTTTTTAAGGATTAGAAATGAGTGCAGTTATTGGTCATCACGACGGTCATCATGCACATGATGACCATCACCATGCGCCCACTGGCTGGCGACGCTGGGTCTTCGCTACGAACCACAAAGACATTGGTACCTTGTACCTGTTGTTCAGTTTTGCCATGCTCATGATTGGCGGTCTGCTGGCAATGTTGATTCGCGCTGAGTTATTTCAACCTGGTTTGCAACTTGTCAACCCCGAGTTGTTCAACCAGTTCACCACCATGCACGGACTGATCATGGTGTTCGGTGCCATCATGCCTGCATTTGTAGGATTCGCCAACTGGATGTTGCCCCTGCAAATTGGCGCATCAGACATGGCGTTTGCCCGCATGAATAACTTCAGTTTCTGGTTGATGATTCCTGCAGCTATCATTCTGGCGGGCTCTTTCTTCATGCCAGGCGGTGCGCCTGCTGCAGGCTGGACGCTGTACGCACCCCTGACATTGCAGATGGGGCCGTCTATGGATGCGGGTATCTTTGCCATGCACATTTTGGGCGCGTCTTCTATCATGGGGTCGATTAACATCATCGTGACCATCTTGAACATGCGCGCACCTGGCATGACCTTGATGAAAATGCCGTTATTCTGCTGGACATGGCTCATCACTGCTTACTTATTGATTGCTGTGATGCCTGTGTTGGCGGGCGCAATTACTATGACTTTGACAGATCGTCATTTCGGAACCAGCTTCTTCAATCCTGCTGGTGGTGGCGATCCTGTGATGTACCAACATATCTTTTGGTTCTTTGGCCATCCTGAAGTCTATATTTTGATTCTCCCTGCGTTCGGCATTGTCAGCACCATCATTCCTGCCTTCGCCCGTAAAAAGTTGTTTGGTTACACCTCTATGGTGTATGCGACTGCTTCGATTGCCATTCTCTCTTTTGTTGTGTGGGCGCACCATATGTACACAACAGGTATGCCGCTGACTGGGCAATTGTTCTTCATGTACGCTACGATGTTGATTGCTGTACCCACCGGTGTCAAAGTGTTCAATTGGCTGGCCACGATGTGGAAAGGATCAATGACATTTGAAACACCCATGCTGTGGGGCGTTGGCTTCATTTTCGTCTTCACTATGGGAGGATTTACGGGGCTGATTCTGTCAATGTCTCCTGTAGATCAGAATCTTCATGATACATATTACGTAGTAGCGCACTTTCACTACACCATGGTGGCCGGTTCCTTATTTGGGTTGTTCGGTGGCTTCTACTATTGGGTACCTAAATGGACTGGGGTGATGTACAACGAGACCCGTGGCAAGATTCATTTTTGGGCTTCCTTGATCTTCTTCAATGTCACCTTTTTCCCTCAGCATTTCCTGGGCCTGGCTGGTATGCCACGTCGTTATGCCGACTACCCCATGCAATTCGCCGATTTCAACATGATCTCGTCCATTGGTTCTTTCGGATTCGGCATCACACAAGTTTTGTTCTTCCTATTCATTGTGATTCCTACGATGCGTGGTCAGGGCGAAAAAGCGCCTCAAAAACCATGGGAAGGTGCAGAAGGCTTGGAATGGGAAGTGCCTTCCCCCGCACCTTTTCACACCTTTGAAACACCACCTAAATTGGATATCACAGCAACTCGAGTAGTTGGATAATTCGAAAATAGGACTTAAATCGGCCATGACACCCGAACAGCAAAAGAAAAACCGCCGCCTTGGATGGATACTTGCATCCGTTGCACTCGTTTTTTTCTTGGGTTTTATGGCCAAGCTTGTGCTGTTGGGCAAATGACTCAAATCGTTTCCGTTCTCTGAACTCATAGGTATACAGATATGGCATTACAGCGCGAAAACCTAAAAATGGTTAGCAAACTGGCCGTTATTGCCCTTGGTATGTTTGGTTTTGGATACGCGCTTGTTCCAATTTACAAGGCTATTTGTGAGGCTACTGGACTGAACGTACTCGCTATTGCAGAACGTGAAATCCCAGGTCAAACAACTAACAGACCTATCAACACTCAAGTAGATACAAGCAGAACGATCACAATTGAGTTCGATTCGAATGTGCGTGGTCCCTGGGATTTCAAACCAATGACCCGTAGCCTGGAAGTTCATCCAGGTCAGTTAACGACAGTGATGTATGAATTTAAGAACATTCAAAATCGCACAATGTCTGCCCAAGCCATTCCAAGTTATGCGCCTAAGCAAGCTACAGCTCACTTCAATAAGCTAGAGTGTTTTTGCTTCACGCAATACACCTTGGCACCTGGTGAAAAGAAAGAATGGCCAGTTGCATTTGTGGTTGATCCTAAATTGCCCAAAGATGTTAAAACCATTACGTTGTCTTACACCTTTTTCGAAGTAGGTGGTAAGACTCCAATGCCTCCAGGAACAACACCTGGTTCTCTGCAATCTAGAGATATACAGTTTCACCCCCTATTCGCAGACACATACGCATCAGTGCCGCTGCGTTTTGTATGGTTTGCAGCAAGTTGAGTTTTTATAGTGCCGCCACGCTACGGTAACAATCACTTTCAACCTGTTCTGGTCTTTTGGAATGCCGTTAAAGCCGTGCTATGGTCTTTTTTAGGTATAAGACGTCGAACAGACTTTGATGAAGATGTCAAACATCTGCGACCAATACAACTTTTATTCGTCTCACTTTTGCTTGTGTTTCTCTTCGTTAGTGGCTTGATGCTGGTAGTGCGTTGGGTCGTTCGAATGTGAACTTGGAAAACAGACTTTGGCAGCTTGAGTTGCCGATAAACTAACTTTTAATTTGTAAAAACAGGAGTGAGCATGTCCGCTACAACACACGGCAGTACGCCGTACTATTTCGTCCCTGGACCGTCACGGCATCCCGTGATGTCTTCGATAGGGTTGTTCTTCGTGATTCTTGGCGCAGGTCAGTGGATCAATGGCTCTTCATGGGGCGCATACTCTTTATTTTTCGGACTGATATGGTGGCTGACCGTCCTGTTTCAGTGGTTCAAAGAGGCTGTTACCGAGAGCGAGAATGGTTTGTACGGATACAAAATTGACCTCTCGTATCGTTGGAGTATGACGTGGTTTATTTTTTCTGAAGTCATGTTCTTTGGTGCGTTCTTCACAGCGCTGTGGTGGGCTCGTGTTCATTCTGTTCCGCAATTAGCGAATATTGAGAACGCGCTTATTTGGCCGAATTTTCAAGCTATTTGGCCGAGTGTCCAAGCAGGTGCGACTGCCTCCCCTGCAGGCATTGTTGAGCCATTTCAAACAATGGGGCCATTTTGGCTGCCCACAATCAATACCGCATTGCTTCTGACATCTGGTGTCACGTTAACTGTTGCGCATCATGCCCTGCAAGTCGGCAATCGTACCAAGACCATCGCTTTTATGTGGATGACCGTATTACTGGGAGTCGTCTTTTTGTTTGTTCAAGGCTACGAGTATGCTCACGCATGGGGTGATTTGAATCTAAAACTCTCATCCGGTGTGTACGGCTCTACCTTTTATATGCTGACCGGCTTTCATGGTTTTCATGTGTTTGTGGGTATGTTGATGCTGCTGTTCATCACTTTACGTTTACAAAAAGGGCACTTCACCCCCACTCGTCATTTCGGCTTTGAAGGGGCTGCTTGGTATTGGCATTTTGTGGATGTGGTTTGGTTGGGTCTCTACATTCTGGTTTATTGGATGTAAACGGATATTTTGCAAGCATAAAAAGCGCCTTTTCAGGCGCTTTTTATGTTTCAAACTTCAGCGTCCAGGACTGATTCCAGTGGGATGTATCCATCCCATCCACCAACCAAATAACACTAATACGAAAAGGAAGATAGAAAAAGCTACTCTTAAAGCGAGAGCTCGAGCCATTCCTTTATTAGGTTGGTGTGGTGAAGCGGAAACGACGTGTGATGTGTCTGTTGTTTTAGACACTCGCATCATCAATATCAATGCAGCACCTAAACTGCCTACGATGGCGATAAACGCAATAATTACCAAATATGTCATGTTTGAGATTATGGCTGGAAGAGAGTGAACTTGTATCCAATCTTTAACTTACCCAAGTTACCTATGCGTTTTTGGGTGATCTTGTTCGCTGCTGTTTTAGGGTGTTCAACTACAGCCTCTTTAGGTTTCTGGCAGTTGCGCCGTGCAGCAATGAAAGAAGCCATTCGGGACAGCATTGTTGAAAAACAAGCCCTACGTCCCTTGACTCATGCTGATGTGTCGCATTTGCCCACGCAACTGCCACAAGACCTGATTCACCGCCATGTGTTGTGGCGTGGGAAGTGGCTGAATCAGGCCACTGTGTTTTTAGATAATCGAGTCATGGACAAGCGCACTGGTTTCTATGTGGTGACACCTTTGCAATTAGAGGCTGATGGTCGTGTGATCTTGGTGCAACGGGGCTGGGTGGCGCGTGACTTTCAAGACCGAACTCGTGTTCCTGATGTGCCTACGCCTACTGGTGTTGTCGAGATCTTTGGTCGTTTGGCCCCTCCTCCTTCCAAGATTTACGAACTAGGCAACGATGGTGTGGGGCGTATCCGGCAAAATGTGGACATTGCTGTGATCGCCCCCACTTTACAAGCCGAACTGTTTTTGGCCTCTTTAGTGCAGTTGGATGCCCCCACCGTCAGCGATGGGCTGTTGCGTTCGTGGCCTGTTGTTGGTACTGATGTACACAAGCACTACGGCTATGCGTTTCAATGGTTTGCCTTGTGTACGCTCATCATCGTTTTATATGTCTGGTTCCAAATCATCTCCCCCCGCAGGCGTGTCCGCTCCTCCTCAAAATGCGACTCTTGATGACCAGCCCTTGGGCTTGACCATTCACAGTTTGCCAGACCCGAAAACACAAGCAGCTGCGTCTGTCGGGCAAACTCGTGGGGCAAGGATCAAACTATTCCTCTTATTTTTGGTGTGTGCTGCGCCTGTCATTGCATCGTATTTCACCTATTACGTCATCAGACCTGACGGAAGGCGAAGTTATGGTGAGTTGATTGATCCTCAGCGCACCATTCCTCAGGACTTGATGGGCGTGAATTTGACTGGACAGACCCATTCTTTGATGGATTTAAAGCACCAATGGTTGTTGGTTACAGTCGCCGATAGTGCGTGTGATGCCTTGTGTCAAAAGCATTTGTACCTCAGTCGCCAATTGCGTGAGAGTTTGGCAAAGGATAAAGATCGAGTCGATTGGGTGTGGCTGCACACTGGTTCGGCCAATGTATCCGCTGATTTGCTCCCCGCTCTTGCGACGGCACAAGTCTGGAAAGTCGATGCAAGACAATTGACCGCATGGCTGCAACCTGCGGCTGGACAAAGTTTGACCGATCATTTGTATGTGGTCGATCCCATGGGAAATTGGATGATGCGTTTTCCTGTGAATGTCGATCCAAGCAAAGCGCGTAAAGATTTGGAGCGACTGATGCGTGCTTCTAACTCTTGGGATCAAGCAGGGCGGCCATGATGAGCGATGCACCTTTATACAACCTCAGCCCTTTGTTGCAATTGCTCGTACTTGGGGGGGCGGTTGCAGGTTTGCCTTTGGCATGGGTGCTTTACAAAAGTCGCTCCGCCAATACTGCCCAGCGGCTTCGCTTGTTGACGTGGGTGACGCTGTTTTTGACTTTTGATCTGGTCATTTTCGGTGCATTCACTCGATTGACGGATTCGGGCTTGGGTTGTCCAGACTGGCCTGGCTGTTATGGTCATGCCAGCCCTGTAGGAGCAGCGACGCAGATTTCACTGGAGCAAACCGCCATGCCCACTGGCCCTGTGACTTTTGCAAAAGCATGGGTAGAGATGATTCACCGCTACCTGGCAAGTGCCGTTGGTGCTTTGATTCTGATATTAACGATTTGGACATGGCTACGGCGCGCTGACACACACCTCTCTCCGTGGTGGCCGACCTTCACGCTGATATGGGTGTGTTTGCAAGGCGCATTTGGAGCCTTGACCGTGACCATGAAGCTTTTTCCGGCCATCGTTACCCTGCATTTGATGGGAGGGATCATGCTCTTGGTGCTGCTGCGGCTGCAATCGCTGCACTATGCCAGCGTTGGTGCTAAAGCGGAAGTGGTGCGGATGCGTCTGCCCTCTTCATTGAGGTGGTGGTGGTCTATCAGTTTGACTTTATTGACTTTACAAATCGCTTTGGGGGGGTGGGTCAGTACCAACTATGCGGTACTGGCGTGTACTGATTTCCCAACGTGCCAAGGGTCGTGGTGGCCACCGATGGATTTTCAACACGGCTTTAGCTTCTGGCGCGAGCTGGGTGAAACCCGTGGTGGAGAAGCACTGCCTTTTACTGCATTGACCGCCATTCACTACACCCACCGCTTGATGGCGTATCTTGTTCTGACCGTGTTAGGCCTGCTGACTTGGCACTTGTGGAAACAGCCCGGACAGCGCACCACGGCGCGCTGGTTGCTGGCCCTGTTGGTGCTGCAATTGCTGACAGGTTTATCTAATGTGGTGCTGCAATGGCCTTTGATGGCGGCGTTGGCGCACACGGGGGGCGCAGCCGCAATTGCAGTGGTATTGATGGCTGTGCCTTACCCGCGTCGCCTTGAGCCGACATCGGTGACAGCGGCGATTGATGAACCTGCTTCTTCACTGTCTCCTTCTTATCGTACTGAATTGTCTGCATGAGTTCTGCTGCTTCTTCCACCTCAGTCGCCGTCACGCACTCGCGTTGGCGGCAGTTTTATGCGTTGACTAAACCACGTGTGGTGCAACTGATCGTGTTTTGTGCTTTGATTGGCATGGCGTTGGCGGTGCCGGGCTTGCCCAATACCGAGCAATGGGGGCGTATCCTGTGGGCTTGTTTGGGAATTTGGCTTGTGGCTGGAGCGGCAGCTGCGTTTAATTGCGTCGTGGAGCAGCACATTGATGCCAAAATGAAGCGCACCGCATGGCGACCTACGGCCAAAGGCGAATTGACCAACCCACAAACCTTGGGCTTTTCTGCCAGCTTATGTGTGGCAGGTTCGGCGCTTTTATATGTGTTTGTCAATCCTTTGACCATGTGGCTGACCTTTGCCACCTTTGTGGGCTATGCGGTCATTTATACGGTGATTTTGAAACCCTTAACGCCGCAAAATATCGTCATCGGTGGTGCATCAGGAGCCATGCCACCTGTATTGGGATGGGCTGCGATGACGGGGGATGTGGGGCCGGAGGCAGGGATTCTGTTTCTCATCATCTTTTTGTGGACACCGCCCCATTTTTGGGCCTTGGCTCTATACCGTGTGGAGGACTACCGCAAATCCGGCCTGCCCATGTTGCCTGTGACGCATGGGTCTGAATTCACCCGACTGCAAATTTTGCTCTATACCTTTATTTTGTTTGCCGCATGTTTGATGCCTGTGGCCTATGGCATGAGTCGATGGCTATATTTGGTGGTCGCCGTGGTCTTGTCTGTGGGCTTTTGTGCTTATGCCTGGCAGCTCTGGCGCAATTATTCCGATGCCTTGGCTCGCAAAACTTTTCGCTTTTCTTTGATCCATTTGTCGGTGCTGTTTGCGGCGCTTTTATTAGATCACTACTTCTTATCCTAATGTGTGTATGTTTCAACGTCGTGCAATCGTAAAAAAGACAGCTGCTTACGCAGTTTTGACTGGCAGTGTGGTGCTTTTCTCGGCTTGTTCAGAGCCTGCGAAACCTGCTTTTTCTGGCATTGACTTGACGGGCGCAGACTACGCTCAAGGCTTTACTTTGCCTGACCACAACGGCCAAACGCGCAGCTTGACCGACTTCAAAGGCAAAGTGGTGGTCGTGTTTTTTGGCTACACCCAATGTCCTGATGTGTGTCCCACATCCTTGACCGAGTTGGCGGAGACGAAACGCTTGTTAGGGCCACAAGCTGAACGCTTGCAGGGTCTATTCATCAGTGTGGACCCCGAGCGCGACACGCCCGAGGTCATGAAAGCGTATATGGCCAGTTTTGATCCTAGCTTTTTGGCCTTGCACGCCACGCCCGAGCAACTCAAGACCTTGGCTCAGTCGTACAAGGTGTACTACAAAAAGGTGGAGGGCAAAACTTCCACCAGTTACACGATGGATCATTCTGCAGGCAGCTACGTGTATGACCCGCAAGGCCGTTTGCGGCTTTATCACCGCTACGGCAGTGGCGCACCGGCGTTGGCTGGTGATATCAAAACCGTGTTGGCTGAAAAGCGTTGAAGTGATCCTCAAATAAGGCCACGACTGCTTATAAGATGAAACGCATGGTCAGACCTGCTCAACTCCTTTACCCCTACCGTGAGCCACCCGCGCCGCGTTTTGCAGCGACCCTGTTGTTGGTGAGAGAAGTTCCTGTGTCCGCTGTCGCGCCGCATGGCTATGAAGTGCTGATGACGCGGCGCTCGGACAAAGCCAGCTTTTTACCCAATGCCCACGTCTTTCCCGGTGGGGCGCTGGATGCCAGTGATACCACGTTGCACGAGTTTGCGGTGCGAAGACCCGATCAAGACGACCGCTTGCTCACCGCCTCCATCGCTGCTTTGCGTGAGTGTTTTGAAGAAATGGGCGTGTTGCTGGCGAGGGATGCCACAGGCGCGTGGGTTACAGCGCCTGAGGTGGCGCAGTTGGATCGACATGGCGACTTGGGCGCACAGTTGCGCCAGCGCGGGTGGGTCTTAGCCACAGATACGGTCGGTTTATTGGCACATTGGGTGACAGATCGAGATTTTGCAAAACGATTTGATGTCCACTTCTTTGTAGCGCCCATGCCTCCCGAGCAAACGGCTATCGCTGATAACAAAGAGCAGTTTTCACCCGTTTGGATCAGTCCTAGCCAAGCCTTGAGCGAGTCAGAAGCAAGCCGTTTTTCATTGGTGTTTCCCACCGAGCGCACCTTGCGCCATCTGCACACCCAGGCTCAAAGCGGAGCCGCACTCTTGGCTACCTGCCAAGCGCGTCACACTCCGCAATGGAGCAGTTGCCCGCGCGCAGGACTGCGACAAGGGCAAGAAGTGCGGTTTATGGAACACGAATCCGAATATGGCGAACTGGCCTTGGTGTGTCCTGATGGACAAGTGCTGCATCACTTGGATTGGGACACCAGCCAAGCGCGTCCCTTGCTGCGCCATGTGCAACGCCTGACGTGCGGCAACGCCGGCATGATGACGGGGCCGGGCACCAACAGCTACATCGTGGGCGAAGCGGACACAGGCTACGTCGTCATTGATCCGGGGCCATGCGACGCTGCCCATCTTGAACGTCTATGGCAGACGTGTCGTGGCGACATTCGTGCCATTGTGTGTACGCACTCTCATCCCGATCATTCTCCGGGCGCCTTTGATTTGCAAGCCTTGTGTCGGGTGCGCTGCATCTCAGCAGACCGAATCCCCCCTATTTTGGGGCGTGCCAGCCTGCCCACCGCACGCCCCCACAGTGCCTTTCAGCCCGATAGAGAACTTCAAGATCAAGAGCGTTTGATACTACAGAGCCATGACCTGCGACTGAAAATCAGCTTGCGTGTGCTGCATACCCCTGGTCACGCTGCGAATCACATCTGCTTGGTGCTGGAGGAAGATGGACTGTTGTTCAGCGGTGATCACATCCTCAACGGCAGCACCACGGTGATTGATCCCCCCGATGGACACATGGGGGACTATCTGGCCTCGTTAGACAAGTTGTCCTTGGCGTGTGCCACGGATGAGATTGCCTTTATTTTGCCCGCGCATGGCTATGTGTTGGGTCATGCACCTTTGGCTATTGCCCAGCTCAAAGCGCATCGTTTACAACGTGAGGCTAAAGTCCAAGCCGCGATGCGTGCCTTACCCGAAGGTTCAGTCGCGGACTGGGTTCGTCATGCGTATGGTGACGTGCCCAGCCATTTATGGCCGATTGCTGAACGCTCTCTTGTAGCCCACGTTGCGCATCTGCAAGAGCAGCGTATTTTTGCCCCTCATTGATCATGAACACCCCTGCCCCTTCTGCTGATCCTCAGCGTTCGAGCTTACACCCTCAGCCTCAGATCAAGCCGGGGACAGTGGCCCAGCGTGTGGTGCGCGTGTCTAAACCGTTGCCACAGCAGCCTGCCGCATCTGCTGCCGAAGGGCTACGCTTGTCTAAAGTCGTGATGGGCATGGCCTCATGCTCCCGCATGGAAGCCGAGCGATTGATCGAGGCTGGACGTGTCCAAGTGAATGGTGAAATTTGCCAAGACGTGCCACGACGAATACAGCCTCAGCAACGTGTTGAGATTTTAGGTACAGGTCCTGCTGTTGCCTTGGCTGCGGTGACTGTTCTGCTGCACAAACCGGCAGCAATGTCGCAAGCGCAATGGATGGAGCATTTGACACTGGCACATCATCATGCGACAGGTCGATCTGAACAAACGTTGTTGAAAAAGCATTTGCAACACCTCCATTGCGTTGCACCTCTGGAGGTTGCAGCCAGTGGATTGGTCGTATTGACCCAGCACAAAGGTGTGGCGCGCGTGTTTCAAGAGCCGTTGGGTTTGGAACATGAGTTGATGGCAGAGGTTCAAGGATCCGTCTTGCCAGCGCAACTACAGCATCTCCATCAGCCACCTTCATCTCGTGAGGATGTACCGTGGCCCACATACATCAAGGCCAGCATCAGCCACCAAACCCCAAAAATCACCCGATTACGCTTGGCTATCAAAGGGTATCAAGTAGGAGATACCTTAGATTTGTGCCAGCAAGCAGGACTGCATTTGCAACATCTGGTGCGGATTCGGATTGGACGTATAAGTTTGAAACATTTGCCCGAAGGTCAGTGGCGGTTTTTATTGGACTATGAGCGGTTTTAAGTCCCACGCCTACCCCAGGCGCGTACCCGATATGCTGTATGCCCTTGGGCGATTAAATAAAGTAATAGTAAAAAAAGTGAGCTGCTTACGCAAATAAATACAGAAATTTAAGCGATTTTCATCCTTAAAAAATACTACTTTTGTTCAAAAAATAGCCTCAAACATCTAAAAACCTCCGTTTTCCATGCCTCAAAAATGAATGTTGAAGTGATTTTCTGGTTTTTTTGGGCTTATTTTTAGATTGAAATCCGCTGCTACAATTGATAAACTTGCGTAAGCAGCTCACTTTTTTTACTATTATTTTTATATCAATGGGCGCAGATGCACCGATGCGGTGGCTTTGACGGCTGCTGTCAAGCGTTGGGCGGATAAAGACTCTCGTGCCCAGTGTTGCCAGTACAGCACCACATCCACAGCCTTATCAGGCAGCACATCAACCAGTGTATTCAAGACAGGGTGAGTGGGCGTGAAATGCAGCTCTGGCACCATGCCCCAACCTAAACCCAAGGCAATCGCCATTTCAAATCCGTCTACCGACGGCACAAAGTGACGGGGATAACTGGCCTGCTTTAAGCCAAAGTGTTCTACTAGAAAAGCATCTTGCAGCCCGTCTTTGCGGTTAAAAATCACCGCAGGCATGCTCAGTAAACGGTGAATGGACATATGCCCTTCCACCAGCATCGCCTCACGCAGGCTCGGTGTGGCGACGCAGCGGTAGCGCATCACCCCTAACGGTTCTGCCACACAACCTCGCATGGCTTGTGCCAAGGTCGTGATGCAGCCCAGCACGTCCCCGCTTTTTAGGGCATCGTGCGTGTGATCTTGATCGTCGATGGTGATGTCCAGCAGCAAGCGGTGTTTGGCCAGCAAGGGCGCTACACCGGGTAAAAACCAGCTCGCCATCGAATCCGCATTGATGGCAACAGGCAAGGTTTGCCAATTGTCGTTCTCTGTTGTGCCGCGTTGCAAGTCACGCAACACGTCTTGCTCCATCGACTGCACTTGGCGCACATGAGTCAAGAGCGTTTGGCCAGCAGCCGTGGCGCGTATGGTTTTACCTCGTACTAAGAGCCGTTGCCCTAAAGATTCCTCCAAAGCTTTGACCCGCAAAGACACGGCGGCCAGTGTCAAGTTCAAGCGCAGTGCTGCAGCTACAAAACTACCCTGCTCAACCACGGTTGCCAATGCTTCTAACTGACGGGCATCTAACATTCAAGCCCCCACGATCCAGCCCTCTAAGGGATCAATGTCCAAAGGCAAACCCCAGCGGGGGTGGCCTTGGCGGTGTTGTTGCCAACTCCACGCCGCCTGCATCAAGCACAGCACCGCGTCTAGCACATCGCCTTTGCCGTCGTCGCAGCACAGGGCTTGCTGCGCGGGTGTGGCTGACAAGCGCAGACCCCACGGGTAAGCGCCTGTCAACAGCGTGTGCAGCAGTCGCTCACGGGTGTCACGTTGGGCTGGAGTTTGACGTTTAGGATCGTCTTGCTTATAGCCCAAGCTGCGGCTTTGGGGGGCTAGGCCAAGCAAGGTGCGGGCGAGTAAACTGGGGTAAGCCTCCAAAGCCACCCGCTCACATGGGGCATTTTGGATATCTGGAGTCGTCAGGACGGCGGCTTGGTGGGCAGGGAAATGTGCGTTCAAGTCCAGCAGCAGGGGCATGCCCGCGTGCAACATCCACGCCACGGGCGGGTTGACCCACTTCATGCTCGGGCTAGACCCCGCCGGGCCGTCGGTGGCACGGTGTGCAAACTTGTGGCCTTGAGGACGTGCATCGCAGAAGGCTTGCAGTTTGACTCGCAATTCGGGACGAGTCTGCGCCGAAAAATGGCGGATCACTTGCTGCCAATCGGCGGGCCAGCCCCAAACCTGCACCAACGCACGCGGCAAGCCAAAGGGCAGATCAAAACCGCCCACCCATGCGGGCCAAGCGGCCAAATCGGCCTGCCAAGCTGTCAAATTGCGGTAGTGCCGCAGCTCGGTGAGCTGTACCATGCCGTCTGTGCAGTACCCTAAGGCGATGACGATGGTTTTTTGGCGGCTGGGGCTGCTGCTGAAATCACAGCCCAGCAGCAAGGGCGAGTCGTGCATCATCACCTGTGGCGTTACACCCGCCCGACGATAGAGGCTGTCGCCATCAACTCCTCCAGCAAGGCCAAGCTGACGCGGCCTGAGACCGTGTAGGGATCGAACTCGGGGCGTTCGGAGTATTTCAAGACGATGGACGTGTTGAGCTTCGCCAAGTTCACTTGCCCCATCGTCCAGCCCCCAAAACGGCGCTCGGTGATCTCTTCATAGTGCAAGAGTTGTACGGCTTGGTGGCGAGGATCACGAATGATCTGCGCATACAACTCATTGACTGCGGTACGACCGCCCTCAATCGCTTGCAAAAAGATGCCGCCGCCATAACACAACACACCGGTGATGCCGTGTTCGGGGTTGTGGTGGCGGGCACTGGCCAAAATGGCATCAATGGCGACTTTGTCGTTTTTATCAACAGCGCGACTGACATACAACAAACGTACCAACATGGCTTTAGCCTTTCCGAGGAATCAGAGATAAAAACTCGCGGCGCAAATTGGCATCTTTTAAAAACACGCCTCGCATCACAGAGTTGATCATTTTGCTGTCCAT
>DLPA01000167.1:2122-2274 GCA_002479815.1 bacterium UBA7470 | reverse complement strand
TTGCTGTCCATGTCCTTCACACCACGCCAGCCCATGCAGTAATGGCTGGCTTCCATCACAATCGCCAAGCCATCAGGGGATGTTTTTTCTTGAATCAAATCTGCCAGTTGAACAACGGCTTCTTCCTGAATTTGGGGACGACCCATGATCCA
>DLPA01000167.1:0-1972 GCA_002479815.1 bacterium UBA7470 | reverse complement strand
CGCACGGTGATGGGACCAACGATCATCAGCTCGTTCAAATGCTCGGCATTGGGAAATTCGGTGACGGCGGGGCCGGGTACATAACGCCCCTTAAACACCTCGGTCAGATACATCTTGGCGACGCGGCGAGCGGTGTCGCTGGTGTTGTGGTCGTGATCGGTGTCAATGACCATGCTTTCCAGCACGCCTTTCATCTTCTCGGTCACTTCATTCAACAACTGATCTAATTCACCGGGCTGGATGAACCCAGCAATGTTGTCATTGGAATGAAAGCGTTGACGTGCGGCCTGCAAGCGTTGTCGGATTTTGACCGACACAGGGATGCCTTCATCATCATCGACTGGAGTCATGGAGGAATCTGCCTTCTAGCGAAAAAACAAACTGAGCACGAATCACGTTGGTAGATTCATGGCCAGCCACGAGATATGAGCAAATAATACCAGTCAGTTTACTTTTAAACCTAAAAGTTTATTTGTCCACAAAGAAGTTCAGGTTTTTTGTTGGATACGCAGAAAACTGCGTCAGTACAGGACGAAAGCGCTGCCACAGCCGCCACCACGACCAGCCACGACGCAACCAGCGCCACGCACGGCGGGGCCGCAGCATCACTGCCGTTGCCACGCCCGCACCGATCAACCAAGGACGCTGGCGCAGCCACCACACCCCCAGACGCAAGCGATCCATCTGCCCTAGGGCAGGCATGACAAGCTTTTGCACTTGCTCGGCCACGCTGTCGCGCTGTATTTGCGACTGGGCCACCCAGTACGCGCGACGCTCTAGCAGGTGTTGGATTTTGTCGTCCATCATGCCTTGGGCTGCTCTGTTGATGTCGAGGAAGGCGATGGAGGCGGTGGCAGATGGGGTGAAAGACGCTCGCGGTCTAGGCGCAGCTCGTTCAAGGTGGCTTCAAACCAAGCGCTCATCTGTAGGGTACTGCGTTTGGCCTGGCGCACCGCCAGCGCCCCTAAACCAAGAAACAAGACCGTTGCCCCCAGCAGGGCCAATAAACGATAGGGGCCATCCCACAAGGCCACCGTCAGGGCGGCTACCAAAAAACCCAGCCCCATCATCAAGGCCAAGACCGCCATCACTGCCCAAACGACAAGCGCCACCAAGCGCAAGCCACCCACTTGTGCTTCCACAGACAGCAAAGCCAGCCGCCCATGCACCAGCAAGAGCACTGAGTCTAAAAACCGCGTCACCGACCCGAGCAGGCGTGACGGTGGCGATGGTGCTTTGAACAGTGGAGGTAGGCCCATGACCCGTTCAACGCCGTCCGATGAGCAAGCCCACCACCAAGCCTACGCCAGCGGCAATGCCGATGGAGCGCCAAGGGTTTTCATGCACATAGTCATCGGTCACACGTGCTACTTCGCGAGTTTTCGCTTTCAAGGCTTCTTCTGCGTCCACCAATTTGTAACGCGCCTCGCGCAAGTTATCCCCGATGCGTTCGCGCAGTGCGACCACTTTGCCCTCGGTTTGGTGGGCAGTGGCACTCAACAGCTCTTCGGCATCGGCAATGACTTGGCGCAAATCGGTCACCAAACGCTCTTTGCTTGCCACGGTATCTGCTTCGGTATTCATGTCAAACCTCCATTAAGGAAAAGAAAAATGGGCCTTGCTTGTGACTGCACCAGCATACCAGCTCACCAAGTTTGGTTGTGATCCCAGTCACCTGCTGGTGGTGTAAATAGCGATGGTTTGACAAAACACAAGCGCCTGCACCGCGTTTGTGGCACAAGCTCGGCAAACTAATGACAAACGGCGGCTTCTGGGTTAAAGTTGACGTTTACGTAAACGTCAATATCAACACCCATCCCACCGCACGTTTCGTCGTTTTTTTGGAGACACCCCGCATGACCGATTTGTCCGCCGATTTCAAAGCCTTGGCTCAATACCGCCCCACTCACAAGGTGCGTTTTGTCACCGCCGCCAGCCTGTTCGACGGGCACGATGCCGCCATCAACATCAT
>DLPA01000119.1 GCA_002479815.1 bacterium UBA7470 | reverse complement strand
AAAAGCATAGTAAAAAAAGTGAGCTGCTTACGCAATTAATTCAAAGCTTGTGGCCGATTGTGTTCTTAAAAATCGTCTGAAAAACCTAAAAAATTAGCTGAAAACCCGTTTTTCTGGCCTGAGAAACAGGTTTTTTTGCTTGTGAAGATCATTTTTTAAGAAAACAAGCGCATTTTTAAGATCAATATCTGACGAATATCCCTAAAAGACTGCGCAAGCAGCTCACTTTTTTTACTATGGTTTTTTGTGACTGTAGGTGGCATTCGATGTAGGGGGCTCATAGCTGGCTATAGTTCGGGGCTGAGACGGGCGGCTGACGGTGTGTTGGTTGCGATGCAAGCCGTCGAGTTTTTAAATGGGTGTTGATGATGGAAGCTAAAAAGTTGGTGCGTGTGCTCAAGTGCGTGGGGCTGTTGCCTGTGTGGTGCGGGGCGGTGCTGGTGTCGGCGCAGCCTGCTGACCCGAGCAGTGCGGTGGCACATGCCTTGGTCAGTCGTGTCGAGCAAGACCCTGCGGCCTTGTCTGCCTTGCGGAGCTATGCGAAGGAAGGTTACCGCGAAGCGCAGTTTCCTTTGGCGGTTTTGTATCACGAGGGACGGGCAGGCTTGCGGCAAGATGCGGCTGAAGCCGTGTATTGGTTTCGCAAGGCAGCCGAGCAAGGTCATGCCGTGGCGCAGTTCAATTTGGCGGTGATGCTGCAACGCGGGCAAGGCACGAATCAAGATCAGGCTGAAGCTGCGTCTTGGTATCGCAAAGCCGCCAACCAAGGCGACGCAGCAGCCCAATGTGCCTTGGGGGTGATGTTGCTGAAAGGGGAGGGCGTGGCAAGTCACCCGACCGAGGCGGTGGCTTGGTTTCGTAAAGCGGCGGATCAGCATCATGCCTTGGCGCAATACAACCTAGGCCAGCGTTATCTGGACGGGCGAGGCGTACCCAAAAACGATCAGGAGGCCGTGTGGTGGCTGCGCAAGGCGGCAGCGCAGGGCGTGTCGGCGGCGGTCAGCCAATTGGCTCAGTTGTATGAAGTGGGGCAAGGCGTGACGGCATCGCCCGTGCTGGCCTATGCGCTCTACAACCTAGCAGCCGCTTCTGGTGATGCGTTCAGCGCCAAACGGCGTGATGAATTAGCCAAAAATATGCTGCGCCCCACCCTAGACAAAGCCCAAGCCTTGACACAAGCCTTGGCTGCACCCAAGCAATTCAATACGGCTTTGGATGCGTATGTAAAGCAGGCGAATTCTTGATTGCAAATGGGGGTTACAGCGCACTGTCGCGACTTGCGCCGGCGGTTTGGTTGAAGCCGCCGTCAACGTAGGTGATTTCTGCGGTCATGCCGCTGGCTAAGTCGCTGAGCAAGAAGGCGGCGACGTTGCCCACTTCTTCAATGGTGATGTTGCGTCGCAGTGGCGCAGCGGTGGCGACGATGCCCAAGAGCTTGCCAAAGTCTTTGATGCCGCTGGCTGCCAGTGTCTTGATGGGGCCGGCGCTCAAGCCGTTGACGCGAATGCCGCGTGGGCCTAGCGATTCGGCCAAGTAGCGCACCGAGGCTTCCAAACTGGCTTTTGCCAAGCCCATCGTGTTGTAGTGCGGAATGGTGCGTAATGCGCCCAGATAGCTCAGGGTCAAGAGCGCCGACTTCTCATTCAAATAGGGTAAAGCCGCTTTTGCCATCGCTGGAAAGCTGTAGGCGCTGATGTCGTGGGCGATGCGGAAGTTCTCGCGGCTGAGGCCGTCTAAGAAGTCGCCCGCAATCGCTTCGCGGGGGGCAAATCCTATGCTGTGAACAAAACCGTCAAACGTGGGCCAGTGCGCTGAAAGGTCTTTGAACAGGGCTTCGATCTGCGCATCGTCGGCCACGTCACAATCAAAAATCAGCGTGGAGTTGAATTCAGCCGCAAAATCGGTGATGCGGTCTTTGAAACGCTCGCCCACATAGCTGAACGCCAGTTCTGCGCCTTGGGCATGACAGGCTTTGGCAATGCCGTAAGCAATCGAACGGTTGGACAGCAGACCTGTGATGAGCAGTTTTTTCCCAGCAAGAAATCCCATAGTAGGCTCGGTATTTGGATAAAAGGGGTTGAAAGTAAGTGCAGAATTGTCTCATGCGACGTTTGATATTTTTAAGCCTAGTTTCTCTGCTGCACACATCTGCTGTGTGGGCCGCGCATGGCTATGCCTTGTGGGGCGATTTGAAGTACCCGCCCAACTTCCCGCACTTTGAATACGTCAACCCCAAAGCGCCCAAAGGTGGAGAGTTGCGCTTGGTCAGCAATTCGCGGGCTTCGACGTTTGACAAGTACAACCCCTTCACCATCAAAGGGTCAGCGCCTGCTTATTTGTCGAGCTTGATGTTCGATTCTTTGCTGATGGGGTCGTTGGATGAAACCGCATCCGCCTATGGCTTGCTGGCTGAGGACGTGAACGTGGCTCAAGAGGGCCTCTCTGCCACCTTCACCCTGCGCCGCGAAGCGCAGTTTCACAACGGCGATGCGGTGCTGGCGCGGGACGTGAAGCACACGGTGGACACGCTGCTGGGGCCGCACACCTCGCCCGCGTACAAAACCATGCTGGAAGACGTGGCGGGTGTGGAGGTGGTGGGCGATGTCGCTCATAGTCGGGTGGTGAGGTTTACGTTCAAACGGCCCAACCGAGAGCTGCCCTTGACGGTGGGCGGCTTGCCCATCTTCAGCCATCGCTGGGGCGAGGGCAAGCCCTTCAACGAGGTGGTGATGGACCATCCCATCGGCAGCGGCCCCTACACCATAGGGCAGGTGCGTTTTGGCAAAGACATCACCTATGCGCGTGATCCCAAGTATTGGGGGCGCAAGTTGAATGTGCGCTTGGGCACGGGGAATTTTGACCGTGTGACCGTGAAAATCTACAAAGACAACACGGCTCGCCTAGAAGCTCTGAAAGCGGGAGAGTTTGATGCGATGCGCTTTTTCTCGGCGGGCGATTGGGCGCGACGGGTGACGGGGCGCAAATTCGACAGCGGTGAATTGGTGAAGGCAGAACTGCCGCATCGCTTGCCAACGGGCTTTCAAAGCTATGTGCTCAACACCCGC
>DLPA01000202.1:2755-3069 GCA_002479815.1 bacterium UBA7470 | reverse complement strand
ACTTTGACGTTGACGAGGTGCGCCGCAATTTGCGCCCCCATCACGCCCGCGCCCAAGACGGCGACTTTTTTGACGTTAAAACGGCTCATGGTGTTCAATTCAATTCGTTGGATAAAAGAGTCCGCCAATCAGGGCACACGCACCCATGTTTGAGTGCGGCCTATGAAGGCGATAGAGCCACGCACTTCCAGCTTCTGACCGTTCTCTACTGGGGTCAAGCGCAAGGTGTAGCTGCGCCCGTTCTCAGGATCGAGAATTTGACCGCCTTCCCATAGGGCTTGGCCTTCGGTTTTTTTCGCACCGCGAATGATCTC
>DLPA01000202.1:0-2602 GCA_002479815.1 bacterium UBA7470 | reverse complement strand
CACCCCATTTTTTTCAGTGATGGTGATTTCGCTTTTGAGTTCTTTGGTCTTGTCGTCGATGCTGTGCCAGCGGCCCACAGGAGTCAGGTTATTGCTGCCCCCTGTCGTTTGAGCAGCGGCTGGCATTGCCAACCATGCACCTAAAACCAAGGCAACAGATGCCTTTTTGAATGGAGCGAGTGCCATTTTTATCAAGCCAAGGCCAAGTCTGTGTCCATCAAGGCTTTGGAGCCTGCGCGAGCTGTCAGCATCAAAGTGACGGTTTCGGGGAAGAGTTTGGCGAAGTAAAAACGCGCCGTTTGCAGCTTGGCGGCGTAGAAGGGATCGGTATTGCCGCTGTTGATTTCTTTCAGGGCGACCGAGGCCATGCGAGCGAAGAAATAGCCATAGACCAAATGACCGACCACGCGCAAATAATCGACAGCGGCAGCCCCCACCTCATCAGGGTTTTGGAAGGCTTTGAAGCCGATTTCGGTGGTGAACTTGGTCACTTTGTCGCCCATCATCGCCAAGGGGTTGATGAACTCGGCCATTTGCTCGTTCACGCCTTCTTCTTCGACCAAGGCGGCAACGAGTTTGCCGAATTTCTTCAGCGTTGCACCGTTGTTGCCCAAGACTTTGCGGCCCAACAAATCCAAACTCTGAATGGTGTTCGTGCCTTCGTAAATCATGTTGATGCGGGCATCGCGCACGAATTGCTCCATGCCCCATTCTTTGATGTAGCCATGACCGCCGAACACTTGTTGGCACATCGTGGTGGCTTGCCAGCCGTTGTCGGTGATGAAGGCTTTGATGATGGGCGTGAGCAGCGCGAGCATCTCGCCGCTGTCTTTGCGCACTTTCTCGTCAGGATGGTGCAGCTCACGATCCAACAACAAGGCGCAGAAGCAGGCCAAGGCGCGGCCCCCTTCGGCGTAGGCTTTGGCAGTGAGCAGCATTTTGCGTACATCGGGATGCACGATGATGGGGTCGGCGGGCTTGTCTTTGGCTTTGGGGCCAGTCAAGGCACGCATTTGCACGCGGTCTTTGGCGTAGGCCAAGGCGTTTTGGTAGGCCACCTCGGTCAAGCCCAAACTTTGATTGCCCACGCCCAAACGAGCGGCATTCATCATCACGAACATGGCTTGCAAGCCCTTGTTGGGCTGGCCGACCATCGTACCGACCGCGTTTTCCAGCACCATTTGGCAGGTGGAATTGGCGTGGATGCCCATTTTGTGCTCCAAGCCCGCGCAGAAGATGCCATTGCGTGTACCTAAGCTGCCATCGGCATTGACGTGGTATTTGGGCACGGCAAAGAGGCTGATGCCTTTGCTGCCTGCGGGCGCATCGGGCAGGCGAGCCAGCACCAAGTGGATGATGTTGTCGGCCAAATCGTGTTCACCGGCGCTGATGAAGATTTTTGCGCCGTTGATGACATAAGTGCCATCGGCTTGCGGTTCGGCCTTGGTGCGCAGCAAGCCCAAATCGGTGCCGCAATGGGGTTCGGTCAAGCACATCGTGCCCGTCCACTCGCCGCTGGTGAGCTTGGGTAAGTAGGTGGCTTTTTGCTCAGGCGTGCCGTGGGCGTGCAAGCATTCGTAAGCCCCGTGTGAGAGGCCGGGATACATCGTCCATGCTTGGTTGGCCGAGTTCATCATCTCGTAAAAGCACTGGTTCACGACAAAGGGCAAGCCCTGGCCGCCTGTGTCGGGGTCGCACGACAAGGCAGGCCAGCCGCCGGCAACGTATTGCGCGTAGGCTGCTTTAAAGCCTTTGGGGGCGGTGACTTCGTGCGTGGTTTTGTCCAGCGTGCAGCCTTCTTCGTCACCGCTGATATTGAGCGGAAAAATCACCTCAGCAGCGAACTTACCGCCTTCTTCCAGCACGGCGTTGATGGTGTCGGCATCCACCTCGGCATGGCGGGGCATGGCGCGGTATTCGTCTGTGACACGAAGAACCTCGTGCAGCACGAATTGCATGTCACGCAAAGGGGGGTTGTAGATGGGCATATCAAACTCCAGTCAAAGAAGCAAAAAGGCAAAACGGGAAAACGAAAAAAGTGTCAGAAAGTGAAAACAAACCAGCGCGTTCAACGCGGGGCTTGTGGCGTGGCTTGTTCGGCCACGATGCGCTCAAAACCAGCCAAGGCGCGTTCGACTGAGCCGGGGGTCTTTAAAAAACGGGCTTCGTAGTGCAGGGCCAAAATCAGGCCGTGAATCTCGAAGGTCATTTGTTGTTCATCGGTGCTGGCTTTCAGGTGGCCTTCTTTTTTCGCCAGCACGACGGCGCGGTTCATGGCGGTCAACCATGTTTTGACCGAGCTGGCCAAGGCATCGCGCACGGGGCCTGGGCGGTCGTCAAACTCGACAGCGCCGCTGATGTAGATGCAGCCCGCTTCAATTTCGATGCTGGTGCGGCGCATCCAATTGGCAAACAGCGCCCGCAAGCGGGGCAAGCCGCGTTTTTGCGCCACGGCGGGGAAGAACACTTCCTCCTCAAACCGTTGGTGGTATTCGCGCACCACGGAAATTTGCAATTCCTCACGCGAACCAAAATGCGCAAACACGCCCGATTTGCTCATTTGCATGATTTCGGCCACCGCACCGATGCTCAAACCTTCTAG
>DLPA01000115.1:2163-2971 GCA_002479815.1 bacterium UBA7470 | reverse complement strand
GCCGAGAGCATTGACACCGAATTCAAGTCAGCTCGGGGTGGTTTGCCTGGCAGCTTCTGGGAAACCTACAGCGCCATGGCCAACACGCAGGGCGGCACCATCATTTTGGGGGTGGCTGAAGAAGCGGGTGGCTTGGTGTGGGAAGGGGTGCCCGATGCGGCACAGTTACGTACCGTGCTTTGGAACCAGCTCAATGACCGCAACAAGGTCAGCCGCAATTTATTGTCTGACGCCGACATCCAGACTTTTGCAGATGAGGATCGCCACTTTGTGGCTGTAACGGTGCCTCGCGCATCGCGTCTGCAGCGGCCCGTCTATATAGGCCCGAACCCCATGACCGGGACTTTTCGGCGGGCCGAAGAGGGCGACTACCGCTGTCAGGACGATGAGGTGCGCCGCATGTTGGCAGACCAGTCCGATTCACCCGCCGATGCGCAGGTGGTCGAGCATTTTGGTGTGGCGGACTTTGACCCCGACACAGTCAAGCAGTACCGCAACCGTTTTGCTTCGCGTGCGCCTGATCATCCTTGGCTGCTGCTCGATGAGTCGGCGTTGCTGGCCAAGTTGGGTGCCTTGCGCAAAGACCGGGCCACAGGTGCCGAGGGGGCCACGGTGGCCGGGCTGCTGATGTTCGGCCGTTTTGAGGCGCTGCGCGATGCACTGCCCGGCTTTCATGTGGACTACCGCGAACGCCTGTCTGACGACCCCGCCGTGCGTTGGACTGACCGTGTGGTGCCCGATGGCACTTGGGAAAACAACCTGTTCCAGTTTTACCTGCGTGTCATGCAGCGTTTGTCGGGCGACTTGA
>DLPA01000115.1:0-2075 GCA_002479815.1 bacterium UBA7470 | reverse complement strand
GACCGTTTTGCCCAGCTGGACAAAACCGCCGGGCAAGCGGTGGTGACCGCCCAGGTCGAGGGCAGTGTGACCAACGGTCGCATGCAGGAGATCACCGGAGAGCACTCCAAGGACATCACCGCCGTTTTGCAGTCTTTAGTTCGCCATGGCCTGCTGACCCAGCAAAACCAGCGCCGCTGGGCCAGTTACCGGGTGGCGGGGGACTCCCCCCAATTTGACCGATTGGCTGGCTTGTCTGCCGAGGTATTGGCTCTTTTGCCATTGGCAGAACCCGCCAGGAAGAACAAAAAATTGCCGGTGCCACAGCTGAAAATTGTTGTCGGGCAACTGTGTGCCGGTCGATGGTTATCGACGTCTGAGCTTGCAGCACTGGTGGACAGGGATGCGGATAAGCTGCAAACCCGTTTCTTGACGGCCATGGTGAAAGATGGCGTTTTGGAGCTTCGATACCCTGATGTGCGCAATCGGCCGGATCAGGCGTATCGCACGCGTGCCAATCCATTGTCATGATGCCCACCCCCTTCTCCCTCCGCATCTTTGTCGCTGACGGCGACCCCGATGGCCTGCGCATCGTCGAGCGGTCCAACTGGGTGGGCCGTGCGCTGGTGTTTACGCGTGCTGCTTGGGCTTATCACACGCGGATCCGGAAATTCCAAAAAATCACTAATAAATCAACAAGTTGTCATCGCATGATTGCAAAACATTGGATTCCTGAAGCCCTGAGGGACGTTGCCACCATGAGGACAGACGCACAAAATACCCATTTTGGGTATTAGAATGCCCAAAATGGGTAACTCAAAAAACCAAACCACCACAACGCCACGCACCAGCGGCTTGGCGGATGCCTTGTTTTCCGGCACGCAGCAGCGTGTGTTGGGCTTGCTGTTTGGGCAGCCTGAGCGCAGTTTTTACGCCACTGAGCTGATCAATCTGGCAGGCGTGGGCTCAGGTGCTGTGCAGCGCGAGTTGGCGCGCCTGGCGCAAAGTGGTTTGGTCACAATCAAGGCTGTTGGCAACCAGAAGCATTACCAAGCCAACCCGACTTCGCCTATTTACGCCGAGTTGTGTGGCTTGGTGCGTAAGACCGTAGGGCTGGCCGAACCCTTGCGTGTTGCGCTGGCACCTTTGGCTCAGCAAATCAAGGCGGCGTTTGTGTATGGCTCCATCGCCAAAAAAGAAGACACATCCAGCAGCGACATTGACCTTATGCTGGTGAGCGATACCCTGACGTTTGCAGACGTCGTGTTGGCGCTCCAGGCCGTGACTGAATTGCTGGGCCGCGAGGTGAACCCGAATATCTACACAGTGCAAGATTTCGCCAAAAGACTGAAGGAGGGGGGCTCCTTTGTGACACGCGTCATGGCGCAGCCCAAGGTCTGGCTGATTGGAGGAGAGCATGACCTCACCGTTTGAAAGTCTGACTGGCCCTGGCAAGTCCTTGCGCGCGGAGCCGCCCGACATCAACGAATTTGCCGGGCTTCAACGCATGGGCTTGGCGCGTTTGCAGGATGCCCAGCATGCGGACTTGGCTCTGGAGAGCCAGTTTGACCTGGCCTACAACGCAGCTCATGCCCTGTGCTTGGCGGCCTTGCGCTGGCATGGCTATCGCTCGGGGAACCGTTACATCGTTTTTCAACTGTTGCCGCACACCTTGGGCTTGGGGCCCGAGGTGTGGCGTGTGCTGTCCAAATGCCACGATGCACGCAACCTTGGCGAATATGAAGGCATGCTCGAAGTGAATTCCCGACTCGTGACCGACTTGATCACGGCTTGCCAACAGGTGGCCGACAAACTGGCTGCTTTGCCGCCAATCAATCAACCATGAACACCACCACCCACACCCTCGTCCAGAAACTCTGGAACTACTGCAGCGTGCTGCGCGACGATGGCATGAGCTATGGCGACTATGTGGAGCAGCTCACCTATTTGCTGTTCCTCAAGATGGCCGACGAGCGCAGCCAGCCGCCCTACAACCAGACCAGCATCGTGCCCGCCGCCTACGCTTGGCCCACATTGCTGGGGCGCGATGGCGACGACTTGTTTGACCATTACCGCCACGCCCTCGAAAAGCTGGG
>DLPA01000087.1:24043-32421 GCA_002479815.1 bacterium UBA7470 | reverse complement strand
TTGGCGCTTGCGGTGATGGTGACGGTGGTCGTGCCCGTGTCTGTCAAGGCCCCGCCCGTGCCTTGGCTGCCCGTGTTGCCGTCGTCCAATGTCCAGTTGATCGTGACGCTGGCGGGTGGTGTGGGGCTGCTGTTGCTGTATTGGATGTGTCTTGCTACATCGTTGACCAGCGTCTGTGTGGCGGTGGTGGCGCTGCTGTTGAAAGTAATGGTGAGCGTGCCGCCTGTGTTCGTAAACGTGGCAAAGGTGTTGCCGCCGCTTTGCAAGTTGCTGCCGCTGACGGTGAACAGTGCGCCTGTGGTGTTGAAGCTGAACACGTCTTGCACGTTGGCTGTGCCGCTGCGTTTGAGGGTCAGGATGCTGCCTGCGTAGTTGCCGTTGCCACTGTTGAGTACGGTCAGTTGTGGATCAATCGCCTGTACGTCGGCATCAAGCGTGACGGCGCTGCCGCCTTGGGTGAAGGCTGCCGTACCGCCTAGGGTGTTGCTGCCCCACACTTGTCCAAATGTGGTGTCCACCGTGCCATCGGTGTTGAGTCGCAGGGCGGCAAAGTCGTCGCTGGTCGCGCCACCGCTGTTGCCGATGATGACCAATTTGTCATCGGCTTGCTGAATCACGCTGTAAGCCACATCAAACCCGCTGGGACTCATGGGGGCGATGAGTGTGCCCGTGCCATTGAACGTGGTATCCAGCGAGCCGTTTGTGTTCAGCCGAACGATGCTGACATCTGCAATGCTGTAACCGACTAGTACTAATTTACCGTCGGCCTGCTGAATCACGCGGTGCGCGGTATCCGCGGCGGCGCTCGCAATGGCAACTGTTA
The DNA here is from genome assembly GCA_002479815.1 of bacterium UBA7470. Lineage (GTDB taxonomy): Bacteria > Pseudomonadota > Gammaproteobacteria > Burkholderiales > Burkholderiaceae_C > UBA2334. Next base: position 31,598 of record DLPA01000087.1, on the reverse strand, counting down.
ATTTGCCATCGGTGTCAAAACTGGTGTCGAGTGTGCCGTCTAAATTCAGGCGAACGACACTGAAATCCAGATTGCCACCAACATTGCTCGCGCCAACAGCCACCAGTTTGCCATCGGCTTGCTGAATGATGCTGTAGCACACATCCGAACCACTGCCCACAGGCAAAATGAGCTGGCCTGTGCCGTTGAAGGTGGTGTCCAATGTGCCATCGGTATTCAGGCGTACAAAAGCAAAATCGCTACCGTAAGACCCTGCCAAAACCAACTTTTGATCCGACTGCTGAATCACACTCTTGACCGTGTGATTGATGCCGCCCATAGACACCACAAACTTACCCGTGCCGCCAAAGGTGGTATCCAGCACCCCGCTGGGGCTGAGGCGGGCCACGCTGAATTTGCTCACTGCCCCAGTACTCCAGCCTGCCACCACCAATTGCCCATCGCTTTGGACGGTGATGGCTTCTGCAATATCGTTGGCCGTGCCTGCCCCTACCGGAAAGATGTATTTGCCGTCGCCACTGAAGCTGGTGTCCAGTGCGCCATTGGCAGTGAGCAAGACGATGCTGTAATCAAAATCGGTGCCGTTGTAGCTGCTACCCCCCAGTGCCAGTCGGCCATCAGATAGGCGCACCATGCCATAGGCCAAATCGTCGCCAGCGCCCACCGGAATGATGGCTTTGCCCCCTGTACCAAAACTGGTGTCCAGCGATCCGTCGGGGTGGAGTCGCACGACGCTGTAATCCTCATCTGAACCGTTGTTGCTGTAGCCGCCGATCACCAACTTGCCATCAGGCTGTTGCAGCACCGCATGGGCTGTGGCGAGATTACCCGTCCCCACGGGGGTGAAGACCTTGCCCGTCCCCGGCGTGAGTTGGTGAAACGTCGGTGCGGCGTTGGTGGCCATCAACACATACCCCCAGCCACTGCGTTCCCACGCACTCGCCACGGGGTTGTGAACCACCGCGTAGGGCGATGGGTGGGTGCTGCGGTCAAACGACCAACTGCCGCCTTGTGTGCTTGCGCCCACGGCGTGGCTAGCGGCATGCACATGGACACACAGCGCATCGGCCAAGGCGTTGATGAAGGCGTGACCCGCCTCGCCCTGACCCGTGTGACAGCCATAGATCCAACACTGCGCCTCGTCTTCAAAGACCGTGGTCAGACCAAACCAATCGTCAAAGGTGTGTGCGACGTAGGCCGCGTCCAGCCACGTTTGTCCCAGCAACAAGCGCCCGGGCTCGCCGTGGCCAACCAAGTGCAAACCGCGCAGGCGCAATGCTGCATTCCCCAAGGACTGCGCCTGTGCAAGCTGATACGCCTGCACGGCCTCAAGCGGGGTTTGATGCGACGACACCACCAACGGCACGGCGTGCATGGACACGGCTTGGCACAGGGTATGCAGGTCGGGCAAGCGGGCATCAAGCAGCACGAGGTGAGGGGGCACGGTATGCAGCTGAGGGCGACACAAATCCGACGTGAACATGACCAAACTCCAAGAAACAACTGCCAATGAATGAGGACGACACAGCGCCCCAGTGGCACAGCACAAAGGCGTGGTCGCATGGCCTCAAGACTAAGATCGACGGCGTTTTTGGGTTGTCGATGGAGCGAATGTTTTTGTCGATAGAACGACAATTTGAGGTAAATCGGCTCATTCAATCCGTCGGCGGTGTTGTGGACTCATGGCCTGTACCCGTCATCAAGCATCCGCTGATCATGAGCAGCATGAAAAACTCAACAACGCTGGCCCCAGCATCGTGGGATCGCAGCACACCCGACGCGGTGATGAAAGAGGCCTTGCCGCAAGCGGCCGATTACGCCGACCGGTGCGGCGCGGACGAGGCGCACATCCTCGTGTTTGACCGTCGGGCCAACAAGCCAAAAAAATCAAAAAACGCCCTCCGCCTTGGTGTGTCAGCCAGTCGCAAAGGGCGTTGGAGGTCGTTTTTTAGGTATTTAAGCCTATTTCAAGTATTAAATACGCTGTAGTTCCCGTGCTGCTTGCGTAAGCAGCTCATATTTTTTTAATACTTCATGTTTGCTGGATGGACTGAGGTGGCACGTGCTCCCGCATAGCGGGCGATGCCGTCGAAGTCCATTGCCCACACCATGCGGTCCAGATCGACGTGGCCAGCGGCAGGAAATTGCTGCACCCATTGCTCTAAGGCGTTGACATCGCCTGCTTTGGCGTGTTGTTGCAGTCGCTGCCAATCGCTGGCGGTGGGGAGGGTATTGGTGGGGTGGATGGCTGTTGGGATGGGAGAGTCGGCATCAGTGCGATCGGTTGCTGTCGGGGGGACTGATTGAGGCTGCGCTTGCCAGTCCAGTTGCAGCAGTCGGGCCACAGCCAGCAGTAGGGTGTTGGTTGGGACGGGTCTCAGCAAGAACTGGTCGATGTATAGGGGCGAGCCTGTCGCGCGTGCGCCTATGGCTTCGGGTTGGCTGGGTTCGGTGGACGACAGCATCAGCAAGGGGCATGAGCAGGTGCGCCACTCGGTGTGGGCATGGAGTTGCGCTGCAAACATCCATCCCGTTTGCTGCTCGCTGAGACATTGGTCGATGATGCACAAGTCGATGTGTTGGTCGGTGCGTTCCAACTGGGCAATTCGATCCCAGGCGCCGCTTGTGTCAGCGGCCAGTTCAACGGTAAACCCCACTTCTGTCAGCAGCAAGTGCAGATATTCCCGATTGGTGGCTACATCATCCAGCACCAATATGCGCCGGCGTGGGCCTGAATAGCCGCCAAAGGTGGCTTGCTCGGCATCGCGCAGCGGCTGCTCGTGCGTCAGCACATGGACGCGCAAGGCAAATGCAAAGCTGCTGCCCACTCCCACGGTGCTGCTGACTTCGAGCTGTGTACCCATGAGGCCGAGCAACTGCTGGGCAATGTTCAGCCCCAAGCCCATCCCGTCGCCTTCGACCGCATCGCCACGTTCAAAGGCATTAAAAATACGCCCCAGCGCCTCTGGAGAAATGCCCCTGCCGGTATCGCTCACCTCAAACCGCAAGGTGCTCAGTGGCAGGTCACTCGCATCGGCGGATGCGCTGGTTTGTGCTTTGCTCACCCGCAAGTGAATATGCCCCAAACGGGTGTAGCGGCAGGCATTGACGAGCAAAATCATCAGCACCTGCTCCAAACGTCGTTGATCGGCCAGTATCCAATTGGACACATCATCGTCCAGCACGGGTGTGAAGCGATTGCCACGTTCGCGGGCAATCAGTCGTGTGGCGTGGATCACTGCGTCCAGCGACAACTGCAAAGACATACGGTCGGGCATCAGGCGCAGTTGCTCGCGCTCCAGTCGGGTGAAGTCGAGCAAGTCGCCAATTTGCGTCAACAACTGTTGCCCTGCTGTGTGGGCCACTTGCAACATACTGCGGGTGCGCGCCGACACATTCTCGCGCAAGCTCAGGTCGATATAGCCCAGCACGGCGTGCATGGGCGTTCTCAGTTCGTGGCTCACTTTAGCCAAAAAAATAGACTTTGAGGCGTTGAGCTGTTGCGCCCTCTCGGTGGCGGTGTGCAGCAAGGCGGTGCGCTGTGCCACCAGTCGTTCCAGCTCTTGCACTTGTGCGTACTTGTGCTGCACGATTTCTTGTTTGGCAGCAGCACGCTCCCGCATGGTATGGAGCAAAATACCCACGAAAAATAAAAACCCGGTGATAAGCGTGGGCAGTGGCGATGCCGCCTCACGCACCACACGAGTCACCTCCAGACCCAGCAGCGCCTTGGCAACGGGCACATAAAACAACAAGGCGGTCAGTGCGCCGATGAGCACCACCACCGCCAGCGTGCGTCCGCGCCAAATGAGATACACACTGGCGGCGGTAGTCCACAAATGAACCGCCAAGTTCAGGTAGATGGTCGCAGGCCCCACAAAAGGGTAGCCTTTAAGACCCGTGGCATCGACCAAAGCCACCATCAAGGACACGCCTGCCAGCAAACCGTAGCCCCATTGTCCCCACTTGGGCAGTCCCAAGTCGCGCAAAAATACCCAACACAAGAACAACACCGAAGCCAGCGTGGCCTGCGCTAACGACACACCGTGCTGTCCCACCACTGCCACCCAAGCGTTGGGGAAGACCAGGGCACTGACCCCCATTTGTTGCAGCATCCACACAAAAACCAACAACACCCGTACACCCAGCCACCAATACAGCGATTGGTTCACCACCACAGCCATCAACACAGCCATGCTGCCCAACACGCCCAAAGCACCCAGCATCAATATGTGTGCTACAAAATCTTGAAGTGCAAGATGCGTAAAAAGTTTGGGCTTGTGAACCATCACACCCAAATGGAGGGGAGAGCGGCTGCGTACCTCAATCCAGACCTCATGATCGGTGCGCCCCTGCACATTCAACGGAAACAGCAGTCGGGAAACGCCCAATACCCGCTCATCCACCGGAACGACAGCACCGTTGTCTTGGTAAGTCCATTGCCCATCCAATCCCCTGTAATGAAACCGCACTTGCGTCAAACGCGGGGGCGCCAGCTCCAACCACAGTTCGGGTTCGTTAGTGGGGAGCTTGAGCTGCACACGCAGCCACAAATTGCGCTCCTGCCAGCCCAAGCTGACGGGCAAGGCCGTTGGTCTTCCTTCTTGCGTGGGAATGGTGGTGGCCAATGGCCCAGCAGGAGCGAATTGGGTGTGAATCGACACCACGGCATCCTCAATCGCAGCTTGCCCTGCACGATCAGGCGACATCCCCAGCCGGCCGACCAATATCGCCACGGTCAGTGCGCCCAGCAACGTCACCAACCCCACGGCGATGTGCCAACTGGTGGGTGTGAATTTGAGCCAAGATAAAGCAACAGTGGGACGAAACGTGCTCATGGGAGGGCCCTCCCGCTGGCTCTGAACTCACTAGGAGTGAGGCCACAACGCTGACGAAACGCGAAAGAAAACGCCGATACGCTGCCAAAGCCTGTTGCCTCAGCAATGCTGGTGATGGAGTCGTTGGTCTGCAGCAAGCACTCGCAAGCCATGTGATGCCGTTGGGTGCGCAAATACTCAAACACTGGTTTGCCCGTTTGTCGATGAAACTCCTCCGACAGGCGGCGTTCGTTGGTGCCAACACGGTGCGCCAAGTCGGGCAAGTTCAGCGGTTGCGCCAAATGCGTCAACAACAAAGCTTGGGCATGGAGCACCCAACGCTGTTGGGGCAACACATCGGGGTGTTTGGCCAGCATCTGCAAGCGTGCGGCTTCGGCGCTTCCCCACGGCTGTGGCGCTGCGTGAGGGGCGATGCCGCTGACTGCGTGTTTGCTTGGGCTGAGGGCTGAGGTAAGGGTTGCGGCAGTTGCTGGGCTCGGAGCAGTGCGTGGGGCATAGGGAGTCGCACCCCAACGACGCAAATGCACCCGTAAACGTGCGGCCACCTCTTGCGCTGAAAACGGCTTGGTGATGTAGTCCACCACGCCTTCGCTGAAGGACGCCAATTTGTCGGTCAAGGCGTTGGAGCCGGTGAGCATGACGATGGGAATGTGGGTCAGGCGCGGGTCGGCATGGAACAGTCGCGCCGTGGCCTGTCCATCCATATCGGGCATGTACAGGTCGAGTAAGACCAATTGGGGTTGGTGTTGTAGTGCGCGACGAAATCCATCTTCACCCGTCAGCGCCACAAAAAACCGATACCCCTCCTCGCGCAGCATTTCCAGCAGCAAGCGGATTTCCGTCACGTTGTCGTCGATCACCAAAATAGCCGGAGCAGAAAAAGTCATGACAGCAGCACACCACTAAAGTAGAAAATACTTGATTTTGAGGCGAACCACCCGCCGGGTCGCAGTCATGAGTGTCGAGCAAACGACGAAATATGTCGAAGCCCAGATTTTTTAGTGACCTGTGAGTTGTCATCTTTCCCACACTTTCCCCATGAACCTCCTCCTCATCGAAGACGAAATCAAGACCGCCGATTATTTGCAGCAGGGCTTTCGGGAAGCGGGGTTTGTCGTCAGCGTCGCACACAACGGGTTGGATGGACTGCATTTGGGGCTGGAGGGTCAGCACGATGTGGTGATTTTGGATGTGATGCTGCCGCTGATGGACGGTTGGCAGGTCTTGCGGCAGTGGCGGGGGCAGGGGCGGGCGATGCCGGTGCTCTTGCTCAGTGCGCGGGATCAGGTGGAGGATCGCGTCAAGGGCTTGGAGTGGGGGGCCGACGACTATCTGGTGAAACCTTTTTCGTTTGCCGAACTGCTGGCGCGGGTGCGTACCCTCTTGCGACGGGGGCGTGCGCTGCCTGCTGCTGCCGAGCCGACGGTGTGGCGGGTGGCCGATTTGGAGTTGGATTTGTTGCGCCGTCGCGTTTTGCGAGCAGGGCGACGCATCGACCTGACCGCCAAAGAATTTGCCTTGCTGGAGTTGCTGATGCGGCGCGAAGGCGAGGTCTTGCCCCGCTCCTTGATCGCCTCTCAAGTGTGGGACATGAATTTCGACAGCGACACCAACGTCATCGACGTGGCGGTACGCCGCTTGCGGGCCAAGGTGGATGAGGGCTTTGAGGTGCGCCTGATTCAAACCGTGCGCGGCATGGGCTATGTGCTGGAAGTGCCCGAGCCTTCTTCCGCGTCAGGGGATGCGGTGTGAGCGAGCAGCGGGCGCGGGGGCTGTGGTTGTTGTGGTCGCCGTGGTGGCACTGGCGGCAGTGGACGCTCACGGCGCGGCTGACCGTGGGCTATGCCCTGACCTCGGCCTTGGTCTTGTTGGGCTTGGGCGGGGTGGCGGCGTGGGCCATCGACGCGCATTTCGTCGAAATGGACAAAGCGCTGCTGCACGACAAAATTCGCCTCGTTTGGCACACGATGGTGCAATCGCCCACCCACTGGCGCGAGCACTTGACCGACTTGGTGGACACCCATCCCACCCTGCGGTTGGAGGTGCGACAAGATCAGCAGGTGCTGTTTGCCAGCACGCCGACGCTGCGCTTTCCCTCGGCCTTGAGTGCGGGCCTGCCCTTGCACGCCACGCCTCCCGTGTGGGCCGATCAAGGCACGACATGGCGCGGGTGGGCCACGCCCTTTGTACGTCCAGATATGCGTCCAGATATGCGGGCAGATGATGGCGTGATGTGGAGATCAACTCACGCCGGTTATTTGATTTTGGCAGCCATCGACACCCATCACCATGCCCACTTCATGAGCGCCTTGCGTCAGACCTTGGCGGTGTACGTCGCCTTGGCCCTGTTGGTCAGCAGTGGATTGGGGTGGTGGACGGCTCGCCGTGGCTTGGCCCCTTTGCGTGCCATGCAGCGACAAGCCCAAGCCGTCAGCCCACAACGCCTGCACGAGCGCATGCCCGACACCCCCATGCCCGTCGAGCTGGCGGAGCTGGCGCAGAGCCTGAACGGGATGCTGGCGCGTTTGCAGGCCGATTTTCAGCGGCTCACCGACTTTTCCAGCGACTTGGCGCACGAGTTGCGCACCCCCATCAGCACCCTGCTGACGCAAACCCAAGTCATGCTCTCCCAACCCCGCACCAGCACCGATTACCGCGAGGTGCTGGCCTCGAACGCTGAGGAATTGCAGCATCTGGCCCGTATGGTGTCGGACATG
>DLPA01000087.1:23443-23919 GCA_002479815.1 bacterium UBA7470 | reverse complement strand
GAGTTGAACGCCTTGCTGGAGTTTTACGACCCGCTGGCACAAGACAAAGGCATCCGTATGCGCTTGCACGGTCAAGTCACCGTGCAAGGCGATCAGCTGATGCTGCGCCGCGCCGCCAGCAATTTGCTGTCCAACGCGCTCAGGCACACCCCCAAGGGCGGCGAGGTGCGCGTGGAGCTGTGGGACGAAGCCACCCACGTTTGCTTGCGCGTGTGCAACACCGGCCCTGCCATTCCCGCCGAAGCCTTGCCGCGCTTGTTCGATCGCTTCTACCGCGCCGACCCCGCCCGCAGCCACGCCCAAGGCGACCACCAAGGGGCGGGCTTGGGGCTGGCGATCACACAAGCCATCGTCCGCGCCCACGGCGGACAAGTGGCGGTGCAGTCCGATGCCACCCACACCTGCTTCAGCCTGAACCTGCCGCATCTCTCCAAGCGTCTATAAAAGGTATAGTAAAAAAAGTGAGCTGCTCACGC
>DLPA01000087.1:3695-23390 GCA_002479815.1 bacterium UBA7470 | reverse complement strand
TAATTCTTGTATTTCAGCTGATTTGATATATAAAAAATCGCTAAAATTTATCAAAAAACGTCTGCTGGTGAAGAAAAATCGGTGCACCAGACGTCCACATGACCAATCGGCACCATTTTTTTAGATTTTTTTGCTAATTTATAAGTATGAAAACGGCTGAAGCGTGCTGTTTAGTTGCGTGAGCAGCTCACTTTTTTTGCTATGGTTGTAGATGGGTTGAGATTCAGTTTTTGGTGCTGTTGCGAACGGCCATGGCCATCACGCCGTCCAATGCGTCATCGACCACGCTTTGGTCTGCCACCAGGCGTAGGCGTTGTTGGGTTACGAGCGATTGATACATTCGCCGTGTCATGGAGATGGATTTGCCATCGGTGCGGATGAACAAATACATATTGCCGTGCGGGCTGGCCCACTTCAAGCGTGCACGCTGACGCTCGCCTGCGACTTGCTCCAACTCGATCCAAGCCCCCAGACTCAAATCCAAAAAATCGTCCTTGGGCAGCATATCTGCCACAGGCGCTTCTGCTGCGGCCCACGCAGCGCCGTATGAGGAATACTCCATCGGCTCGGTTTGGGCAAAGTCGGGTTGCGAGTCTGCAACGTCCAACATCCGTGCATCTGCGACTTCAGTGGGACTCAGCCACGGCCCTGGGGCTGGCGTGCTGTCGTATTCGTCGCCAGCGCTTGCGGTTGGGGCTTCGGCGGGGAGGGGTGCCCTGGCCGATGGGGTGGGGGACGATGGGGCTGTCGCTTCACCATCGTTGCTGTTGGCGTTCGTGCTGGCGCGCAAGGCTGCTTCATGCGAACGCATCAAGACATTAAAAAAGGGCGCCGATTGTTCTTGGGGATAGCCGATGCTGGCAAGGCCTTGGCGCAATTTTCGCAGCAGCCCCGGGATGACGCGCGCAAGTCTGGCGCGGTTACGACTGGCCAATTCAGGGTGGCAACTCCATAAGAGATCAGACGTGAGGTCCAGATACGCTTGTGCTGCGGTCCTGCCGTCTTCTTGCTTGCTGTCTGGCGAGGGCTGCATTTGAGCCAGCGCGATCACTTGTGACCAAGGGCCCGTGATGAATTGCTGTATGTCGTGTGGTACCAGGCCAAAGTCGTTTCTCGCTTGTATTTTTTGGGCGATTTTTTCAGCAATCAAATAACGCTGCTCTGCTTTCAAGAGAGACGCCACGGCTTTGTCTTGTTCAGCCTCTTGCGCCTCTAAGGCTTGGGGCACTGTATCGGCTGGGCTGTCTAAGATGTACAAGGCTTTTTCAAAATTCAGCGCCAGCTGGTTGGTGTCCAACTCGTCACCGCTGAGAGAGTGAACCGCTTCTTGCAAACGGTGGATGAAAAAATCAAACCCGTCGCTGTCCGTGCTGGAGTAGGCAAGACTGCGCTGTGTCAACTCGTCCAACAAGCGCCGCGCAGGATTGGCGCGGTCGGCAAAGAAGCGAGGATTTTGACTGGCGACTTTCAGTAACGCCGGACGCAGACTTTTGAGGGTGCTGCTGATGGGGGCGAGGAGGCGTTCGTCTTGTGCAATGCCGTCGAGCATCAATCCCACCACTTCTTCGGCCAATTCTCGTAGGGAGAGTTGCCCCAAGGCATCGCCGTCAAGGGCTTGCACCCCACGAGGTCTTTTGCGCCGCTCATTGCCGTGGTACGTCGGGCGGGCCGTCCCGTCTGTGGGGTGTGCAGCCAGCGCATTGGGGTCGGTGATGATCAACGTGGGAAGAGGGACCGCATCATTGACATTTCCCTCTACGCCTTGAATGTTCAGTTCTGCCTGCCCTGTTTCACCTTGCGAGTTGAGCAGGGCGATGGCGTTTTCTGAGACCAAAAGTTGGTGCAGGTGATTCAGCGTCAGCAATGAGGAGGGGGGCAAGCTGCCAACGGGCAAAGACGGTGCCACTGGCGTTGCTGCGCGAAGTCCACCGTAGTGCTGGGGCAGCATTCCATGCCCTGTGCCACCCCAAGCGTCGTTGCCGCTTGGCGATCCAGCATAGCCTACTGGAGCCGCACCTGGCACCGGCACAGCGACTGCGCCACCAGGTGCCACAGGGCGAAGGCCGGGACCGCCACTGAATGAGCCACCACCGGCAGTTTGCACGGCACCGTATTGCGCTGGTGTGACCCCCTGCTCGTCTAACAAGCGCGACAAATGCAGATAAAGCTCTGTCAACTCTTGTCCCATCAGCTTAGAGCCGTGTTGCAGCCATAGCGTTCTGGTGGCTTTATCAGGGCAGACCGTATCCAAGGTTTGCGTCAAGGCTTGCACCACCACTTCAGGGCTTAAAGGGTTTTGACTGGCCTTGACAACGCTGGAGCCTTGCGCACGACTCAGGCGTGCGGTGAGGTCGTTCAGTGCCTGGTCTGCAATGATTTGAACGGCTTGTTGAATGCGCGCAATTTCAACGGTGGCCTGTATTTGGTCATCGCCCATCAACTCCAGTTCTTCGAAACGAATTTGGGACAAAGAGCGACGCGTCTGGCTGGGCGTTTGTTGTCCTTTCAAGCCGTTTTCGATGGCTTTTTCCCAGCACACCGCCCATTTTTTTTCCAGTTCAGGCCGCAGTCGAGAAATTTGGTTTTGACTGTTGATGAGTTCGGTTCTTTCCCGAAAACTGCTGACACTTTTTTCTTTTGCGTGCAGTTCTTCACCCAGGCCGTTGAGCCATTGCTTGAAAAGACGAGGTCCTTCAGCAATCGCTTCGCGCAGGCAGGCTTGTAGAGCGACGGTATTGGGGTGGGCGTGCGCCGTGGCTTGTGTTGACTCCATGAGAAGAAAACCTGCTTGTCGGTGAAGTTGAAGTGGATGGATGAAATCGAGGCAGTGATCTGGCGATGATAGCCATAATCGTTATGCAATCAAGGCCAAATTGCGCTGTTACGAACCGCTTTGGCCATCACCGTATCAAGTGCATCGTCCACCATGCTGTTCATGGCAATCACACGCAAGCGTTGCTGTTGAAACAAATGTTCGCACATGGATTTAGAAAGCGACGTGCTTTGACCCTCTCCGTTTTTGAACAGGTACATCGTGCCGTGTGGACTGATCCAAATCAACTCTGCTCGTTGTAAATGACCTGGCGGGTGGTTCATCTCTACCCACGCGCCCAATGTCAATGCAGGCAGCGTTCCTCTGTGCGGTGTTTCCGTCCGATAAGAGGACGCTGCGTTGAACTCAGTTGGTGCAAATTCGTGATCCAAATGGACCAATGGAATGGTGGACTGCCAGTCGTTTTGTGGGACTTCAGCCGCTGGCCTGTAGGCGGCTGACGCCGTTGGCAAAGACGTTTGTGAACCACTGGGATTCTTCATGGCTTTGTCGTGCTGCCCCATCACGTGCAGCAGCAGCCGATGGGTTTCCTCTGTCGAAAAGTGAATGCGTTGTAGCCCGTCTTTCAGTTGCCGCAGCAGCAAGGGAATGGTTTTGACAAGCCGAGCGATGTCTCTGGAGGCGACCACGGGGTTGCAGCTCCAAATCAAATCCGAGATCAGTTTGATGCAGCGATCTTCTGCTGCCTTGTCTGCGGCGTGGCCTGTTTGAGCCGACAAGCGCGTTTCGGCAATCACTTGTGCCCAAGGTCCATAGAGGAAAGCCAGCAACTCAGGGGTGGTGGTTTTGATGTCTGTGCGCATGGCAATGTGTTGTCGCACTTGCTCGGTCAACAAATACCGCTGTTCTGCTTTCAACAAGCTCGCCACCATGGTTGATTGCTCTTGGGTGCTGGCCGCTTTTTTCATTGAAGCGATCGAGCCCAGAAACATTCTGAGGGCTTGTGTAAAACGCGCGCTGGCGCTTAAGTCTTTGGCCGAGTTGAGGACGCTCAAGGTGTTGGTCAGCTGTTGCAGGAACGCCTGAAAGTCGGAGCTGCTGGTTTTGGTATAGGCCAAACTGTGCAGGGTGAATTCGTCCAACAGCTGTCGCGCTGGATTGTTTCTGTCTGAAAAAAAACGAGGCTCTTCGCGTGCGGCTTGCAGCAACGCGGGGCGCAGTTGTTGCAACACTTCGATGACGGGGGCAAGTAAGCGCGGATCGTTGGTCATGCTGTCCAGCATCAGACCCACGACTTCCTCTGCCAAATCTGTCAGCGGTGCCGTTCCAGTGTCCGTGGCGGTGCGTTCACGAGATTTTCTGCGTCTGTCGGCAGGTTCTTCTGCAGGCGCTTCGCCAATCGTGGTTTCTTGCCACGCTTGTTGAGGCGTGTCTGTGCTTTGATCGCCCAGCGCCAGCGCGAGGGTGCTGGGGGCAGCGCTTTGCTTGCTCCAGTCGCTGACCAGCAACTGATGCAGCTCGCTGAGGGTAATTTCGGTGTCAACTGGGGCTGATGGTTGGTGGTGCTGGCTGGCAGGGGGCAGGGTTTGAAAGTCCTCAGTGAGCAACGGGCCGTGATGATCCAAGACGCGATCCAGCAATTCATAAAGCGAGGTCAAGAGCGCCGCCCAAGCAGCACTTCCCGTTTGCAGCCAACACAGTCTGATATGGTCGTCTGGACACACCTTTTCTAGCGTGTGTAGGAGGGCTTGCACGCTGATCTCAGGACGTAGGGGGGATGTCGTCAGCGTTTGATGGTCGGTTTGTGGTGCAATGTGATTGAGGCGGCTGAGCCAAGACTCGAATGCAGACGTGGTACGAAGCAGCACACGTTGCTCAAATCGGGCTGCTTCGACAGCAGCATGAACCTGCTCTTGATTCATCAACTCTAAGGCCTCAAACCGCAAGGACGCTGTCTGGGCGCCGTGTGGCGCGCCGGCGTGTTGCACAGCATGGCGCATCGATTCGTGCCAACGCCTCACCCAAATGCTTTGAATGGCGGCTCGCGCCATTTGCAACGTTTCATGGGCTTGCCGCCAAATGGGCATTTCTTTCGGTGTACTCGCTTTTTGTCGTTGTAAAAGCGCGCTCGCCATTGTCTGTAGCCATTGTTGGATCAGACGAGGGCCGTCTAACAGAGCTTCATCAAGGCACTCTTGTAAGGCGCTTGGGTGGCTTGAGGCGGTGGCTGGTGGCGACGCTTTGTTCACAGAAGCTTTCAAACTAAAAAGAATGGAAAAATAGGGTTCAAAACACCATCAATCGGCAGATCACTTTGGCACAGCACTCAGTAAACGAACCCAAGCATCATGTCCCAGTTCGCGCAATTGAACGATGTTGCGCTGATAAATGACATCGGTGTCGCCGTAGCTGGCAATCGCACGCGCTAGGCTGTCTTCGCGCAGCAGGTGCAAAGTGGGATAGGGTGAGCGATTGGTGTAGTGGCTCATGTCGTCTTCTGCTTCGCCTTCAAAACTGAAGGCGGGGTGAAAGGGGGCTATTTGCACTACACCTTCAAGCTCGTGTTCTGCCAGCACCTGATCGGCAATGTCTAAAAAGTCATTGAACACCAAAAAGTCTGGAAACAAACTGGGATGTATCAGCAGCGTGGTGTCCACTTCTTCAGCAGGCGTGCTTTTCAGCAGCTCCAGCTCGCGGTCGAGGTCTTCTAAAAAACCATCCAAATGTTTGGCGTGACTGACCACCAAACGCACTTGGTTCTTGACATAGACCGATTTGGCAAAGGGGCACAGGTTTAAACCGATGACGGCGTTTTCCAGCCAGCGGCGCGTGGCCGCCAGCACGTCTTCATCAGAGATCAGAGGGGTGACTGGCGACATGGCTTATTTCAAGGACTTGAAGCGAGCGCGTTTGGGGCGAGCACCTTCTTCGCCCAAGCGTTTTTTCTTGTCGGCTTCGTATTCGGTGAAGTTGCCGTCGAAGAATTTCCACTGCGAATCGCCTTCGCAAGCCAAGATATGGGTGCAAATGCGATCTAAGAACCAGCGATCATGGGAAATCACCATGGCAGAACCCGCAAACTCCAACAAGGCTTCTTCCAGTGCGCGCAAGGTTTCCACGTCCAAATCGTTGGAGGGTTCGTCTAGCATCAACACATTGCCGCCTTGCGCCAAGGTTTTCGCCAAGTGCAAACGTCCGCGCTCCCCACCGGACAAATTGCCGACCAATTTTTGTTGATCGTTCCCTTTGAAGTTAAAGCGCCCGATGTAAGCACGGCTGGGCATCACGAATTTGCCGACCGTGATGTTGTCCAAGCCACCGGACACGTCTTCCCATACAGTTTTACTGCCGTCCAGTGTGGCACGGCTTTGATCGACAAAGGCGAGCTTGGCGGTTTGACCGATGACGATGTGGCCCGCATCGGGTTGCTCCACGCCTTGCAGCATGCGGAATAAGGTCGATTTACCCGCACCGTTGGGGCCGATGATGCCCACAATCGCACCAGCGGGCACGGTGAAACTCAGGTTGTCGATGAGCAAACGGTCGCCAAAAGATTTACTGACCTTGTGAAACTCAATCACTTGTGCGCCCAAACGCTCGGCCACAGGAATGAAAATCTCGTTGGTTTCGTTGCGTTTTTGGTAGTCGATGTCGCTCAATTCCTCAAAGCGGGCCAAACGTGCCTTGCTCTTGGCTTGACGGCCTTTGGCGTTGGCACGCACCCATTTCAGCTCCTCTTTCATGGCCTTCATGCGGGCATCTTCGGTTTTTTGCTCGACTTCTAGGCGACGCTCTTTTTGATCCAGCCAATCGGAGTAATTGCCCTTGTAAGGAATGCCGTGCCCGCGGTCGAGTTCCAAAATCCACTCTGCGGCGTTGTCCAAAAAGTAGCGGTCGTGGGTGATCGCCACCACCGTGCCGGGGAATCGTTGTAAGAACTGCTCTAACCAATTGACACTTTCTGCATCCAAGTGGTTGGTGGGTTCGTCCAACAGCAGCATATCAGGCTTGGACAGCAGCAAGCGGCACAAGGCAACGCGGCGCTTTTCACCTCCAGATAAATTGTCGATGGTGGCATCCCAAGGGGGTAAGTTCAGCGCATCCGCGGCCAGTTCTAATTGCAAGTCGGTGTTTTCGCTGCCCCCTGCGGCAATGATGGCTTCTAGCTCGGCTTGTTCGGCAGCGAGCGCATCAAAGTCGGCGTTTTCATCGGCATAGGCTGCATAAACTTCATCCAACCGTGCTTTGGCCGCCAACGCGCCGCCGATGCCTTCTTCAACTGCTTGACGTACCGTTTGCTGAGGATCAATTTGTGGCTCTTGAGGCAGATACCCAATTTTGATACCGGGCATGGGGACGGCTTCGCCTTCGATTTCTTTGTCGATGCCCGCCATGATTTTCAGCAGGGTGGACTTACCCGAACCATTTAAACCCAGCACGCCGATTTTTGCGCCAGGGAAGAAGCTGAGAGAAATATTCTTCAAAATCTGACGCTTGGGGGGAACGGTTTTGTTCACCCGATTCATGGAGAAAACGTATTGAGCCATGTAAAAGAGACCTTCTAAATCAAAAAAATCGAAACATTCGATGCAAACGGCAGCAATTATCCGCTCATGCGACAATAGCGATGTTGTGCATCACAGTCGATGTACGAACCAGCAACAATGCTGGGGAGCACGGCGCGTTTCCTTACCAGGTCAGCGGGCACTCCCAATACCCCAACTGCCATAACCTAGACTGACCCGCCGCCTGCTGGTGTTTGGGCACGGTTATGCTCTTGCGCAATTTTTATTACAGCGCGATATTCGTGGTACGCATGACATTTGAAGAGTTAAATTTGGCCCCCGCACTGGTGCAAGCGGTACGCAATCAAGGCTACGAGACACCAACACCCGTTCAAGCCCAAGCCATTCCCGCCGTCATCGCTGGGCATGATGTGTTGGCAGGCGCACAAACAGGAACAGGGAAAACAGCTGCTTTTGTGTTGCCTGTGCTGCATCTGTTGTCCCAGCGTCACTCCGCATCAGCGGGCAAGAAAAGCCATCAGCCTGTACGTGCCCTGGTGTTGACACCGACCCGCGAACTGGCAGCGCAGGTAGAGGAGTCCGTTCAAATCTACGGCCAACACTTAAGTTTGCAATCGGGTGTGGTGTTTGGTGGTGTGGGTATGAACCCCCAAATCAAACTCTTACAAAAAGGCGTGGACGTCTTGGTCGCGACCCCCGGGCGTTTGCTGGATTTGTCACAGCAAGGCTTTTTGGATTTGTCCAAAGTAGAAATCTTGGTGCTGGATGAAGCCGACCGTATGTTGGACATGGGCTTTATTCACGACGTGAAGAAGGTGCTGGCCCTTGTGCCTGCCCAAAAGCAAAGTTTGTTGTTCTCAGCGACGTTCAGCGACGACATTCGTGAATTAGCCAATGGGCTGCTGCGTGAACCTTTGCACATTCAAGTCACGCCACGCAACACGACGGTGCAGCGCATCACCCAAGTGATTCACCCTGTGGGGCGGAGTAAGAAAAAAGAAGTCTTGGCCCACATCATTCAAGCGCATGAGTGGAGTCAAGTGTTGGTCTTTACCAGAACCAAGTTTGGTGCCAACAGCGTAGCCGACTTCCTGAACCAAAAAGACATTACCGCCATGGCCTTGCACGGCAATAAGAGTCAGGCGGCGCGTACCCAAGCCCTGTCAGGGTTTAAAAGCGGTGAGATTCGGGTCTTAGTAGCGACAGACATTGCAGCCCGAGGCATCGACATTGATGAGTTGCCTCATGTCGTCAACTACGAAATTCCCAACGTGCCAGAAGATTACGTCCACCGTATCGGCCGCACCGGGCGAGCAGGAGCCAGCGGCGAAGCTGTCAATTTGGTGTGCATGGACGAAGAAGGCTTCATGCAGGACATCGAACGCTTTACAAAGCAGCGCATCGAGGTGAAAGTGCTGGACGGCTTTGGCCCCGAACCCGGCGAAAAAGCGGAACCCATTGCGATGGGGCGTCAAACCATTTGGGGTGGTGCAGGTAGAGCGCCGAGCCGCGAAGTGATGGCAGCAGCCGCTAAAGCGGCACGCTCAGAAATGATGGATCGCATCCGCGAAAAAAAGAGCGCCGACACCCGTCACCGTCCTGCCAAGCCTAAATCCAGAGCGCAGATGACCCAATCTGAGGATGGCGAAGTGGGCAGCGGCGGAACCTCTTCTTTCGGCGCTGGAGTTTCCTTTGCCCCAGCACCATCCGCCAAACCCAGACAGCCCTATGCAGGCGAGGGCAAGCCTCGACATACCAGTAAACCCCCACGACGCAATCCACCTGCGGGCGGTAGAGGGGATGGTTTTGGTAAGCCTCAAGGAGCAATGTCGGATGTCCAGCCTGGGCCAACGGCATTTCGCAATGCCGATGCACGCGCTGAAAAACGTCCCAATTCCCGCAGTGAACCGCGCGGTCAAGGTGGAAATACCGGTGGGAGACAGCCCGATCCTTTGCGCACCAGCATTGATGCGATTGCCGATAGGGGTGGCTACCGTGGTGGTAACCGTGGGGGAGCAGGTAAACCGCGCACGAATCCAGGCAATGGCCCCAGTCGTGGTGGCCCAGCAGATCCCTTGCGCACCAGCTTTGGCCGCTTGACGCACAAATAAACGCGTTCGGATAAAGAGCTGAAACATGAAGCAAGACCAACTAGAGTCGTGGTTGTCAGACGAGGCACGTGTGCGAGCCATGCTCGCGCAAGGCCCAGGTGCAGGTGTGGCGACCCCAAGTCAACTCCAAGGGAAAACGGGGTTGGGGATGATGCAGGCCATGTTGGCTGGGGAATTACCCCACGCCACCATTGCAAAAACCTTGGACTTTTTGCTGATCGAAGTCGGTGAAGGCGTCGCGATTTTTCAAGGGGCACCAGGGTCACAACTGCTCAATCCGATGGGAACGGTACACGGGGGGTGGTTCGCCACGTTGTTGGATTCGGCGATGGGGTGTGCCGTTCACACGCTCATGCCGGCTGGGCGAGGCTATACCACGGCTGAGTTGAGTGTCAATATCGTGCGAGCCTTGACTCCGGATGTCAAACGTGTCCGTGCCGAAGGCCGCGTCTTGCACGCAGGCCGTCAGTTGGCCACCGCTGAAGCTCGCTTGGTCGGTGCTGATGGCAAGTTGTACGCGCACGGCACGACCACTTGCTTGGTATTTGATCTTGTTTCAACGTCCACAAGCGACAGGCGCTGAGCCTGTTCCAAGTGGGACAACGATGAATTTCCTATGACTTATTGTGTTGCAGTCAAACTGAATGCGGGCTTGGTTTTTTTGTCCGACTCGCGCACCAATGCAGGTTTAGATCAAATCAGCACCTTTCGCAAAATGATCGTCTATGAAAAACCAGGCGATCGTTTCATGTGCTTATTGTCGGCAGGCAACCTCAGCATTTCCCAATCGGTGCGTGAGATTTTGCAAGTTGAAAAACTCAAAAATGAAGACGGCGATCCAGTCACTATTTGGAATGCGCCCAGTATGTTTGATGCGGCTCGCGTGTTGGGTTCAGCCGTCCGCCATGTCTTTCAACGTGACGGTGCGGCACTCAAAGCCTCGGGGGTGGATTTCAATGTGTCCATGATTTTTGGCGGTCAAATCAAAGGCGAAGGCATGCGCTTGTTTCAAGTGTATTCCCCCGGCAATTTCATTGAAGCCACACCAGAAACGCCGTTTTTCCAAATTGGCGACAGCAAGTACGGCAAGCCTGTACTGGATCGCGTCATCACCCCTCAAACCCCTTTGGATGAGGCGGCCAAGTGTGTGTTGGTCAGCATGGACTCGACGCTGAAGTCCAATCTCTCCGTGGGCTTGCCTTTAGACATGGCACTTTACGAAGCCGACAGTCTGCAAAGCGACAAAATCACCTGCATTGATGAGCACAACCCCTATTTCCGCATGGTGCACAGCACATGGGGCCAGAAATTGCGCGAAGTATTCGACAGCATTGAGGATCCGACTTGGGATGGAAGCCCCACTGAGGTGCCTCTTTTGAGTCATCCTGGTCGTTACCAGCCCTTAAGAAAAATCGGCAGCGAAACCGAAAAGCTGATTTAAGCCTGTCGGTCGTTGCGGTTGCCGCGTTGCTTTATGGCGTGGTCAATTGCAAGCCGTGCTCGCGGTAGATGCGGGCCAATGTGCCATCTTCTCGAACGCCACGCATGGCCGCTTGCAAGGCTTGCGACAATTGGGGTTGACCGGCCCGTATCGCAAGCCCGACCACCCACCCTGTCGGAGGCGTACCGGGCAAGGCTTGCACCACAAATCTGAATGCGCTGCGTTGTTCTGTAGGCAACATTGCAATGGCAGACTCGGCTTGCGCACGGGTCACATACGCAAGTGGATACTGTGCGTTTGTAACGCCCTTGGCGGCCACGATGCCATCGTTTTCGATTTTCACTGCGTCCCGATACCGCCCCCCACCATAGCCCAGCAAGGCGCTTGCGGCGGCAGTGCCCGCTTCTGCAGCCAGCTTCAGCCCATCCAAAGACATGGACTGCAAATCTGCATTTGAAATGCGTTCCGAGGCAAGCCAACCCAATTCATGACGGTAATAAGGGGCCAAAAACTCGACCTGATTTGTTTTTTCAATCAGGTATTTGTCGATCGGCGCTTGCAGCATGACATCGGCGGGGCCGTAGCCAAGGTAATGACCGCGCCAAACCATGTTGCGCAGGTCATCGTTCATATTTTCGCCAGCTTCAAAAGGCAGCCACTGCACCCCCAGTTGTAAGCGTTTGGCCAACTCTTTCGCCAAGGCCGCATCGACACCCGTCATCCCTTCTCGATTGGCATCTGAAAACGGGAGGTTGTTTTTATACAGGGCGATTTTTAAGCTGCCCTTTTCTTTCAAGTCGGCCAATTCAGCTTGAGCAGCAGAGGTGCTCAGTAAACCGATGCCTAAAGCAGAAAC
This sequence comes from bacterium UBA7470, assembly GCA_002479815.1. Lineage (GTDB taxonomy): Bacteria > Pseudomonadota > Gammaproteobacteria > Burkholderiales > Burkholderiaceae_C > UBA2334. The sequence goes on along the minus strand of DLPA01000087.1, from coordinate 11,683 downwards.
ACCCACTGCGTGTGACAGCCCTTTTTGCAGCCACAAACGGCGTTGAAGATCGGGTGTACAAGGTGGGCTTGTGAAAGAGGCTGACAAAGGGTGCACAGAGAGGGTCTCCTGATGTGAACGTGATGAATGACGGTAAGCGAAACAATCATAGGCCACCGTCGTCAATCATTGGAAGCGCCGGTTGGTCGCTGTCCAAAGCGCAAGCCAATCTTATTTTTCGCGGCGATTTTCCAAATAAGTTTTGACCGCCCACACAGCTTCTTGCGTCAAGATACCGTCAAAAGGGGGCATATAGACGCGACCATCGCGTGTGCGCCCGTAACGGACAGTGGCTTGGTAATAGTCTTGAATTTCCGCCAAGCAGGCTTTCTTTTTGCGGGCATCGCTCATGCCAGAGCAATCGTCATCCAGCTTGCGCAAGTCGGGTGCCACGCCCCCAGAAATGGCTTCCAAGCCGTGGCAGCGCGCACAGTTTTGGTTGTACGCGGATGCGCCAATGCGCAAAGCTTCTGCATGACCGGGTTGACCTGCCGAATAAGGGTTGTCTGCCAGCCAGGTTTTACCCAGCTGTGGCAGGCTCGTGGTATCGACCGCCTGCGGTACGACGTCACCGTGGGGCCATGCCGTGGTCACTGTCGCAGTCAGCATCAATCCCAAGGTAAGACGGCGAAAGGACGTAAGAGTAAAAGTGTTCATATCAAATCGAGAAAATTGAGCAAAGTTGACACACAGGTTTGCTATTTCGCAAGTGCCGTGCCTGCAATTTTTTGTGACACATCACAAGGGTGGATTGCCTATTGGCACAGGACAAGGCTGAGTGGCAGAATTGTTGCTAATCGTGTCACGCATTACACACATGAGTGACACAAAAATGAACAATATCAACAAATCCAATACAGGCTTGCCCCCGGTTTGGGCGTGTCTGCCAAGCTCGGCAGACGTACTTGAGCAAAGACAGTTGCCTGATTGGTTGGTGGATGTTGGGGTGAACCCAACTGAAGGAGACAAAAGGATGCCCGTTTCAGCCTCGGACTCACACAGGCTCGGTGAACCTGCGCCTGTGTTGGTAGGCGCAGCAGAACCACAAGATTTGATTCACGCGTCTTGGCTGCGTTCGCGCAAAGCCGGATTGACGCCTGAGATGTCCCCTGAGTTTTCAGGGTCCAGCTCTTCTAATGTCCGTCATTTGCTGGAAGAGAGCAATCAACTCGGAACCCTGGCATATCCTGTGCTCCAAGCGCTGTATGAGCAAATTGCCAACACCCACAGTATGGTGGTCTTGACGGATGGGGCGGGACGCATCCTGCATTCGATGGGGGACGATTCGTTCCTCGAACGTGCAGAAAAGGTGGCCTTAAAGCCCGGCGTCGATTGGTCAGAAACGGCCAAAGGCACCAACGCCATCGGCACGGCCATTGAACTCAAGCGTCCTGTCTCTGTGCATGCCGAACAGCATTATTTGCACGCGTATCAGTTTTTAACGTGTTCTAGCACGCCTATTTTCAGTCCTGTGGGCAAAGTCATCGGCGTGTTAGATGTCACTGGGGATGCTCGTGGCTATCACAGGCACACGATGGCGCTGACTCGTATGTCGGCGCAAATCATTGAAAATCAAATCTTTTCGCACGCCTACCAGCACGCCATTCGCATTCATTTTCACTCTCGGCCTGAATTCATCAGCACTCTTTTTGAGGGGATGATCGCTTTTTCCCGTGGGGGACGATTTTTAGCGGCCAACCGGGGAGCCTTGTTCCAAGTGGGCTTGGACCTGGCGCACTTGGAGCGACAAACCCTTTCCTCCCTGTTTGGGTTGCCGGTGGATGAGCTGATCGATCATTGTCGCTCTTCCAACCCGGGGCTTTTGTCGTTGTCATTGCCCAATGGTGTGACGGTCAGGGCAAAAGCCGAAATTCAAGGCCACGTGCTTTGGACGGTGGCCGGTTTGAACACACCCAGCAAAGAGCCATCGCCGCACGCAACGGCCGAATCCCAGAAAGCCGGCGCCGACGCTGGGCAATGGGGCCGAGATCAACGCGAACGTATGTCCAGCCTGCATTACCTCAACACGGGCGACCCGCAAATTGCCAAGGTGATCGAGAAACTGCGCCGCCTCCAAGGGCGCGATATTCCCATTTTGATCATGGGCGAAACGGGCGTGGGCAAGGAATTGCTGGCCAAAGCCATCCACAACGATTCGGCGCGCGCACCGCATCCCTTCGTGGCTGTCAATTGCGCGTCGATTCCTGAAAACTTGATCGAATCTGAACTTTTTGGTTACGAGGAAGGGGCGTTTACGGGCGCACGCCGCAAGGGGGCCATTGGCAAAATCCAGCTCGCCAACGGCGGCACTTTATTTTTGGATGAAATTGGTGATATGCCTCTGGCGCTGCAAGCGCGATTGCTGCGGGCCTTGCAAGAGCGTGTCATCACCCCACTAGGCTCCAATCGGAACATCACCGTGAATGTGGCCGTCATCAGCGCTACCCACCGCAATCTGCGGCAAATGGTGGCACAAGGCCTGTTCCGTGAAGACTTGTATTACCGCTTGAATGGCCTCGCCACGCGCTTACCCGCACTGCGTGAGCGCACTGATTTGGACGCGGTTGTGCGTCACGTGCTGTTGGCCTCTTGCGAAAGCGGCGTGAAGCGCCAACTGTCGCCCACGGTGGCCGATATGTTCAGACGCTACAACTGGCCTGGCAATGTGCGTCAACTCACCAATGTGCTGCGTACAGCTTGCGTGCTCGCAGGCGACGACGCTTGGATTGATGTGGAACACTTGCCAGATGATTTTGTCGAAGAAGTCGCTGAGCTGATCGCTGCGTCTGCACCTGTGTGTATGCACACATCTGCCACTGTGTTGCCCGCCTCTCCTGCGCAAGGGATGCCATCGGCAGTCGTGGGCAGCATGCTGCCTTTTGCCGCGTATCCCATATTTCCCACCTCGCCAATGTCGGTCCCCATGGACATGGCTGACCCCGGCGTTTCGACAGCCACTCCCCCGGTGCCAGCATGGACGCCGAAAGGCTTACAAGAGGTGGAGCTGCAAACCATTCAATCTGCCTTGACTCAATGCGGTGGCAATGTGTCTGCGGCGGCGCGTTTGCTAGGGGTATCCCGCAATACCATTTACCGCAAAGTCCCCGAGCTGGCCCACAAGCCCGAGTGACCCACACACATTTAATAAAAGGATAGTAAAAAAAGTGAGCTGCTCACGCAGTTTTCACGTGGCTTTTAGACGTTTCAATTCTTAAAAAACATCATTTTTATTCAAAAAATACCTTCTGCGGCAACAAAGCCACCGGTTTTGGAGCTGAAAAGGGCTTGAAAAACGGTTTTTTTAGATTTTTTGGCTTTATTTTTAATATAAAAATGGGTTAATATCACGTATTTGTTGCGTAAGAAGCTCACTTTTTTTACTATAGTTTTTATATCTCCCATCCCAACGCTCCCCCGCTGGGGGAGGGAGTGAAGACACGGCTATCGGCGAAAGGCAATTTCAGCTCCTCCTCCCAGTGGGGGGAGATTGGGAGGGGGGAATAAGGCTGAGGTCTGACTAAAAATCCTCGTTTTCCAGATGTTGCCACTCTCGCAGCAGGTTTTGTTGGTGGCGAGCGGTGGCGCGTTCGGGGCTGAGGTCTGGCGTGCTCAGGTGCGGGGGGATGCTGAGGCGGGGCAAAGCTTCTAGCACCGATTGGCCTTGGGCTTGCAGGTCTTGCAACTGCTGCATCACGGCTTGCCAGTACCAGCGGGTGTCTAGCCAGCGGTGCAGACTCAGGCGCGTGTCGGCTGCGCCCCAGATGTGTTGGGGCTGTCGCTGCGCCATGTCTTGCAACGCGGCTTGCCATGCCTTGGCGTGGCTGCGCGTGCCGTCGGGCAGGCCATCCCAGGCCACCAAGCCCACGGGAATCCAAATGCGCTGCGTGGGTTGCCACAAACTCAGGTGCGATTCGGTGTGCGCTTGGGTGTGGGCCATCACCTCCCACGGCAGGCCGCCCAAGTGCAGGACTTGTCCGGCCTGCAACACGCGGTTGGGCAAGATGATCTCCGTGCCTTGCGTCCACGCCTCGCCTAGGGTGCGGCGCAGAGTCGCCAAGCAATCGGGGCAGCGCCATGCCATTTCGGTTTTCGTTTCGGCCAAGGCGTAAATGGGCGTGCCCAAAGGCCATGCGGCATTGGCAAGCACATTTTCAGGATGGGCGTGCGAGTTGATGAGGCGCTGGGGCAGGTCGGGCCAGCGACGCGCCAGCCATCCCCGCAAGGCCAAGCCCGCGCAACGGTGCGGCCCCGGGTCCAGCACCCAGATGTCGTGATTGTTCACCCACACCACAGTCGGCTCACGCCAGCCACTGGCGGCGTGCGGGTCGGCAGGCTTGAGCCATACCCGTGGCGCGACGGCTTTCATCTCCAAGGCCAGCGTCGGACAGGTGGCTGAGATGGCCCACGTCGGCATCCCCAGCAGGCAGAGGGTCAGACAAAGAAGCAAGCCTGAGGACAGCCACTTCAAAAAAGACAACAAGGGCAGCATGAGGAGTGATTCATCTAAGACTGAAATGGGGGCCTAGGGCAGAGGTGTACCAAAACGAGACAACTTCGCATGGCACAGATGCTGCGAGCAAGCCCTGTGCCCTTGCGCTTGGTGGGGCTGGGACACAGTGGTCAAGCTTATTTTTGGTTTTTCATCAACATGGACAGCATAGACAGGACGGAGAACAACATCCCTCACTCGCGCCGACATCATTTGCGGCAGTGGCGCAACGGGCTGCTGTGGGGCTGCGCTTGGGCGGCGGGCGTGACGAAGGCGACGGAGGTACACGCCAGCACGGTCGATTTTCCACGTCGCCCCATCACCTTGTGGGTGCCTTGGGCAGCGGGTGGGGCCACCGATTTGAGCTTGCGCGTCTTGGCCGAGCTGGCGGGACAACGTTTGGGGCAACGCATCATCATCGAAAACCGAGGCGGCGCGGGCGGGACGTTGGCGATGCCCATCTTGCAGCAAGCCCAAGCTGATGGTTATACCTTGGCGCAAATGCCGCAAACTGTGTTTCGTATGCCGTGGACGCATCCGGTGACGTGGCATCCTGTACGGGATACCACGCCTATTTTGCAAGTCAGTGGCGTGACGTTTGGCCTATTTGTGCCCAGCAGCAGCCCGTGGCGTTCGGTGGCCGAGGTCTTGGCATGGGCCAAACAACATCCGGGGCAATTGAGCATTGCCACCAACGGCATAGGCACGACTCCCCATGTGGTGATGGACGATTGGCTGGCTCGCCAAGGCTTGAGCTTCATCCATGTCCCCTACAAAGGCGTGGCCGAGCAAATGTTGGGCGTGGCTTCTGGTCAGGTGATGATGGGGGTGGGGGCCAATGGGTTTGCGCCCTATGTGGAAGGCGGCAAGGTGCGGCTGCTGGCGACCATGGCGGCCAAACGCAGCGCCAAATGGAAAGACGTGCCCACCCTGCACGAACTGGGTCACGGCATCATCGCCACCTCGCCCTATGGCATTGCGGGGCCTAAAGGCATGCCCCCTGCCATCGTTCAAGTGCTGCACGATGCCTTTAAAGCGGCGATGTTCGATGCCACACACATCGCTGAGTTAGGCAAATACGATCAAGAACTGGCTTATTTGAATCCTGCCGACTATGCCTATGCCATGCAGATGGCTTTAGACAAAGAAAAGGAAGTCGTCCACCGACTGGGCTTGGGCGGGAGCAAGCCCTGAATTAAGATGCGGGGCTTCTTCTACTCCAGCCCCGCATCTTGCTTGCATCTATGGTTTCTGCTTCAACGCCCGCCTCTGGGTGGCACGCCCATTTGAATTTAGATTACCAGCGGGCCAATCAGCGCACCGTCTTGCATTTCAGTCACGATGGACCTTTGCGGGTGCTGAAAAGCTTGTACCCGGAAGGGGAGGGCATCTGCCATTCGGTGTTGGTGCATCCCCCCGGTGGCTTGGTGGCGGGCGATGTGTTGGACATACAGGTACGTGTGCAAGCGCGGGCACACGCCCTCATCAGCACGCCCGGCGCGACGCGGTTTTACGCCGCCCAAGCGCAAGCCAGTGCCACTCAGCGCGTGAGCGTGCAATTAGAGACAGGCGCACGGCTGGAATGGTTGCCGCTGGAAACCTTGGCCTATCCGGGTTGCCGCGCGCACAACGAGCTGCGCTTTGAACTCGCCCCCGATGCCGAATTGTTGGGTTGGGACGTGCTCGCGCTGGGGCTGCCCGCGACCCACACCCCCTTCGACCACGGCGACGTGCATCAATGCCTGCACTGGCCCGGTCATTGGCGCGAGGAAGGGCATTTGGACGCGAAAGACCACCGCCTGATGAACGCCCCACTGGGGCTGGCGGGTCGGCGTTGTCTCGCCACACTCTGGCTGGCCTCGGGCACGGCGATGAATGCCTCGCAGCGCGATGCCTTGCTGCACAGCCTACGCACGCAAGCCGCCCAACACTCCTTGGGCACGCACACGGGCATCACCTGCCCCACACCACAGATGCTGGTGGTGCGGGTGTTGGCCGATATGGTGGAGCCTGCGCACGACTTGCTGCGCCAGTTATGGGCGACGCTGCGGCGCGAACACTGGGGCATGAGCGCCACCCCGCCGCGCATTTGGAGTGTGTGAGGTACGTGTGGGCGCAGCGCCTTAAATCGCCACCAACTGCCGTATCTGCTTGGCCTGCATCTCACTGCCCGGGCCGCGTGCGATGACTTCGCCGCGCTCCATTACCAAGTAATCATCGGCCAGTGCTTCGGCAAAATCGTAATACTGCTCGCACAACAAAATCGCCATGTCGCCACGGTCGGCCAACATACGAATGACGCGACCGATGTCTTTGATGATGCTCGGTTGTATGCCCTCGGTCGGCTCGTCCAGCACCAAGAGCTTGGGCTTGGCGGCAAGGGCGCGGGCAATCGCCAATTGCTGCTGCTGGCCGCCCGACAAATCTCCGCCACGGCGGTGCAACATCTGTTGCAGCACCGGAAACAGCTCAAACAACTCAGGCGGGATGGGGGTGCTGGCGGGGCAATGCGCCAGTCCCATGCGTAAGTTGTCCCACACCGTGAGCCGCGCAAAAATCTCGCGCCCTTGTGGGACATAGCCTATGCCCGCACGCGCCCGCTCGTAAGGGGCGGCACGCGATAAGTCTTGCCCGTTGAACTGAATGCGCCCATTGCGTATGGGCACCACCCCCATCAGGCTTTTCAGCAAGGTGGTTTTGCCCACCCCATTGCGCCCCAACAGCACCGTGACCTTGCCGAGGGTGGTTTTCAGGCTGACATGACGCAAAATGTGCGAGCCGCTGTAATACTGGTTGATCTCTTGAACGTCGAGCATGGCGTTGATCCTTGTTGATTGATCCGTTGTCATCCGGTTCAGCGGCCCAAATAGACCTCAATGACCCGCTCATCGGCCTGCACCTGCTCCAGCGTGCCTTCGGCCAGTACCGAGCCGTCGCACAGCACGGTGACTTTCTCGCTGATGGTGTTGATGAAGCTCATGTCGTGCTCCACCACCATCAAAGAATGCTGGCCTTTAAGCGACAAAAACAGCTCCGCCGTGCGCTCGGTTTCCTCGTCCGTCATGCCCGCCACGGGTTCGTCCAGCAGCAGCAATTGCGGGTCTTGCATCAGCAACATCCCGATCTCTAGCCATTGCTTTTGACCGTGACTCAGCAAACCCGCCGGGCGCTGGAGCTGGTCGGCCAAGTGGATGGTGTGCAGCACCTCGCCCAAGCGGTCGCGCTGCGTGCCGTTGAGCTTGAACACCATCGAAGGCCACACGCCTTTGTGCGTTTTCAGCGCCAGCTCTAGGTTTTCAAACACCGTCAAAGGCTCGAACACCGTGGGCTTTTGGAACTTGCGCCCGATGCCCATCTGGGCAATCTCGGCTTCGCGGTAGCGCAGCAAGTTGATGGTGGAGCCGAAAAACACCGTGCCGCTGTCGGGCTTGGTTTTGCCGGTGATGATGTCCATCATCGT
>DLPA01000087.1:0-3628 GCA_002479815.1 bacterium UBA7470 | reverse complement strand
TTGGGGCCGATGATGCAGCGCAACTCGCCCGGCGCGATGTCCAAATGCAAGCCGTTGATCGCTTTGAAGCCATCAAAACTGACGTGTACGTCTTCGATGTACAAAATCCGTCCGTGGGTCACATCGACGTGACCGGGGGTGTGGACGCGACCAAAGCCTGCCGAACGGTCGCCCGATTCGGTGTGACCGTGGGCGGCGGCTTGGCGGGTGTGGGCCTCTTGCAAGCGTTGTGCGCCTGCGGCCATCAAATCGGGGGTCATGTGCGGCTCCCTGTTTTGCTTGCAGAAGTGGCGCGGCCTTGGCTCAGTTGCCGCCACAGCCCCATCAAGCCATTGGGCAAGAACAGGGTGACGGCGATGAACAAGGCTCCCAAAAAGTACAGCCAAAACTCAGGCGCGGTCACGGTGAGCCAGCTTTTCGCACCGTTGACCAAGAGCGCCCCCACAATCGGCCCGGTCAGCGTGCCTCGCCCACCCACGGCGGCCCAAATCGCCATCTCGATGCTGTTGGCAACGCTCATCTCACTGGGGTTGATGATGCCGACTTGCGGCACATACAGCGCCCCGGCAATGCCACACATCACCGCCGAAATCACCCAAATGGTGAGTTTGTAGGGCAGGGGGTTGTAGCCGCTGAACATGACGCGGCTTTCGGCATCGCGTATGGCTTGCAAAACGCGCCCAAACTTGCTGCACACCAGCCAACGCGCCAGCACGAACAAACCGAGCAGGGTCGCACCTGTCAGCACGAACAAAATCATCCGCATCTCGGGCGTGGCGATGGCGTAGCCGAGCAAGCGTTTGAAGTCGGTGAAGCCATTGTTGCCACCAAAGCCGGTTTCATTGCGGAAAAACAGCAGCATCGCCGCATACGTCAGGGCTTGGGTGATGATGGAGAAATACACTCCCTTGATGCGGGAGCGAAACGCAAAGTAGCCAAACACCCACGCCACCACGCCCGGCACGAGCACGATCAAGAGCAGGGTCGCCACAAAGCTGTCGGACAGCGCCCAGTGCCAAGGCAGCTCTTTCCAGTCCAAAAACACCATAAAGTCGGGCAACTCGCTTTTGTAGTTGCCATCCGTGCCGATTTGGCGCATCAGGTACATGCCCATGACGTAGCCGCCCAGTGCAAAAAACAAGCCGTGACCGAGGCTGAGAATGCCGGTGTAGCCCCAGATCAAATCCATTGCCAAGGCGCAAATGGCAAAACACATGATCTTGCCGACCAAGGCCACGCCGTAATCGCTCAAATGAAACACGCTGTCAGCCGGAACCCATAAATTCAGCACGGGAGCCAACACCGCAATCACCAGCAAGGCCGCCAACCACGCCAGCCAACCTCGGCGCGACAGCAGGGGGGGAGGCGGTGGCAAAGAAAAATGAGTTTGAGCTTGTGGAGAGTGGGAGGTCATGGTCATGGTCTCTTTGTTTTAGGCTTCCGCACTGCGACCCTTCATGGCAAAAATGCCTTGAGGACGCTTTTGAATAAAGATGATGATGAACAGCAGCACCGTGATCTTGGCGAGCACCGCACCCGTCCAGCCTTCCAGCAACTTGGCCGTCATGCCCAGTCCCAAGGCGGCATAGACCGCGCCCGCCAATTGGCCCACGCCGCCCACCACCACCACCATGAAGGCATCGACGATGTAGCTCTGGCCCAAATCTGGCCCCACATTGCCCACTTGGGTCAGGGCACAACCCGCCAAGCCCGCAATGCCCGAGCCGAGGGCGAAGGCATAGGTGTCGATGCGGGCCGTGTTCACGCCCATGCAGCTTGCCATGGGGCGGTTTTGCGTCACGCCACGCACAAACAGCCCCAAACGGGTGCGACCAATCAACCACGCCATGCCCAAGAGCACCGCAGCGGCAAAGGCGATGATGACGAGGCGGTTGTAAGGCAAGGTCAGGTTGGACAGCACCTGCACGCCGCCACTCATCCAACTGGGGTTTTCAACGCCGACGTTTTGCGCCCCAAACACGCTGCGCACCGCCTGCATCAACACCAAGCTGATGCCCCACGTTGCCAGCAGCGACTCCAAAGGGCGACCGTACAAAAAGCGCAGCACGCCACGCTCCAAGGCCGCCCCCACCAAGGCCGATGCGGTAAACGCCACGGGCAAGGCTGCCAATAAATACCAGTCAAACGCGGTGGGCAAATGTTGGCGAAACAGCCCCTGCACGACATAGGTGGCATACGCACCGATCATCATCAGCTCGCCATGCGCCATGTTGATGACCCCCATCAGCCCATAGGTGATCGCCAACCCCAAGGCCACCAACAACAGCACCGAGCCTAGGCTGATGCCCGTAAAGAGCGTGCCCAGCACCTCGCCCGTTTTCAGCGCATCGGCCATGCGTCGCAAAGCGGCAGACAAAGCCGCTTTCACCTGTGGCTCAGACTCGCGCCCCAAGGCTTCATTCAGCAGCAATTGCGTGGCAGGGCTGGGGCTTTTTGCCAATTGCTGTGCGGCGGCAATGCGTTGGGCGGGATCGGCACTGCCCAGTTGTGCGCCTGCTTGCGCCAGCGTCAAACTCGCTTTGACCTCTGCATCGCTTTCTGTTGCCAAGGCTTTGGCAAACAGGGGCAGCAGCTCGGGAGAGGCTTCCTTCGCCAAACTGGCCGCCGCTTGACGACGCAGGTTCACATCGGTGGCAAACAATTGAATGGCGGACAAAGCCATGTCCAGTTGAGCGCGTACCTGATTGTTGTTGATGACCTCTTCGGCATCCTCAGGCAAGGTGAGCGCCTGACCTGTCACAGGATCAGTCGCTTTCGCCTCTTTCAGCACAAACACCTGCTGGCCTTTGAACTTCACCGCATCATTGGCCAAGGCTTGCAAAAAAGCGGCGGTGCGCTCGTCGGGTTCAGCCACCACCGTGGCGGCGATGGCGGCAATGCGCTCATCGGCCTCCCCTATCGCCATGCGTTGGGCCGACTCTGCCGTCAGTGCATAAGCGCCCGTGCTTGCAAACAAAGCAAGCCATAAGGCCAGTAAAGCTAAGACAGACAAAGAGGACGTGCTGGACTTGAGCCTGCGCCGCAAGAGGGGTAAGAACGATAAGTGGGGTGGCATGGCAGGTTCCCTTCATGAATCAACAAGGGGCGATTCTGAGGACTGCACCACGTTGATGCCATACGCCACTTGGCGTACAGACACAAGCCGAGATGCTCCCTAGGATTCGTCCCAAGTGATGACACATCACCCCCTTGTTCACCATCTTGTTTGTTTGCCACCTTTTGGAGAAGCACCATGATCCGTACTCGTCGCTTTACGCTTAAAGCTCTATCTGCCGCTGCCTTGCTGTCGGCTGCTGGCCTGTCTGCGCACGCTGCCGACACCATCAAAGTGGGTGTGTTGCACAGCTTGTCTGGCACGATGGCTATTTCTGAAACCGTGTTGAAAGACACCGTGCTGATGGCGATTGACGAAATCAATGCCAAAGGCGGCGTGTTGGGCAAGAAATTAGAGCCTGTGGTGGTCGATCCCGCCTCTAACTGGCCTTTGTTTGCTGAAAAAACCAAACAACTCTTGGGTCAAGACAAGGTATCGGTGATTTTTGGCTGCTGGACTTCTGTGTCCCGCAAATCCGTGCTGCCTGTGGTGGAAGAAATGAACGGCCTGCTG
>DLPA01000144.1:250-4584 GCA_002479815.1 bacterium UBA7470 | reverse complement strand
GCGGTGAAAGACGCAGGCTTTCCCAAGCCCCGCATGGAAGGCGAGGACAACGGCGAATGGATCATTGTCGATTGCGGGCAAGCCGTGGTTCACGTCATGCAGCCCGTCATTCGCCAGTACTACCGCTTGGAAGAAATTTGGGGTGGCAAAGCGGTGCGCCTGAAGTCCAGCGCACCTGCTGCCGCCAAGCCTGCCCCACCTAAAACCAGCAAATCGACCAAAGCGGTTGCGGCTGAATCGACAGAAGGCGCACCCAAAGCCGCTCGCACTACACGCACTGCCCGCGTTGCAGATGACACCGCCGCCTCGCCCCGTCGTCGCACCCGCGCCAGCAGCGACGATGCTGCTTCAGCGCCCGCCCGCCCTCCACGCGCCCGCCGCCCCAGCGCAGCAGGCAGCACCGCCGCCGCACCACGTCGCCGCACTGCCCCCATCAAAACGCTGGTCGTCAACGCGCCCGATGCGAAAAAGCGCAAGTCCAGCAAAACTGCTTAAACCCGATTAAGCCCGCTTTTCTATGCGGATTCATCTCATCGCCGTGGGGCAAAAAATGCCCGATTGGGCACAAACCGCGTTTGACGACTACGCCAAACGCTTCCCGCCAGATGCCCGCATTGAAGTCAAAACCGTCAAAACCGAGCCACGCGGCAGCAAATCCGTTGCCGCACTGATGCAGGCCGAACGGCAGCGCATCGAAGCCGCCTTGCCACGCGGGGCGCGTGTCGTGGTGTTGGACGAACGCGGCACGGCCCTGACCACCGTGGCCTTGGCTCAACAACTCCTCACATGGCAAACCCAAGCCGACGATGTGGCCCTCATCATCGGCGGCCCAGATGGGCTAGACCCAGACTTCAGAGCCAAGGCCACCCAACGCATCCGCCTGTCTGATTTGACCCTGCCGCACGCGATGGCTCGCGTGTTGCTGGTAGAGCAGCTTTATCGCGCATGGGCCATCAACCACAACCATCCCTACCATCGGGAATAAGCATCTTCCATGTCAGCGGTGGTCTGGCATGACTTCACTGACACAAGGCCAGTACTTGCTGCGCGGTGGCTTCCGTGCCGCCTTGTTGGCTGCGGGCAAAGTGCAAGGCTTGGGCGCGGGCGTGGGACAGGGTGCTGGGGTCGGCCAGTAGGTGGTGGGCGGCTTGCAGGGCGGCGCTCAGGTCGGGGACGCGCAGGGCTGCGCCAGTCGCCACTGCTTGCTCGGCGGCTTGGGCAAAGTTGAAGGTGTGCGGCCCCAACACCAAGGGGCAGGCGCACGCGGCGGCTTCAATCAGGTTTTGACCGCCCAAGGGCGCAAAGCTGCCGCCCAACAAGGCGACATCGGCCATGCTGTAGTAAAACGCCATCTCGCCCAAAGAGTCGCCCAGCCAGATCGTCGGCTCGTCGTCGGCATTTTGTAGCTCACGCCCCCAATCGGCACGCCGTCGGCAACGCCAGCCCTGTGTGGCGATGAGTTGGGCCACTTCATCAAATCGCTGCGGGTGGCGGGGGACGATGAGGTATTGGCAATTTGCTATATATTTGTGATCTGCTTGCGCTTTATTTTCGAGCAATAGAGCCTTTATTTTTATTAAAAATTCCAACTCTTCGCCTTCGCGGGCGCTGGCAAGCAGGACGAGGGGACGGGCCAGCCGCAAGCGCATGGCGTGACCGTTGGCGCACTGTTCGGCATTGGGTTGGGCATCGAATTTCAAATTGCCCCATACCGCCTCCACCTTGGCTCCAAGGCGGCGCAGGCGCTGGGCATCGTCCTCGGTTTGCGCCCACACCGCCGTCAAACCCGCATAGGCCGGGCGTGACAGCCACCACAGGCGTTCGGCTTGGCGCAACGAGCCTTCGTTCAAACGCGCATTGGCCAGCACCAAGGGCACGCCAGCGCGTTGGCACTGGCTCACCAGTTGCGGCCAGACTTCGGTTTCCATCAGCACGCTCAAACGGGGCTGAAAGTGACGCAAAAACCGCCGCACGCTCCACGGATCGTCCCACGGCAGCCACGTCTGCACATCGCCTTCGCGCAAGTGCTGTTGTCCTTCCGCCCAACCTGTCGCAGTGCTGTGGGTCAACAAAATTCGCAGCGTCGGATGCTGCTGCCGCAAGGCCGCGATCAACACCGCAGCCACCCGCGTCTCTCCCAAAGACACGGCATGAATCCACACCAAGGGCGCATCGGCCCGAGGCACAAGCGGCGCATCGCCATACCGCCCCCAACGGGCGGAAATGTCGTGGGCATACCAGGCTTCTTGCCGCGCCCGCCGCCGCAACTTGCGCCACACCCAAGGCCGCAACAAGCCCATCACTCCGCCATACACCGCCAACACGAAAGGCGACAACAAACGCAGGATCACATCAGGCATGGTGTGGGGGGTGGGTTAAGCAGACGTTAGGCGGACAAGGCCCAAGGGTTGAGGAGGTGTAGGCCCAAACCCTCGAAATCTCGAATGTTGCGAGTAGCGAGTGTGGCCTGATGACTGAGGCAAATCGCGGCAATTTGGGCATCGGCACTGGCGATGCGTTGGCCCATACGCTCACGCTTGGCGACCATATCGGCGTACACCGTTGCAGCGTGCAAATCGAAAGGAAGCACACGGTTGACAAAATCTTCCATCAGCACGGTTTGCATCTGAGCAGCAAATTGCTTGCGTCGTGCGCCTTCTGGCAAACGAGCGATGCCATACAGCAATTCAGCAGCAACGACGCTGCATAGGAAAAGTTCAGTTTCAGGCTGTGCATCCAACCACGCCAACACAGACGGATCAGGTCGGGAACGCATCAGTTCAGAAATAACATTGGTATCAAGAACGATCACGTCGTTGTTCCAACATCAAAGCCAGCAGCTCGTGCGGGTTCTGTGCGATCTGGCTCAGGCAGATCAATCCCGCCCAATGCTGCAAAACGGGCGTGCAAGCGACTGCCCAAGCCGTTGGTTGGACTGGGCTGCATCAATGCCTGACGCAAAATGGTTCGGACTTCTTCTTCCATCGAGCGTCCATGCGCTGCCGCTGTCATACGCAGTTTGGTTTTCAGCGCGGGGTCAAGATGGCGTATGGTCAAAGCAGACATCAATTGCTCCTTAAGTCCAACAACATATGCTGGCAATGATAGCGTTGCTGGCGTATTGATGTCAGCCCTTCCCCGCCCACAAGCGTCGGTACACCTCAGCGATGCCTTGGGCTTCGGCGGCGAGGGAGAAGTGTTGGCGCACGACTTGGGCGGCTTGTTGGCCCATCTGTAAGGTGCGGGTTGGGTCGTTGAGGAGTTGGCTAAGGGCGTGGGCCAAGGCGGGGGCATCGCCTGTGGGGACGAGGTGGCCGTTGATGCCGTCTTGCACCAAGTCGGGGAATGCGCCTGTGCGCGAGCACACCAAGGCGCAGCCCGTGGCGGCGGCTTCAAACGGGGTGAGGCCGAAGGGTTCCTCGCGCGGGCAGGCCACGGCGATGGTGCAACGCTGATACCACAGCGCGATTTGATCGGCGGGGACTTCGCCCAGCCAGAGGATGCGTTCGCTCAGGCCCGCCGTGGCGATGCGTTGGCGCAGCTCGTCGGCGTAGGCTTGGTAGCGGGGTTGCACCAGTCCGGCAATGACGGCGGTGGCTTGGGGATGCAGGGGCAGCACGCGGCACAGCGCATCGACAAAGACATCCGTGCCCTTGTCGGGCCGCACACGTCCAAAGACACCAATGCCCAACTCGCCCCCAAAGCCGCTGCTGCGCCATGCCTGCGTTTTATCGACGGTGGCAAAGCGTTGCAAATCTATGCCGTGGGGGACGATGGCGCTGGTGTTGGGCACGCAGTCGGCAGCGGCGGCGGTGGTGGCGATGACGGCATCCATGCGTGAGATCAGCCAGCGCGGAAACCAACCGTGGCGGCGTTGGGCAGCCGAGGTGAAGACCAAGCATATGGGCAAGCCCAGCACGTCACGCGCCCACAGGCCCGCCATCATTTCGGGGTCGCGGCGAACGTGCCAGATGCGAAAAGGGCGGTCACGCGGCGGCTGGCGTGAGACGCGCACGGCTTCGCGCCACGTCAATGCCCGCGTGTGGCGGGCCGCGAGTGCTTTTTCAACTTCGGGCAAGGGCGTGCCGCAGTAGGCCAGTCGCCAGTGCTGTAGTTGTTGCGGCACGAGGGCGTTCACTGTGGCAGACACGCCCGTGTAGCGGCGTTTGAGGTTAAAGACGATGACTTCGGGGTCATCGTCGTGAGGCTGGCCCGCCATCAATGCGCGGAAGCACCGATCACCGCATCGGGCTTGACCGAGCGCAGCAGGGCGAGCATCTCGGCTTCGATGCGGTGCAGCGCCTCGGGGGTGTGGCCTTCAAAGCGCAGCACCA
>DLPA01000144.1:0-154 GCA_002479815.1 bacterium UBA7470 | reverse complement strand
TCGGGCCAATCGACACGCACGCCGTCGATGGTGGAGGTTTGTGCGGGCGCGGGAAAGTGGGCTTGCTGCTGCAACTGCTGCACCACGGCGTGCGGCTCGCCTTCTTGACAGGCGACGTTCAGCTCGGGCGTGCTGTGGCTGGTGGGCAGGGCAT
>DLPA01000093.1:27298-34122 GCA_002479815.1 bacterium UBA7470 | reverse complement strand
TTCCGCAGCAAACTGCGCGAGCACTTTGAAATCAACCGCCATTTCATCGTCGTCGCCGCCCTCAAATCCTTGGCCGACGAAGGCAAACTGCCTGCCACCAAAGTGGCTGAAGCCCTTCAAAAATACGGCATCAACGCCGACAAGATCAACCCGCTGTACGCCTAAATCCGCCTATGGTCAATCTTGAAAATAATGAGACGGCCTGAGCATGGTGCAGCAGGGCATCGGTAGGGGTAGGCCCCCGTGCCTACCCCCAAAGAGGGCAACCACAGGGGGTTGCCCCTACGCAAAGGCGACAGGCTCATGATTAGGTCGTATGGTTATGGCTATCAAAAACCATAGTAAAAAAGATGAGCTGCTCATGCAAGTAAATAGGGATATATGGCCTATTTCATTCTAAAAATACGTCGGTTTTATTGAAAAAATGCTTGTTTTTGCGGCTTTGTCCCCGTTTTTTAGGCTCTGAAAACGAGTTTGAGGGTGATTTTTTGAGATTTTGGGCCTAATTTCAGGTATAAAAACGGCTTTAAATGACGCATTTGTTGCGTGAGAAGCTCACTTTTTTTACTATATTTTTACTTTAACGCTGTGTACCCAATACCATCGTCCAATAGGAGCCGTAGCTGTTGCCGCTGCCGCCTTTGACGCAAGCCACAGCAATTTCGAGGAAGCTGCTGTTCATGATGTTGGCGCAGTGACCGGCGCTGCCCATCCAGCCATTGATGACGCTTTGGACACTGGATTGACCCGCTGCAATGTTTTCGCCATAGGTGCGCCAGTTGTAGCCTGCATTGGTCAGGCGTTGGCCCGGGTTGCTGCCGTTGCTGCCGGTGTGGCTGAAAAAGTTGAGCTGCTTCATGTCATCGCTGTGTCCCAGTGCGGCGATGGCCATCGTGGTGTTCCAGCTCAGGGCTGTGGTGGGCGCAAAGCTGCCACTGCTGCCGCACTGTGCGCCTGCGGCGCGTCGTTGGTTGACCGCAGCAACCAACTCGCTTTCAAAATTGGCTAAGTCACATGTGCCTGCGGTACTGGGAGCCGGTGCTGGCGTGGGTGCAGGCGCAGGCGCAGGTGCGCCTGGGCAGCCGGTGGCGGTGGGCGTGACCTCGCAAGCGAAAAACAAAAGCGAATTGACGCGGCGCAATTCTTGGTTAGAAATAGGTCCCAGCACGTACACATCGCCATTGGCGATGCCCAAATAATTGCCCGTTGTGTACGCCCGTACCGTGTAAGGGGTGATGGTCTGTGTGGCAGGCCCTGTTGGAAAAAGGCTGGGATAGGTGCGCTCGGCCCAACTGAAGAACTGGTCAGCAGAAGGGAGCGTTTGCGCCATGACGCTATTGCCGTACAGGGGCGATGCCAAAAGGGTCGCACACGCGAGCTGGGTGATGCGATGAGGAAGATGAGCGATAAGAGACATGAGACGAACTCCTTGGAACAGCAATCAATCGGTCACACACATGCGTGATGCACATCAATGTAGCCGCTGATGGCCGGGTGTGTGTTCATATCTGGTCGATTAAAAACAGGGCACTTAGGGGAAGTATGGAGGCGCGCTCATGGGACAATCGAAGGATGCACCCTAAAGCTTTACTCGAATCTTGCACCGAATTGGTGCGTCTTGTGTTGAAATTTGACCA
Source organism: bacterium UBA7470 (assembly GCA_002479815.1). GTDB lineage: Bacteria > Pseudomonadota > Gammaproteobacteria > Burkholderiales > Burkholderiaceae_C > UBA2334. The sequence continues at coordinate 32,485 of DLPA01000093.1, read as the reverse complement.
TCCCGCTGATGCGGTGGTGTCGCGCTACTTCCGTGAGCACCGCAATCTAGGCCCGCGCGAACGCCGCACGCTGGCAGAGACGGCGTACACCGTCTTACGGCAAAAACGCTTGTTTGAGCATTTGGCACGATCCGGCTCCGGCGGGCGCGAGCGGCGGCTGGCGATTTTGGGTTTTCAGAGTGAGCCTGCGTTTTTAAAAGCGGCTTTAAACGATACCGAACGCGCTTGGTTAGACAGCGTGGCCCAAGTCAAGCCTGAAGAACTGCAAGCCGTGCATCGCCACAATTTGCCCGATTGGTTGGTGGCGCCCTTGCAAGCGCAAGTGGGGGATGCGTTTGACGCTTTAGCAGCCAGCTTCAATCAAGCGGCCCCTTTGGATTTGCGGGTCAATACGCTCAAGCAAAAAGTGCCGCTGGCGATGGAGGCCCTGACCCAAGCAGGGATTGCGTCTGAACCGGTCCCTTATTCACCCTGGGGCTTGCGTATTCATGGCAAACCCGCCATTAATCGGCTTGCTGCGTTTGAAAACGGCGAGATTGAGGTGCAAGATGAAGGCTCGCAACTGCTGGCATGGCTGATGGAGGCCAAGCGTGGCGAGATGGTGGCCGATTTTTGTGCCGGTGCGGGTGGGAAAACCTTGGCTTTGGGGGCGATGATGCGCAGCACAGGGCGCTTGTATGCGTTTGATGTGTCCACTCATCGCCTAGATGCACTCAAGCCGCGCTTGGCCCGCAGTGGGCTATCCAACGTGCATCCGGTCGCCATTGCCCATGAGCGTGATGAACGCATCAAGCGACTGGCGGGCAAAATGGATCGGGTGCTGGTGGATGCGCCTTGCTCAGGTTTGGGTACGTTGCGACGCAACCCCGATTTGAAGTGGCGACAAACCCCCCAAGCAGTGGCTGAGTTGCAGCTCAAGCAGCAGGCGATTTTGAACAGTGCGGCGCGTTTGCTCAAGTCTGGTGGCCGCTTGGTGTATGCCACTTGCAGCGTCTTGCCTGATGAAAACGAACAAGTGGCCGAGGCGTTTACGAAGGCGCACCCCGAGTTTCAAGTGGTTTCCGTGCCAGTGCTGTTGACACGGCTTTTAGGGGATGAGGTGACGCAAGCCGATCAAGAAGGGGCGACTGCCGTATCGCCACGAGCGGCCGGTTTGTGTCAGGGTGACTATTTGCGCTTGTGGCCGCATCAGCACAATACAGATGGATTTTTTGCGGCAGTGTGGGAAAAAAAGTAAGTCGGGCAGTGGCTTGAGCTGGGCTTTGTTCGTGTGGATGTGATTTTCTGAGTTTAGGTTTACCTTGTCATCTCTATATCTTGAGCATTTTGGGTTGAACGAGGCTCCGTTTGGCATCACGCCCAATGGCCGTTTTTTCTTTGCAGGACAAACACGGGGCACGACACTGGATGCACTTCAGTATGCCGTCATGGATGAGGATGGCATCATCGTTGTGATTGGCGAGGTTGGCAGCGGTAAAACGATGCTGTGCCGTATGTTGGCGGATCGTTTGCAAGGTGCTGCGGTGGATTTGGTGTACTTGTCGAATCCGTCTTTTGGCCCGCGTGAAATTTTGGCTTCTTTCGTGGCCGATTGGGGCTTAAAGGTGCCAGCCGGACAACCGACGGTGCTGTCCATACAAGCGGCGTTGATGGAGCGGCATGAACAGGGCCGGCGGGTGGTGGTGCTGATCGACGAGGCGCAATCCATGCCACCCGACTCTTTACAAGAGATCAAGCTGCTGTCCAACCTAGAAACCGCACAGCACAAGCTGATGCAGATTGTGCTGTTTGGTCAACCCGAGTTGAATGAGTTGTTGGCGTTGCCACGTTTGAGGCAGGTGCGGGATCGTGTGGTGCATCGGTTTGAGTTGCAACCGTTGTCGGATGACGACGCTGTCACTTACATAGCACATCGCCTTCGACGAGCGGGCTGGCGTGGGGCGCGTTTGTTTGAACAAAAGGCATTGAAGCAGTTGGTCACAGCAGCAGCCGGACGAATGCGGGCCATTCATTTGTTGGCCGACAAATCTTTGTTGGCAGCGTATGCCGATGGTGCTTATGAAGTGTTGCCCATGCACGTCAAGCGAGCGCAAGCGGATTTGATGCTCGGGGGCGATGTGCATCGTTCTTCAGCAAGCCTCTTGAGCACGTCCTTGGCCGTGCGCTGGGCTGCTGTGGCAGTGGCGACCTTGGCGCTGGGGGTCGGATTGGGTTGGTATCTCAGCCAATCGCTTGCCAACACCAGCAATAACGCATCTGTCATGACCGCTGAGGAAGCACCGCCTTCAGTTGCTGCCCCTTCATCCCCGTCGTTGCCTCTTCCTGTTCTACCCCATCCGCCCGCCCCAGAGACCACCCGTCCACAACCCTCTCCGTCCTCTGACAGCACTGCGCTTACGCCTGCGCCTGCAACCACGGAGACTGTCAACGACAAGCCAGCCATGCCTGACACCCGTCAGCGCTATGTAGGGTTGCCTGCCGATTTACAACAATGGGTCGAACGAAGCCGAGTTTTCCTAGATGATCCTGCGCTGCAAGGGTGGACGGTCCAAATTGGGTTTGCGAGAGATGTGTCCCATTTGCGCTATTTGCTGGCGCAAGTCAAAGATCTCTCGCCCGTCTGGTTTCACGATCGTCATTACGCCAAGTCCAATACGGCTAAGGGCACTCAAGGCCTAGGGACGGTGTGGTCCGTGTATGTGGGGCGTTATGACTCCCGTCATCAGGCGAATGAGGCCATACGTCGCTTGCCTTTGGTATTGCAAAATGCAAGGCCGTTGATTCGCACGTTTGGCGGCATACGCTCTGAACCTTATCCTGAACGGCCTCCTTTATGAAGCATAGGCTTGCTGCTTTACCGTTGACCCTTTGGCTGTTGTGGGGGCTGGTCGGTTGTGTCACGCCCCCACAACAGCCAAGCAAAGGGCATTTAACCCCGCCGCCATTGGTAGAAGGCGCCCCCCCTGCACTGATGGATGCGTTGTTATTACCGCCCCCACCACAGGCCATGCGGCAAAAAGCCGAGCTGTTTTCTGTCAGTGTCCACAACGTGCCCGTTCGCGATTTGCTGTTTGCCATCGCACGCGATGCCCGTTTGAATTTGGATGTACATCCAGACTTGCAAGGCACGGTGAGCATCAATGCCATTGACCAGACCATCCAGTCGTTGCTGGATCGTGCTGCGGTTCAGGTGGACATGCGCTACGAAATGCAGGGACGCAATTTGTTCGTCATGCCGGATGCTCCTATTTTGCGCCATTACCAAGTGGACTACCCCAATGTGACCCGCGAAGCCAAGAGTACGGTCAGCGCATCCAGCAGCATCGGTGGTGCAGGCGCCAGCGGCAACGCGGGCAACTCGTCAAGCAGTTCCTTGGCCAATACGTCGAACAATCGCTTTTGGGAGACACTGACTCAAAACATCAAAGATTTATTGCGTGAGACAGATAAGCTGTTGCCAGAAGGCAATGACGCCTCTGCGTCTGCCACGCGTCCGCTGGTGGCGGTGCAAACGCCAACAGGTACAGCAACAGGCAGTGCACCTGCTGCACCCGTGCCAGTGCATCCGCAAACCAGTCGTTTTCGCGAGGCCGCTTCGGTCATTGCCAACCCTGAAACGGGGGTGATTTCAGTGCGTGCAACCTACCGCCAGCATTTGCGTGTGCGTGAGTTCATGGATCGCATCATCAGTGGCGCACGTCGACAGGTGATGATTGAGGCGACCATTGTCGAAGTGAATTTGTCTGACCAGTATCAGCAAGGTATCAATTGGACGGTCTTTCGTCAGGGCTTGCCGTTGCTGCAATTTGGCCCCGCAGGCACGGCGCAGGCCATACCCGGTGGTACGCCCGTCAGCGGCATTATTCCGAGCATGATGGCCATCACCCCGTCTTATTCAAGACCAATGGGGCTGACGCAGATCAGTGCAGCGTTGCGTCTGTTGGAGTCATTTGGCAACACCAAAGTGTTGTCCAGTCCGAAAATCAGTGCGTTGAACAATCAAGCGGCCCTGCTCAAAGTCACTGAGGATTTGGTGTACTTCACCATACGAACTGTTTTTACGCCAGCACAGCAAGGTGCTGCCGCGTTGTTTTCGGTCACTTCTGAACCCAATACCGTGTCCGTTGGTTTTGTCATGAGCGTGATGCCCCAAATCAGTGATGACGATCAAGTAACCTTGATTTTGCGTCCTACCCTTTCTCGGGTCGTTGGGTATGTCGAAGACCCAGCGGTTCCTATTGCCTTGGCGCAGGCTCGTTCAGGAGGGGTGTCCAATTTGCCTGAGATTTCCAGCAAAATTCCTCAAATTCAAACGCGTGAGCTGGAGTCCATCATCAAGGTACGTTCGGGTGACACCGCTGTATTAGGGGGCTTGATGCGCGAGGACTTTAATAACAGTACCGATCAAACGCCGGGTTTGGGTAGCCTACCAGTGGTAGGGGAGTTGTTCAAATACAAAAAACGCGAGAACAGCAAAAGTGAGTTGGTGATTTTCTTGCGTCCTATCGTCGTGACGGACGCGAGTTTGGCTGGAGATCACAAGGCTTACGAGCGGCAGTTGGGCGATGCCTTGAAGGACTTGCCTGCTTACCCGGGGCGCTGGTCTCCCGATATGCTTCAAGTACCGAGGCCCGAGCAATGAGCTTGTTGTTGGATGCGTTGCGGCGCAGTGAGGCGCAATCTACTCGAGAGTCGCACGAGTTTTCCGATCCTTTTCTAGCTGCAAGTGCAGACCCCAGCCCAATGGCTGCATCCATTTCGGCTCATGAAGAGGCGAGTCAGCAAGCTGCGCAAACGCTGATGCAGGCGTCTGCTGGCGCTGAATCGAAGCAAAAGCGTTTGCGTTGGCAAGGCTTGTTGCTGGTGGCGTTGACGTTGACGTTGCCTTTTGGCGGATGGTTAGGATGGGCGTGGTGGAGCAGCACACAACAGTCCTCAGGTCTCATCGTGCATCCTCTGCCACCTCGCAGTGCTTCAGAAAGTTCAAGTTCGGATACTCCCCCTGCTGTCCCACCGGTTCCGGTGTCGGTGGAGGATGCTGCTGTTCGTGTCACTGCGCCAACTTCTGAGCCTCCTGTGTCCACCGTTCAGCCAGACGTGCCTCTTCCTACATTCACTTCTGCACCAAATTTGAAAACAATACCGACTGCGCCAACAGTCTCAGTACAAGCTTCTGCAACTCCCGCA
>DLPA01000093.1:4046-27209 GCA_002479815.1 bacterium UBA7470 | reverse complement strand
ACCCAATCCAGCAGCCTCAACTTTGGCAATGCTGCCAGAGCAAAAAACAGATGCTCCCAAGCTCAGGGCACTTGCACCTAAAGAACATCTCCCCCATGCAGCGACATCCTCCAAGCTGCAATTGGTCAAATCGCAGGTGGCTGAAAAGGTACAGCAAGCGTGGCGCCTTTTGCAAAAAGGAGATGCGCAGGCCGCAGAAAGTTTGTATCGCCAGGTGCTGCAAGAAAAATCAGATGAGGTGGATGCTGCTTTGGGCTTAGCGGTCGCGTTGCACAGACAGAAGAAATCAGATGAGGCGTGGACTGCGTATCAGCGGAGCATGGAGTTGTGGCCTGAGAACCCGACAGCGCACACTGGAATGTTGGCCATTCTGAGCGATACAGACGCGCAAACAGCATCGGTGCGTTTGCAAGAGTGGGTCGTAGCACGCCCGCGTGATGCTGCTGCCCATGCTGCTTTGGCAAAGTTGTGGGCGAAACAAGGCAAGTGGGCAGAAGCCTTACCTTTATTGCAAAGGGCCATGAGTTTGGAGCCTTATCAGGGCAGTTACGTATTCAATTTGGCCGTGGCGTACGATCAACTGCATCGTTATCCTGAGGCGGTGAGTCATTACCGTTTGGCATTGCACAACGGTGCTGTAGGGCTACCTATAGACGCGATACAAGCGCGACTTGTTCAACTTCAAGAGCATCAATCACCATGACGACTGCTGTGCCCGCTGCATTTGTGCCACCGACCCGTGTGCGTTTAGGCGACCACTTGCTGGCATTGGGGTTGGTATCGACCGACCAAATTCAGATTGCGTTATTGGAGCAACAGCGCAGTGGTCGCCATCTGGGTGATGCTCTGGTTGCTTTAGGGTTTGTGACCGAAGATGCCATGCGTGAAGCGTTGGGTGAAACGCTGGGTCAACAAACCATACAGTTGAGAAATATTTTGGCAGATCCTCAAGCCTTGAAACGCTTGCCCAAAGCAACGGCCAGTCGTTTTCAAGTATTTCCAGTGTCTTATAGCGCAGACGCTAAGGAACTGGTGTTGGCGAGCCCCAAGCCCAATGACATCATTGCCTCAGATCAGATTCGCGCTCAAGTTGGGTTGGGGGTCAAGATCGTTTGGCGGTTGGCCAGTGCAGCCGAAGTGTTGGCTGCAATCGATCAGTTTTATGGTTATGAATTGTCAATAGACGGCACGATACATGAAATCGAAACAGGGCAAATGGACATGGCCGCGCTCACGCAAGGGCAGGGCGGCTATAGCCATCCTGTGGTGCGTTTGATTGACGGGTTGCTTGCGGATGGCGTACATAAGCTGGCATCAGACATTCACTTTGAACCAGAGGGACAGTTTTTGCGGATTCGCTACCGGATCGATGGGGTGCTGCGCCAAGTTCGCGTACTGCATGGGCGTTATTGGTCAGCGATGTTGGTGCGTTTGAAGTTGATCGCAGGCATGAACATCGCGGAGAGCCGTGCCCCACAAGATGGTCGTGTGTCTTTGTCCATTGGTGGTCGTACAGTGGACTTTCGTGCTGCATGTCAACCAACCATTCATGGGGAAAATTTCGTGCTCCGTATTTTGGATGCCAAGCGCGGTATTGTGAATTTTGATCAATTGGGCTTGACTAGGCAGCAATACGATATTTTGGAGTTGATGCTGGCCCGTCCCGAGGGCATTATTTTGGTCACCGGCCCCACAGGATCAGGCAAGACCACGACCTTGTATTCCATACTCAGTCATATGAACAAGGAGAGTGTGAACATCATGACCTTGGAGGATCCTGTCGAATACCCTATCACACGGATACGACAAACCTCTATTTCCGATGGCAGCAAAATTGATTTTTCTGAAGGCATACGGTCTTTGATGCGGCAAGACCCAGACATCATTTTGGTGGGGGAGGTGCGTGATAAAGACACGGCTGAGATGGCGTTTCGTGCGGCGATGACAGGGCATCAAGTGTTTTCAACCTTGCATACCAACTCAGCAATACGCAGTATTCCTCGGCTCAAAGACTTGGGCGTGGCCCCCGACGTGATTGCGGGCAACATCATCGGCATCAGTGCCCAGCGACTGATTCGCCGCTTGTGTGCGCACTGTCGTGAACCTTTAGAAGTGAAAGAAGGAAGTACGGCGGTTCAACTTTTGGGTCCCGCACACATGGGAAAAACCATTTACCGGGCACACGCTGGAGGCTGCGAGGCGTGCGACTTTCAAGGCTATAAGGGACGCCTGGCCATCATGGAGTTGCTGCGGATGGACAGTGCGTTGGATGAGTTGATCACGCGCCATGCCTCGTTAGGCGAGTTGACAGGATATGCGTTATCCAGAGGTTTTACGCCCCTTGCGGAGGATGGGCTGCGTCGAGTTTTGGAGGGGATCACTTGTATTGAAGAGGTTGGGCGAGTGGTTGATCTCACTGCACGCCTTCGACATTGATCCAATGTGGGATTATTTTCAATAAGGTCAATCTATGCCTCGGTATCGCTACCGTGCCGTTAATGCCGTTGGAGATGTGGTTAAAGGAGAAGTAACTGCACTGCATATGCCTGATATGCAGTCGCAGTTGCGGGCAGCAGGTTTGACCTTGGTCAGTGCGAACGAGGTCAAACAACGGGTCATCCGTCTGGCCAGCTTACCCAGGAGAGAGCTGATTAACCTGCTCTTTCATATGCAAATGTTAATCAAAGCGGGGGTGCCTATCCTGACCTCGCTAGAGGATTTGCGTGACGGTGCCGATCGTTTAGAGTTACGACAAGTGGCCGCTAGTTTGATGGATCGGATTCAAAATGGAAGTACCTTGGCTGATGCAATGGCCGCAGATCCAGGCGTATTTCCAGAAGTCACGATTCACTTAGTCCGCTCGGGAGAACTCACAGGACAATTGCCGCAAGTGTTAGAAGAGTTGGTTCGCTCTTTAAAGTGGCAGTCGGAGTTGGCCGCGCAGATGAAAAAGTTGTTGATGTATCCTGCATTTGTGACCATCACAATTTCTGGTGTAGTTGTCTTTTTGATGGTCTATTTGGTGCCTCAGTTGGTGACTTTTATTCGCAACATGGGGCAGGATATTCCTATCCATACGCGTGCATTGATTTGGCTTTCTCAAGCCTTTGTGCATTACTGGTGGTTCATCTTGCCTGCGCCGGCGGTGCTGGGGCTGGGCATTTCTATTGCAGCGCGTACTCATGAAGGCGTACGCTTTCAACTTCATCAGCTCTTGCTTAACCTGCCTGCGGTGGGGCCTGTGATCAAAAAAATCATTCTGGCACGTTTGACAGACAGTTTTGCGCTGATGTATCGCACCGGTATTCCTGTGATTGAGGCCTTGGGATATTGCGAAAAAATCAGTGGCAGCTTACCTATACAAAAAGCCGTAGCGCGCGCCCGTCAACGCATTGCAACAGGTATGCCCATCAGTGACGCATTTGCGGTAGAGGATTTATTTCCTTCTTTGGTGGTTCGTATGTTGCGCGTGGGTGAAGCAACAGGTGCTTTAGACGACGCTTTAGCAAACGTCAGCTATTTTTTTAATCGTGACATTGATGAGTCTATTGGCAAGGTACAGGCCCTGATCGAACCTGTCTTGACGGTGACTTTGGGCTTGATTCTGGGCTGGATTATGTTGGCTGTCATGGGGCCGATTTACGACACGGTATCCAAGGTCAGAACGTGAAGCGCAGCGCAAATATGCTCAAGGACTTGTTCCCACACAATCAAACTCCAGCGATCTTGCTGGTTCACCCTTTGGGGCATACATGGCTGGACGTCACTGGACATGAAATGGCACAAGCGCCGTCGCCTTCATGTCCAGTAGTCATCGTCGCCGACTTAATTGAAGAGACGCACGTTCAAATCGGTGTTCCTGCTGTAACGGGTAAAGACAGACAAAGCTTTGTGCAAATCCAAATGGAGTCTTTGCTGCCCGACACGCCGTTTAGGGCAGTGTGGCAAACACCTTCGAGTTGGCCGTTCCTATCAAAACCCTTTTCTTTAAATGGTTTAGGTGTCCCATCGCTCTCACTCAAAGAGACCATAGCGCAGCAACTCTTGCTGGAGCGCCCGGTGGTGGGGGTGTGGAGTTTGAGCTATTTGATCTCAATCTGGATGGTCTCGCAAAAGGACACGGCTGGTCAACCTTGTGTGTTGCTGGCACTTGCCCAATCGTATGGCTTACGCCTGGTGTTGTTGAAAGAAGATATACCAGTCTTTTCACGATTGCTGTTTGACAGCACCACCTATGTACAAGAACTCACAGACACAATCAAATACTTACAAGACAATCGTATCTTGGATCGTGGTCTCCAACCAGTACTGGCTGTTTTAAACCCCCCAGAGGGTTTCGAGGCTGAGTTGCAAGCAAATGGACTTCAATTATTGCCGCGCCGAGAGCCTATTCGCCCTTTTCGTACCTTGGTATGGCCTGCCTTTGTCAAACTTGCACAACGGCAGGTACCAGGGCAAATGGCCAATGTGCATGAGAGGCGTTTTTATTTGGCTCAGCAGGCCAAGCGTGCGGTACTTCTGAGTGGCATGCTGTTGGTGGTCGGTTTGCTTTGGGGTGCATACAGCCAAGCTGTGGACGCATGGACTCAACGCCAACAAACTCAAGACGCAGAACGGCAATCAGTCGATATGCACCATCAGGCGCTGGTGATCCAACAAGCGATCACTGCCAGTGGTGTCGATACAGGCGTCATGCGCTTGGCCATACAAGTCCAGCGCCAAGAGTTAGCGCATGGCATCGAGTTGTTGCCTCCGTTTTGGGCGTTAGGACAGTTGCTTTCGCAACAAACCCAGACTCGTTTGAACCACTCCAGCTTGAGGCTACAGCCTCAAGCGTGTGAGGCGGCGAATGCAGTAGCACCTGTGGCCCCTAACGCAAATACAAGTGATGACACACTGCAAGTCGAATGGAGTTTTGAAATCGCGCCTCACGAAAACACCAGCCCGCGTGAGCGGCAGCGATTACTAGAGGAGGCGGCGCAAACGATTCAACGTTGGAAGGCATGGCGTGTCAAGGTTGATCCTCTGCAGCAGGCTGCTGTGGCTCCAATCTCGGTGGAATCTGTCGGTGTATCTGTCTCTCTGCCAGAGTGGAAATGGTGTTTAAGCCCCGCAACCAAGGGAGACACCCTGAATGCGCTTGATACAACGGAAATATCACGATGAACAGATGGTCTGCGCTGTGGCCCTTGCTCAAAAGGGATGTATTCATTCTATTGACCTTGGTGGGTTTTTTGACTGCAGTGTGGGGTGCATTGATCTTTTGGTCGCACCACCTTGCACCTTCGTGGCAAACAGCTCAATCGAATTTGCAAGCAGCCCAAGCCGAGTTGTCTCAGGCGCAAGCAGACCAACTTGATTTGGACACGCACAGGCGCAGTTTTGACCAATTAAAAGCCAGTGGTCTGATGGATGGACTGCCTCGGCCTACTTGGGCTGAAGATGTGCAGCGGATTGCCGAAGCGCATCACTTGCGTTCGCAGCTTACATTTGTGCTCTTACCGCCAGAGGTCTTAGATTTACCGCAGGCCCAGGCCATCAATGCACGCGTCACACGTCACGCGATGGACATTCAATTGAGCGGTGTACACGACATTGAGGCGTTGACGCTGATGACACATATCATGGACAAGCACAACCGTGTCGCTCGTCTGGAGCATTGCAGTTTTGACAGACGCGCGACCAATTTGGATATGAAGTGCCGTGTCAACTTTTTGCACATTGAACCTGCATCGACAAACGTACAGAATGTGTCTGCTTCATGAGACAGCATTTCATTGCACTTTTGTGGATATTGGTGATGCTTTTCTTGGATGGCGTTGCGGTTGCACATGCCGAGCCTGATAAACAACACAACGCCAGTATCCAAAAACTGAGTGTGCTTTGGCCTCGTCTTTTTTTTGATGTGACTGAACGTCAGCAGATTGAAACTCAAAGACAAGCAGGCCACGCCGATCGCGCCGTCGTTGAAAGACACACGGTCCCAAACACTGATGCGGTTTCACCGAGTACGCCTTTGGTCACGAGCCTTGAACTGCAAGGGATCTCACAAACGGCAACAGGTCGCAGTGCATGGTTGAACGGTGCAACGATTCGCTCGGGTGATTCGTATGGTGGCTGGAGCGTTGAGGTTGAAGCAGATCGCGTCCGGCTGAACGCACCCGATCAAAAAGAGCTGGTTTTGCGTCCTGGCCAAAGAGCAGACCTGATCCGGTCGGAAGTCACTGATGTCGTACCTGGCGGCAGTTTTGGCGTAAAACCCCCAAAAATCCCGTAAACCCAAGCGTCAGACCTGTCAAAAATGGTGTTCACATCCTCCTTATGAGATATGCAATGAAAAATCGAGGTTTTTCTCTGGTTGAAATGGCCTTGGTGCTGCTGGTCATGGGCATCATGGGCGCGATGTTTTTGCCGCTCACCAATACGATGATGGATCACAACAAACGACAAGATACCAAGGCCAAACTAGACAGTTTGGAAAAAGCATTCACACGCTTTGTGATGATTCATCGCCGACTGCCATGTCCTGCCAATGGTGCGCTGCTGACAGGGAATGTCAACGAGGGACTGGAGCAATCTGCCGGAGGTGTGTGCACTGCCCTTGGTTTAAACAATGGCGTAGTGCCGTGGCGTACTTTAGGGCTGGTACAAAACGATGTGATTGACGCATGGGGTGCCTTGGTCACCTATAAGGTGTGGGGCGTCACAGCGACTGCCTTGACAGCCAATGACGGCCTGGATATGTCTGGTCTCAATCCGACAGTTTCGCCAGTCGTGTTGAACTGGTTGAGCGTTCGTGGTTTTCGTTTGTGCCGTGCAACGCCTTGTGCACCGGGCAGTGCCAGCGAACTGGCCAGTAAAGCGACAGGAAATGGAATTGCTTATTTCTTGATCAGTCATGGCCCCAACAAAGTCGGTGCTTATTTACCGGGGGGGACATTCAGTGGTGCAGCGTCAGGCGCAGGCCCTGGCCCTCTTGAAAATATCAACAGAAATAATTTGGCACTCCGAACGATAAGTCCTAACGATTTTTATGTCGATGCTTTGTTTGATGAAAACCCAGCCAGTTATTACGATGACCTTGTCCTGCATCCCTCCATCATCAAAGTCGCATCCGATGCAGGGTTGCAACCTAAAAACCCATGAAAAACGAGTTCCAACGCAGCACTCAATTTGCTGAATCGCGTTTTGGCGACTCGATACAGACAGAGTCTCGATTTCAGTACGCCCTTGCAAGAAAAAAGACCCGTCAACGTTGGCACAGAGCAGTGGGTGTCTTGATGCTGTTGGCTGGTTATATGAGTTTGGCAATCACACCCGATGTGGCCAGCGAGTGGTTATTGGTGAGGATTGTGGTGGGTTTTGGCTTGTTATTCGGTGGATTTGCGGTGTCCATCGGGCCTTGGGTCGCAGCAATTTTTGGTGATCATGATTAACACAACAAATTGGGGTGGTCTCTCGACTGAGGAGACCGGTGTGCCCTTTTGCTCTTTATTGTGGGTAGAGGATGACTTGCCTCTGTCTGATTGGGTGCGGCAAGCATTTGAAGATGATGGCTGGACTGTCTTACTCGCTCACGATAAAGCCGCTGCGATACAACTGATGGAGAAAACCATTCCCCATCATTTTCCGTGTGTCGCCCTGTTAGATTTAGGTTTGCCCCCGCGTCCCTCTGTGCCCGATGAAGGGCTGTCTCTGCTGCGATGCCTTGTCCGAGATTGGCCCGTGTTGCGTGCCACCGTGCTGACGGGGCAGAACGATCACGCCATAGGTCAACAGGCGGTTCGTGATGGGGCGTTTGATTTTTTGGTGAAGCCGACATCTTTGCGTGAAATGCGCCGCGCGGTGCAACGGGCTGCGTGGTTTTCCCAGCAGGCAAGTGATTTGCTCATGCAGGGACAGGTGCACTTGACACTCACTGCGGCGCTCAGTGAAGGTGTAAAAGAAGTCAGTGACGGGGTTGCTGAGCAATTGATCCGCCACGTTCTATACACGACACGCTTCAACGTGACAGCAGCGGCCCGTATGTTGGGCTTGGAGCGCGAGCAACTTTACTATCACATGAAAAAGTACGGTATTCAAAGACCACTCCACTTTGAGATACCGTCACCATTGCGGTCATGACAGCGTTTGATCTATTGGCCTTGTTGTTCGTGGTGATGGGGCTGGCCTTGTTGTTGGCCGCGGGTGCTGTTTGGCATCGCGGAAGCAAAACGCGCGCTTGTTTGCGTGCGTTGCTGGACTTGCCAACCGATATGCACCCAACGCTGTGGCCGGAAAGAGCGCAGCATATCCTGCAGACCGCGGGCGTTACAGGATTGCGCTGGGAAGGCCAGTGGTTCGGCGATCCTGTCGGAGGTCAATGGGGGGCAGCTGTCTCTCCGGTGTGGCCTGGGAAAATGTTAGATGCAGGCCCTGATTGTCAGATTCAGGTCACATGGGCTGCCTTGGCGCGCACGAATGAGGCGCGAATGCTGGTACTTGCCGTTTTGGATGTTTTTGCACAGGCATGGCTCGCTCAGATGCGTGCCCACACGCAAGCCGTGGCTGTGGCCTTGGCACAGCGCGCCGCCGTACATTTGTATTGGCAACATGACATGCGCAACTTGGCGCAGTGGGTCGGTATGCTGGCGGAAGAGTTTGAGGAGGCAACCCCAGAACAACTGCCACGGCTCGCAAAAAGGTTGCAGCAACAAGCCCCATTGGTACTAGAAAAAGCACACCGTTTGCTGGCCGCTACCACCACTGCGTCTGCTAAAAATCCATTGAATGTCCCCCCACCACAAAGCACACAAAATAAAAGCCCTACTGTAATCATTAGGGATGCTGCTTTGTTGTCTGGTTTAGAGATTCAAATCTTTCTCCACGGCAAGCTATTCGATCCACAGAAAAAACAAGATACCGATCTTGCCACGCTCTCCATCAACCAGCAGTCTGCACAAGCCCTGGAGCGGGCACTGGACAATTTGTTGTCCAACATCGTCAGGGACAGTGATGTACGGGTGAGTCATCCGCCCTTGGTCTGGCAATTAAGAACAGAGCGGCACTTTCTGCTGGCTGAGTTGCAAACGCCCCATTTAAAAACACCCTGGCCTCAGCGGCCCTTTGAGCCTTTGCAATTGTCCAGTCAGTCGGGTTTGGGTTTGTATCAAGCGCGTCGTAACTTGCGTGACGCCAACGGAGACTTACAAGCGACCCTGAATACCAAAGGTGTGTTGTTCTCTTTGCGTATTCCTTTGGTCGTCTCTCGTGGTCTGCACCCATGAGTGTCAAATTTCTTGACTGGGATGACTCCTTTGTCTTGTTCAAAATATCACCATTCTTGTTAAAAAGCAGCGTTAACTTTTTGAAAGGTTGTTTATGAAAGCCAAGTGCATGCCTTCTTCTCGTCCCAGTCAGTCTGGTTTCACCCTGATCGAGATTGCGATTGTTTTAGTCATCATTGGACTGCTCTTGGGGGGTGTCTTGAAAGGCCAAGAGTTGATCGAGCAATCTAAGATCAAGCGTGTGGTCAACGATTTTGAAAACATGACGGCTGCCATTTACACCTATCAAGATCGCTATCGTTTCCTGCCTGGTGATGATCCAAACGCCGCTGCACGCTGGACCACCGCCGTCGCAGGTGCGGCCGCAACTTCCGGCAACGGTGGAGGCTCTCTTGCGCCTGCAACCTTGGCGCAGGTCCTGCTGGGTGGAGCGAACGAGGCGGGTAACGCTTGGCAACACTTGCGTGCGTCAGGTTTGGTGGCCGGTGACCTGTCCACGGCCGCTTTATCTCAGACGCCAGAGAAAACCCCCTTCGGTTCCAACTATGGCGTTGGCTTAGGGGCTACTGCAATGAACTTTGGCATAGTGACTGCGTTTTGTGCCAGCTTGCCAGCAAAGGCTGCCGAACAACTGGACCGCCAATTGGATGATGGAAACCCTCAGACGGGCAATATTCGCGCGAACGCACCTGCTGCCAACTTCAATGCGCCGGTTGCTCTCGCAGTTGCGACCACCCGAGTCTATGTAGATACGACGGCAACCCCTTGGTACACCGTTTGTCGCAAACTGTAATTTGCAGACGATGTACATCGAATTCTAAAAACCGCCTACAGGCGGTTTTTTATTTTAGAAACCGTGTCCTCACCACAGATATTTTTTGCTACATGGCCTTGAAGCCGCCTAAAATTACAGGATCGGGCATAAAAAAGCCTGTTTTTTTGAAGGTCAATCATGGAATTTTTGGATGCAGTGGTGAACTGGCTGGCACACGGCCTGATCGATCCCACATTGTTGCAATTGGTCATCATCACATTGGTCATGACGCACATCACAATTGCGTCAGTGACCATATTTTTACATCGCCATCAAGCCCATCGCGCGGTTGACCTGCATCCGATTCCGTCGCATTTCTTTCGATTTTGGCTGTGGTTGACGACAGGCCAAGTCACCAAAGAGTGGGCAGCCATTCATCGCAAGCACCACGCCAAATGCGAGCGCGAAGGCGACCCGCACAGCCCTGTGGTGTTTGGTATCAAAAAAGTGTTTTGGGAAGGCGCAGAGCTGTATCGTGCCGAATCCAAAAACCAAGACACAATGGCACGTTATGGTCATGGTACTCCTGACGACTGGATTGAGCGTCACTTGTACACACGCCATTCCTGGAAAGGCGTAGCTTTGATGTTGATCTTGAATTTGACTTTATTTGGCGCAGCCGGTTTGACCGTTTGGGCCGTACAGATGCTCTGGATTCCTGTGACCGCAGCGGGCATCATCAACGGTATTGGGCATTACTGGGGCTACCGTAATTTTGAGGCGGTCGATGCCAGTACCAACATCTCCCCTTGGGGTATTTTGATCGGTGGGGAGGAGTTGCACAACAACCATCACACCTACCCCACATCGGCCAAGTTGTCGGTGAAACCCTATGAGTTT
This sequence comes from bacterium UBA7470, assembly GCA_002479815.1. GTDB lineage: Bacteria > Pseudomonadota > Gammaproteobacteria > Burkholderiales > Burkholderiaceae_C > UBA2334. Next base: position 16,289 of record DLPA01000093.1, on the reverse strand, counting down.
GATATTGGATGGCTCTACATTCGTGTGCTGGAAACTGTAGGGCTGGCTAAGGCGCGTAAAACAGCCCCTCAAATCGTCTTTGGCGACGTCAAACCTGTTGCGGATGAAAAAACCCTAGAAGCCATCATTGCCCATCGCTATGAAGTGATGGCCAACTACGCGCGGGAGATGCGTTTGGCCTGCAAGGCCGAATTGAAAGCCGCTGCTGCACAAGCGAAAGAGTCTGACATTGCCTTACTAAAAACCGCACGTCGCTGGTTGCACCGCGATGATGAAAAAATCCCAGCAGCTTTGCGCCCGCAACTAGAACAAGTTCGCGCCCAACATCCCGTATTGGCCCAGATGTACGCCATGCGCGAGGAGTTGCGCCAATTGTGGTCCAGTCAACATCTGAATCGTGAGCAATTGGCGTTGGCATTGCAGGCTTGGTGTCAGCGCGCTGAAGCAAGTGGTATCACTGCATTGCAAGATTTTTCTTACAAATTAAGAGCAGTGCGCGCTTAAACCGTCGTTTGGCATTTTGTTTGCATTGCTCTCTCAAGCCGCCTAAAAATTCAAAGGCGGCTTTTTCGTTTGATACGATACATCTGCGGAGACAAGCAATAAAAAATAAATAGTAAAAAATATGAGCTGCTTACGCAAGTAATACGTGGCTTTCAGCCATTTTAATTCTTTAAAAAAGGCCAAAAAACTGAAAAATAATCCCCCTAAATCCTGTGGAGATCTGAAAAACAGGTTTTTGAGCGTATAAAAAGCTATTTTTTATAAAAATCAGGCTTATTTTCATGGAAAAATAAGCCGAAAGCCAAGTAAAAATTGCGTAAGCAGCTCACCTTTTTTACTCTATTTTTTGAAAAATTCTGTCGATGTGAATGTCGGCAAGGGTAGCGCAGCCACACAGCGCCATCGCTGCGTCTAACTCATCACGCAGCAGGCGCAAGACATGGGCTACGCCCGCCGCGCCTGCATGAGCCAAGCCGTGCAGACAGGGCCGACCGATCAGCACTGCATCTGCGCCCAGTGCCAAGGCTTTGAATACGTCCGTGCCGCGCCGTAGGCCACCATCCACCAACACCGCGAGGTCTGCACCAACGGCTTGGGCGATGGCGGGCAGTGCCCATGCCGTGGGGAGGGCGGTGTCCAGCGTGCGCCCGCCGTGGTTGGAGACGATCACGCCCGCCGCGCCCACGTCTCGCGCCCGTCGTGCATCGTCGGGGTGGAGAATGCCCTTGAGCAAGACGGGCAGCCGCCGATGGGTGCTTGGCTGCTCAAGCTGGCGCAGCAAGTCGGCGATGTCTTGCCATGTGGGGGCATGGCGCAGCACGCCCGTCCATGCGTTCGGTGGTTCAGGTGACGGTGTGGGGGGCGGGAGGTTCACAGCAGCCACGTCCAGTGGCAAGGTAAAGCCTGTGCGTCGTTCGCGGTCGCGCACGCCTTGTACGGGGGCATCGACGGTCAAGACCAGCGCCTCAAAGCCTGCCGCTTGAGCGCGGTCGATCAAGGCCAGCGTGTCGTCCCAACGCGGCTGCATATAAAGCTGAAACCACAGTGGGGTGTGGATGGATGGCGTTGAGGCGGAGGCTGGAGCCGTGTCATCACGCATCTGCTGCACCACGGCAGCGACGTGTTCTAAATACACGCTGGCTTGGGTGCTGAGGATGAGTCCGGTTTGTTGTGCGGCGGCGGCCAAGGCCATTGCCAATTCGCCATCGGGGTGCGCCAGCCGTTGATAAGCCATAGGAGCCACCAGCAGGGGATGGGCCAAGGTGCGGCCCAGCAGCTCTAGGCGGGTGTGGCCTTGCCTCAGATGTTGAAGTACGCGGGGTTGAAGGCGCAATTCTTGCCATGCACGTTGGTTGTCTGTCACCGTGCGTTCATCGGCAGCACCACCGCAAAGATAGGCCCATCGCGCCTCATCCAAATGCTGGCGGGCTTCTCGTTCGTGGTCGCGCAAGCTCACGATGTCGGGGGCGACGGGGGTGAGTGGTGCAAGAGTGGGTAGGGGTGAAAGGGGGGGGTGGGCATAAGGGCGCTGGCTCATGTCTCGGCCCACATCCGCAGCAGGTTGTGATACGTTCCGGTCAAGGCCGTGGTTTCGGCACTTTCGCTGTGTTGCTGGCGCAAGCGCAAGAGGTTCATGTCCAGCTCGAACAAGAGCCGACGCTGCTCGTCGCTGCGTACCATGCTTTGCACCCAGAAAAAACAGGCCAGCCGTTGCCCGCGTGTGACGGGGGTGACTTGGTGCAGACTCGTCCCCGGATACAGCACGGCATGACCGGCGGGCAGCTTCACGCCGCGCGTGCCATAGGTGTCGCTGATGCTCAGTTCGCCGCCCTCGTACTCGTCAGGGTCGTTCAAAAACACGGTACAGGAGACATCGGTGCGAACGTACTCCGTGCCACCCCCTTCTTGCGGTTCCCGCGCTTTGAGGCGTATGGCGTTGTCGATGTGTGGGCCGTAGGCATTGGCCTCACCGCCATGGCGGTTGATGCGGGGCGTGAAGATGCGCAGGGGCAAGGCCGCGCTGAAAAACAAGGGCGAGCGGTGCAGCCCTTGCAGCACCATTTGGCGGATGTGGGTGGCGGCTTCGCAGTCGTGCGGCAGTTGCTCGTTGTGTTTGACGCTGCGGGCTTGTGTACCCGCGCTGTCACGGCCCGCTTGCCACGGCGCATGAGCCAACAATTCGCGGGCGAGTTGCAGTTCTGAGGGACTTAACACATCAGGCAGGGTGAGGAGCATGAGTGAGACTCCAGAAAATCAAAAAAAGCCACCCAAGGCAGAAACACTCGGGTGGCATAAAAAGGTTCCACACAGATGAACCTTGGAGAAACAACATCAGAACTTGATATTCGCCGTCACTTGCAGCACTCGACCCGCGCCCGGGATGTAGTGGCCGCTGTACAACTGGTCGGCATAGCGTTTGTTGGTGACGTTGGACAGGTTGGCTTTGAGGGTGAGGCGGTCGAAGTCGAATTTGTATTCGGCCATCAAATCAGCCGTGACCCAGCTTGGCACTTCCCAGCCCGGATTGCGGTTGGGGGTTTGTTTGCCACGGAAGTTCAGGCCCGCACCGACGCGCAGTTTGGGGGTGATTTGGTAGGTGCTCCAAATCGTGCCCGAGTGGTAGGGGATAAGGCTGGGGCGTGACCCCAAGGCTTCGCCACCCGTGACGGCGGTGTCAATTTTGGCGACAGGCATCCACATATAAGAGCCGTAAATCTCCCATTGCGGGGTTAGGCGGCCGGTGATGTCGAACTCAAAGCCCGCCACATGGCGCTTACCCGACAGCGTGGTCAGGTTGACCAGCGGGTCGGTATTGCGTTCGTGCAGCTTGGTAGAGCGGAACACGGCGTAGCGGGTCGTCCATTGCTTGTCGGCAGAGTCGATTTTGGCCCCGAACTCGATGTTGATGCTTTTCTCGGGCGGCGTGTCGGCATTGCTCGCGCCCAGCGAGTAGGCATCGCCCGAGGTGTTGAACGAGGTCGCGGCGCTGAAGTGGAAGCTGTGCAAGGCATCAGGCTGGTACAACACGCCCACGCGCTTGCTGACTTCGGACACTTTCATGCGGTAGCTGCTGGTGGTGACAGGGCCAGCGGCATTGGTGGGGATCGCGTAGGCATCGTAGTCGCCACTCAGGTTGTCGTAGCGCAAGCCCGCCAAGACTTTCCAGTGCGGTGCCACTTGCACCAAGTCTTGCAGGTAAAGGCCATAGGTGTTGGAGGTATAGCGACTGGTGTCGCGCAACACCCTTGAACCCTCATTGACCCAGTTGTTGGTGGTCACACCACCTGCGGTGATGGTGGCTTTGGTGGGTACGACACCGCCTTGGGCGGCACTGCGTGCGCCATAGGCGACTTTTTCCTCTTGGGCAACATCCATCCCTGCTTGCAACTCGTGCTTCATGCCCCAAGCCTCGAATTTCCCGCTGAAGTCGGTTTGGGCATAGAGGTTGTCCATGTCCTGCATCTTCAAATTCGTGCCACGGGTGAACACCGAATTGGGGCCAAACGTCGCCAAGCTGACGGGGATGGTGATTTGAGGACAATTGGCGTTGGCCGCCCCCGTGGTGGCATTGGGGCCACAGTTGCGAATGGCGCTGGCGCGTTGGTCGCGTTCGTAATGGCCTTTGCGAATTTTGGTGGTCAGCTCATTGTCGCGGTCAAAGCGGTGGGTATGGCTGAGGGTGAACACGGTCGCTTGTCCTGCGTTGTAGTCGCTGCCCATGCCGTAATAGGCTTTCGGATCCAGCGGTAACACGGTGGTGGCACTCGCGGGCGAGGCTGCGGTGGGGCGTATCCACGGCAGTCCGTAGTTCATGCCGTTGTTATTGTCCAAGTGGTAAATGCTGGCTGAGATTTCGTTCGTCTCGCCGATGCCGTGGCGGTAGGTGGCGGCGATGCCCTTTTTATCGATGCTGGAGCCTGCGCCGTTGTTGTCGGCCTTGGTCGCCATCGCGTTGATGCGCAAAGCGGCATTGTCACCCGTTTTCAGATTGAAGTCGCCCACGGCGCGTTTGTAGCCGTGGCTGCCCACGGTCAAATCGACTTGATGCTCGTCGATCAAACGTGGCACTTTGTTGACCATATTGACCGCACCGCCCGTGGAGCCGCGCCCAAACAGCAAGGAGGCCGAGCCACGCAAGACTTCCATGCGGTCGAGGTTGAAGGTGTCGCGGTCGTAAAAGGCGGGGTCACGCATCCCATCGACAAACACATCGCCGGTGCTTTGCAGCGCAAACCCACGCAAGCGTATGTCTTCCTCGCCGCCTTCGGCAGCCAAAAAGCTGATGCCGCCGGTGGTTTTCAGCACCTCTTTCATGGTGTCAAAGTTGCGGTCGTCCATCAGCTTTTCGGTGATGACGGTGACGGACTGTGGAATGTCGCGCAATTGTTGCTTGCCTTTACCGATGGTGGTCTCGGTGGCGCGTAGGCTGTCTTTGCCTTCTGGGGCTTGTGCGGCTTCTTTGACGGTGACGGTTTTGAGTGTGGTTCCGTCGGACGCTGGCGCGGCCTGCGCCCACGTCAAGCCCGACACCGAGCCTGCCAAGAGCATCGCGCCTAGGGGCAGAAGTGTCGCCTTTTTGCTTTGAACAGCTTCAAATTCATGCGCTGTTGGTGCTTTTTTATCAAAGATTGAGCGAGGTTGTGATTCAGAAATCATCTGGTGTGGCATAGCAGGCGAACCGCAAAACAAGGGTGATCGGCTGGCTGATGCACACCGAAGGCAATGCACGAAGACGCGTGCAGTGTCCTCAACGGACGCACTGGCTGGCTGGTAGGTGAATGGCGCGATTATCGCATCAAATAAGAATTAATCGCATTTGATGCGATAAACATTGATGAATGTCAAAGACATTTATATTTATTAATGTTTATATTTGTATTTTTTAATGAAAGTGACTATGAAATCTTTGTTGCTGAGTCTGGGGACTGTGCTGGCGCTGTCTGGTCCTGCTGCATTGGCCCAAACGGCTGCACCTGAATACCTACGCATCATTGGCACTGACACCCAGTTTGTAGTGAAAGGGGCCGATGGCAAGGACATAGTGATTCGTCGCACCATGACCAAATGTGCCAAAAACAAAGGGTGGTTGCAGCCCTTAGTGCCTGTACCTGGCGTTCACCCTGTGGGGGAAATTGAAATCCTCCACGCCATGAACGACAAAGATGCGTTGCTGGTGGATATGCGCGAACCTAATGACCGGGTAGATGGCACGATTCCGGGTTCTAAGCACATCGTTTATACCGAAGTGGCGCAGCGGTTGGATGAGTTGGGCTGCAAAAAAGCCGCAGGCAAATGGGATTGCAGCAGTGCGAAAAAGGTCTATGCTTTTTGCAATGGCCCGGTTTGTCCACAAAGCCCCACCGCTATTTTGGCGATGACCCGAGAGGGTTTCCCCACCGACAAGATTTACTACTACCGTGGTGGAATGCTGGACTGGGATGCGTTGGGCTTTCCGGTGGTCAAGGGTGAGTTTTAAATCACCACTGGCGCTTGGTTCATGAGGGAGTGCCCATGATGCTTTGCAAATAATTCTGCAGCCCGACACGCGCGATGAGTTCGAGTTGGGTTTCCAAAAAGTCGATGTGTTCTTCGGTGTCGCTCAAAATGCCCTCCAACAGATCACGCGACACATAATCACGCACAGACTCGCAATGGGCAATGCCCTCTTTGAGGGTCGCTTGTGCGCCACGTTCTAGGGCCAAGTCGCTGCTGAGGATTTCTGGCACGTCTTCGCCGATGTTGAGCTTGCCCAAGTCTTGCAGATTGGGTAGCCCGTCCAGCATAAAAATGCGTTCCATCAGCGCATCGGCGTGTTTCATTTCGCCGATGCTTTCGGCATATTCTTTGGCTGCCAATTTGTCAAACCCCCAATGCTTGAGCATGCGGTAGTGGACAAAATACTGGTTGATGGCTGTTAATTCGTTGCGCAACTGTGCTTGCAGATGGGCAATGGCTTGGGGGTCGCCTTTCATGGACGCACTCCTTGATAGGGGTTATAAAGCCTTGATTGTGGCGCAATTGAACCCGCGCATGAGAACACCCGCCTTCATGCCCCCTTGTGCCCAACGGTGCGTTGTCCTACACCAATAGCAGCAAACACAGCCACCAGCAGCATGAAAGCCGCACCAGCCAAGGTAGCTGCGTACCAAGCTTTATCCATGAACCAGCCAAACAACACAGGGGAAACGGCAAAACCCAAATCCAAACCTGAGTACACCAAGCCATAAACCCGCCCCGTCGCGCCTTTGGGGGTGGCTTTTTTAATCATCAAATCACGACTTGGCCCCCCTATACCGACGGCAAAGCCCGTGGCGGCCAAGCCGACCAGCGTCCCCGTCGCGCCCAACCCGCCTGTGGCGCACAGCAACAGCAAGGCCGCCCCCGTGCCCATGGCCCACGCCACGATGCGATCCGAGCGCGCCTGATGCGTGGCGGCGATAAATCCACCCACTGCCATGCCCACTGCACCGCACAACATATAGGCGCTGACCGTCAACGTGGCTAATTCAAAACTGGCGTTGTGTGCCGCTTTCAAAATCGAGGGGCCAAAACTTTGCACCACGGCCAAAGTCATGGTGGAGAAAAAGAAAAATGCAAAACACCACCACACCACAGGCAGCTTCATGAATTGCAGATCAGCCCCCTTGGGGGCATCGACATGACGAACGACGACCTCTGTCTTCAAGCAATTGCGTTGCCAATACAGCACCGACAAAACGACGATGTACAACCCAGCTGCACACCAGTAGGCGGTGCGCCAATCGCTGAGGGCGGTGATACCGACCAAAAATACAGGTGTTAAAGCCCAGCCCAGATTGCCTGTTAAGCCATGCACGCTGAACGCATGGCCTAATCTGGGTGTGGATACGCGCTGGTTCAAAATGGTGAAGTCCGCTGGGTGAAAGGGCGCATTGCCCAAGCCTGCCAACACTGCGACCAGCATCAAACCGATATAGCCCTGAGCCAAGGCCGCCGCCACCGAAGCCAACAAAAACAAGCCGATCGCACCAAACAGCACAGGCCGCGCACCCACGCGGTCCACCACAAAGCCTGACAGGGCTTGCCCCGTGCCAGAAATCACAAAAAAGAGGCTCATCAGCAGCCCAACATCCGAGTAGCTCAGTCCAAAGTCGCGCATGAACACCGGAAAGAGAGGGGCCAACAGCAGGTGTGAAAAATGAGAAGTGGCATGGGCCAGCCCCACCAAGCCGATGACTTGGGCATCTTGGCGTAAAGGCACATGGGGGATGGCGGGCGGATGAGAAGCAGATGTCGCGTGCATGATGGGCCAGATGCTAACGCTAAGTGCTGCAATCGCTTGTCACCAGGATTTTTGATCGCGTCTCTTTTCGTACGATCCACTCACCGCACCAGCGCCACGCCTTTGATTTGAGCATAGACGGGCATTCCCACCGTCAGCCCCAAGCGGTGGGTGGAGGTGCGGCTGATGCGCGACAGCAGGCGGCAGGGGGTGGGCGCTGGCCCTAGGTTTAGGTTGAGGCCGATCAGCATTTGGCTAGCACCGTCGGGGGTGAGGTCGGTGATGGTGGCAGGGAGGACGTTCAAGATGCTGGTGCGTTGCGGTGGGTCTAGGGCGAGACTCACGTCACGCGCCTGTATGCGTACCCGCACCAGCGTGCGCGGCGGCAGGGCGGGCTGGCGCAGTTGCGGGATGAGCAAGCGCCCTCCGATGAAGGAGAGCACGCACATCCCGCTCAGGTCTTCGCCCTCGGCTGCTTGGCTGAGGTCACACGTCAGGGCTTCGATCAGCGTAGAAGCGCCTTCGCCTTGGGCCAGTGGCAAGTCGGTGCGGGTGAGCATGTCTGCCACATCGCCTTGCGCTTGCACGCGGCCTTGGTCGAGCAAGACGACATGATCGGCCAGCCGAATCACTTCTTCTAGGGCGTGGGTGACGTAGAGGACGGGAATGTCGAGCTGCTCGTGCAATTGCTCCAACCACGGCAGGATGTCGGCTTTGCGAGCTGCGTCCAAGGCCGCCAGCGGTTCGTCCATCAACAGCACTTGCGGGCTGGTGGCGAGGGCACGTGCGATGGCGACTCGCTGCCGTTCGCCTCCCGACAGTTCGTGCGGGTAGCGTGGCAGCAGGTGGCCGATGCCCAGCAGCGTCAAGCCCTGATCCCACGCATGGCGACGCTGGGCGGCGGGGGTGCGTTGGTAGCCGTAGCGCAAGTTGTCGCGTACGTTCAAGTGGGCAAACAAGCTGGCTTCTTGAAAGACGTAGCCGATGGCGCGTTGGTGCGGGGGGACGAAGTGGTGCGCGTCTTGCCCGCTTTGCCAACAGGCATCGCCCACTTGGACGTGCGCCTGCGCGTGCGGCTCCAGTCCCGCCATGATGCGTAAGCACGTCGTTTTCCCCGACCCCGACGGGCCAAACAGCGCCGTCACCCCACGCGCCGGCAAACGCAGATCGACATCCAGCGCAAAATCTTTGCGTTGCAATTGGGCACGCAGATGCAGGGTATGATGGGGTTCTGGCGCTTTATTTTCAAGCATGAGCAGCTATTTTTTTGATATTATTTTGATATTATTTTTGATGCTTGGTCTGTGTTTGCTGATAGCTGTGCAGCGCCAGCAGCACCGCGAAGGAGAAGATCAGCATCACGGCGGCGAGGCGGTGGGCTTCGTGGTATTCCAACGCTTCCACATGGTCGTACATCTGCACCGACACCACGCGGGTCACGCCCGGGATGTTGCCGCCAACCATCAAGACCACGCCAAACTCGCCGACTGTGTGGGCGAAGCTCATGATCGTGCCCGTCACCAGCCCGGGTTTGCACAGCGGCAGCACCACTGTGAAAAACGTGTCCCAAGGCGAGGCGCGTAGGGTGGCGGCGACTTCTAGTGGGCGCTCGCCCAAGGCCATCATCGCGTTGTGAACGGGCTGCACCATGAAGGGCAAGGAATACAGCACCGAGGCCACCACTAAGCCTTTGAAGGTAAAGGGCAGCAGCTCCAGCCCTAAAGATTGCATGGTTTGCCCGATGGGGCCGTTTGGCCCAAGTAAAACCAGCAAATAAAAGCCCAAGACCGAGGGCGGCAAGACCAAGGGCAGGGCGATCACAGCAGCCACCGGACGCTGCACCCACGAGCGCGAGCGGGTCAGCCACCACGCCAAGGGGATGCCAACCACCCACAAAATGACCGTGGTCAGCGTGGCGACCTTGAGGGTGAGGGCGAGGGTTTGCAGTTCGGTCGGCGTGAGCATCAGCACATCGCCCGCATCACAATGCGTAGCCGTAGGAGCGGATCAAGTCTTTGATGCGCTCGCTTTTCAGCAGTTGCAGCAAGGCCAATGCCGCCGGATTCTGTGCGCCTTTGTTCAGCAACACGGCATCTTGTTGAATGGGGCGGTAGAGCTTGCCGGGCAGCACCCACATCGAGCCTGATTTCAGCCGCCCGCCTTCCAGCACTTGCGACATCGCCACAAAGCCCACGTCTGCATTGCCGCTGGCGACGAAGGTATAGGCTTGGCCTATGCTTTCACCTTGTACCAATTTGGCCGCCAGCGCATCATTCAAGCCCAAAGCTGCTATGGCTTCTATAGTAGCAGCACCGTAGGGGGCGGTTTTGGGGTTGGCGTAGGCCACTTTTCTCAAGCTGGGCGATTGGAGCACCGCGCCTTGGGCATCTACTTTCTTGGGGTCTGCCGACCACAGCACCAATTTTCCGGTGGCATAGGTGAAGCGACTGCCGGGCTGCGCCAGCCCCTCGGCAGCCAGTTTTTCAGGCGTGGTTTGATCGGCAGACAGCAAGACCTCAAACGGCGCTCCATGTTTGATTTGGGCGTAGAGCTTGCCCGTCGCCCCCACAATAGGTACGACTTTGTGCTCCGTGGTTTTCTCCAGCACCGCCGCTACCGCCTTCAGCGGCTCGGCAAAATTAGCTGCGACGGCGACTTGTACCTCAGCAGCCCACGCCGGCGCCGAATATGGTGTAAATGCGGCTAGGCACATTGCGCAGAACAAGCTAAAACGTGTGTTCAGATATGCGGGTGTTTTTATCATTGGGCGTGCCATGTGTGTATTTGAATTCCACTTTTCATTTTTATATGCTGCAAAAAACTGATCTGAATCGCTTTGTGTTTTTTCGTGCTGTTCAGTCGTTGGTTCGTCAGGCGATGACGTCCAGCAGTCGCTTGGTGGGGGGCGCCTTTTTGGTGTTGTTGCTCATGCAGGGGGGATTGGTTTATCAGGGGTTGTCGTATTTGAACAGCATTACCGCAGATTTCGAATTCGCCGTCCGAGACATTGGCGAACGCAGTCGATATGCCCAATCCATGCAAGTGACGGCACAAAATCGGATTGTCCTGCTGCTGCGAATGTTGGCAGAGCCAGACCCTCTGAATCGTGAGGAGGATGCACGCGCGTTTGAGCAAGAGGGCTTGGCATTTGGACGATCACGAGATGCGCTGAGGGCTTCGAGTTTAGATGCTGTTTCTGAAAAAATGCTGGCACAGTTGTTGGTGCAAGCGGTGACTTTGAGTCAACACCAGCGGTTGGTGGTGCAACAATTATTGATGGGCTTGGACGAGGAGGCGCATAAAAATTTGGTCGATCACCAAGTATTTGAATTGCAAAGAAAGTTGGTGCAGGAATTGCAGTTGTTCGGCAACCAACAGCATCAAATGACGGTGCAATTGCAACAGCACGCATTGGCCACACGTGAGAGCGGACGTCTGTTATTGCTGGGTGTGGGTGGGGTGTTGTTCGTTCTGGGCTTGACGTTGGGTGTCGGCGTGACGCAATTTATTTCGCGCTTTGAAAATGCGCTGGCACAAGAAAAACAACGCGCAGAAAACGAGGCGCGTCACGACCCATTGACTGGGCTGCTCAACCGCCGAGGCTTTGAAGCAGCCTTGGCCCGTTGGAATGATCCAAAGCAGACCGACGGTACGCCCGACAAACAACATGTGCTTTTGTTGATTGATTTGGATAAATTCAAGCCCGTCAATGACGTGGCTGGCCATGAGGCTGGTGATGTGGTGTTGCGACGAATGGCCAAACTATTCCAGGACGAAACTCGGCCGCAAGATGTGGTGGCCCGCTTGGGGGGCGACGAGTTTGCCATTGTGTTGCGCGATATGGGCGAACAAAGTGCGCTGGAAGTGGCCCAACGGGTGCGCCAAACGGTGCATGACTTTACGTTTGAATGGCGTGACCACCACTTCAAACTGGGCACATCCATCGGCTTGGTGGTCTTTGCTGCATACCCCACAGCAGAGTCGTGGTCGAAAACCATGCGTCAAGCCGACGATGCGTGTTACGAGGCCAAACATCAGGGTCGCAACCAAGTCTGCATCGGTCGTGTGACATCTGCCTAAACGTGTGAAATTTTTTGCATATCAATAATGGAACACCGATAGAAAAAATGTAACAACTCGGATCAGTTGTGTAGAGCAATGTGTCTTTTTGTCATAGCCGTGGCTGGGCTTACAAAAGCATAGAAAAATGTTGATGTCGATTTAAATAATTGATTTGAAAGGTTAATATTTATTTTGTGCATGGTCAGGTGATGCGGAGTTTTGGGGTGGCACGCAACTTGTGACAAGGACAGCGACCTTGAGCAAACGATTGTTTCGAGGCGCAACCTTCCCCTTGTTTGTTGTTTTTGACTGAAGAGAGAGACATTTATGCGCTACGCAGCTCCTGGCACCGACGGTGCAAAAATCGCTTACAAAGCACAATACGACAACTTCATCGGTGGCAAGTGGGTTCCACC
>DLPA01000093.1:2938-3912 GCA_002479815.1 bacterium UBA7470 | reverse complement strand
TTGGACGCTGCCCATGCCGCTGCCGATGCGTGGGGCAAGACCGATGCCGCCACTCGCTCCAACATCCTACTGAAAATTGCCGATCGTTTGGAAGCCAATTTGGAACGCTTGGCCTACGCCGAAACCGTGGACAACGGCAAGCCCATCCGCGAAACCCTGAACGCCGACATTCCGCTGACCATCGATCACTTCCGCTACTTTGCGGGCTGTGTACGCGCCCAAGAAGGCGGCATCAGCGAGATCGACGAGAACACCATGGCCTACCACATTCACGAGCCATTGGGCGTGGTCGGTCAGATCATTCCTTGGAACTTCCCCATCCTGATGGCGGCATGGAAACTGGCCCCCGCCTTGGGCGCTGGTAACTGTGTGGTGCTCAAACCCGCTGAAAACACCCCCATCAGCATTTTGATTTTGGTGGATTTGATTGCCGATTTGCTGCCTGCTGGTGTGCTCAACATCGTCAACGGCTATGGCCGCGAAGCCGGTATGCCTTTGGCAACCAGCAAGCGCATCGCCAAAATCGCCTTCACCGGCTCCACCACCACAGGCCGCGTGATTGCCCAAGCCGCTGCCAACAACCTGATTCCCGCCACGCTGGAACTGGGCGGCAAGTCCCCCAACATCTTCTTTGAAGACGTGATGGACAAAGACGACAGCTTCTTGGACAAAGCCATCGAAGGTTTGGTGTTGTTCGCGTTCAACCAAGGCGAGGTCTGCACCTGCCCTTCACGCGCCTTGATTCAAGAATCCATCTACGAGAAATTCATGGAGCGCGTGCTGGCCCGAGTTGCCGCCATCCAACAAGGCGACCCGCTGGACACCGACACCATGATGGGCGCACAAGCGTCTAAAGAACAGCTCACCAAAATCCTGTCTTACTTGGATTTGGGCAAGCAAGAAGGCGCAGAAGTCTTGTGCGGCGGCAACCAAGCCAGCTTGGGCAGCGATTTGGACGGGGGTTACTACGTGCA
>DLPA01000093.1:2641-2811 GCA_002479815.1 bacterium UBA7470 | reverse complement strand
TTGGCAGTGACCACCTTCAAAGACGAAGCCGAAGCCTTGGCGATTGCCAACGACACGCTGTACGGCTTGGGCGCTGGCGTGTGGAGCCGCAACGGCAACCGCGCCTACCGCATGGGCCGCGCCATCAAAGCAGGCCGCGTGTGGACGAACTGCTACCACGCCTACCCTGC
>DLPA01000093.1:0-2581 GCA_002479815.1 bacterium UBA7470 | reverse complement strand
CACGCCGCTTTCGGTGGCTACAAAGAGTCTGGCATTGGCCGCGAAACCCACAAAATGATGCTCGACCACTACCAACAAACCAAAAACCTGTTGGTGAGCTACAGCGAAAACAAACTGGGCTTCTTCTAAAACCCGCTGCATCGAAGAAAAACCACCCCGTCAGGCGGTCGCCTGCCACCCCTCCACCGGAGGGGAATGTCTCACGCCGACTGCGATGCTGCAACGAGTGAGGCTGCTCAACTCCCTTCACGAGCGAGGCAACCCAATTCCCCTCTGCGGAGGGGTGGCAGGCGCAGCCTGACGGGGTGGTTGTATGCACACAGGAGACAAGATCATGGTTGAAAAAGTCGTTGCTACGCCTGCTGCTGTTGAGTTGATTGAGTTTCTCAAGACCAAACACGGCCCAGGTTTGATGTTTCACCAGTCGGGTGGGTGTTGCGACAACAGCGCCGCCAATTGCTATTTGTTGGGCGAAATCACCACGGGGGCGGGCGATGTGTATCTGGGCGATATAGGGGGATGCCCGTTTTACATCGGCAAAGCGCAGTACCAATATTGGCGACACACCCAACTCATCATCGATGTGATCGAGGGGCATGGCGGCACGTTCTCCCTTGAAGGGCCAGAGGGCAAAGCCTTTCATACGCGCTCACGGGTGTTCACGCCCGAGGAAATGACCGTGTTAGAGCAAGAAGAAAACAGGCGGAGCTGAAACGAGTACACCCGTCTTTTAAGGTGGTTCACACAGACCTACGCACACCAAGCCGTCTTGCCCGTTAAGATGAATGCCTCTGTGTGAGCAATGTTGAACTCTGTTGAACCCATTAGGAGATTGGCGATGAATTTGGATATGGTGAGTGATGCGCGTGCTTTGGTACCCGGTCAAACCACAGAAGCGGGCGCAACGCGACGCACGGCCCTGAAGATGGCGGTGGGGGTGGGCTATGCCGCCTCTGTCACGCCCATCATGGCGCAAACGGCGATCAAAACCTCGGCGGAGGGCTTGACGGCGGGCGAAATTGCCATTGATGTCAACGGCTTCAAAATGCCGGCCTATCGCGCCGCCCCCGCAGGTAAAACCAATTTGCCTGTGGTGTTGGTGTTGTCTGAGATTTTTGGTGTCCACGAGTACATTGCCGATACTGCCCGTCGCTTGGCTCGTGCGGGCTATTTGGCGATTGCGCCCGAGTTGTTCGTCCGTCAAGGCGATGCGCAAAGCTATGGCGAAATGGCCAAGCTGATGGCTGAAGTCATCTCCAAAGTGCCTGATGCACAGGTCTTGGGGGATTTGGATGCCACGGTCAAGTGGGCCGCTGCCCACGGTGGCGATGTCAAACGCTTGGGCGTGACAGGCTTTTGTTGGGGGGGCCGTCAAACATGGCTCTACACCGCGCACAACCCGCAGGTCAAGGCGGGCGTGGCGTGGTATGGGCGCTTGGTGGGGGCGACTACGCCGCTGACACCCAAGCATCCGGTCGATGTGGCCGCTCAGTTGGCCGGCCCTGTGCTGGGGCTGTACGGCGAGGCGGACACGGGCATTCCGGTGGCGACGGTGGCGCAAATGCAAAACGCCTTGGCCCAAGGCGGTGCGGCAGCAAAGGCGTCGACGTTTGTGCTCTATCCCGACGCACCCCATGCCTTCCATGCCGACTATCGCCCCAGCTTCCGCAAAGACCCCGCAGAAGACGGCTGGAAACGTTTGCTGGCGTGGTTCAACGCACACGGCGTGGCCTGAGTCAGGATTTGATTGACAAGATCCTATCAAAAACCATAGTAAAAAAAGTGAGCTGCTTACGCAATTAATATGTGGTTTATGGCTTATTTTTGTTCAAAAATAAGCTAAAAATTCTAAAAAATCGTCTTAAAACCCGTTTTGCTGGGCTGTAAAACGGGTTTTTTCTTGCCAATCAAGACGGATTTTCAATAAAACGGGGTTATTTTGAGAAGTAAATCTTTTGAAGTGACCGTATTACTTGCGTAAGCAGCTCTCATTTTTTACTATGCTTTTTATGAGCTTGTGGTACAGAAGTTAATAAAGAAGGCAAGGGTGTCGCTGGTGCTGGCGGCGGGATGGGGTCGCCGAAGGGGGCTAGGGCCGCTTGTAGTTGTGCCTCGTCCATGCCGTCAATGTGCAGGCGTTTGGTGCGGCTGGTGCTGCCTTGTTCTAGGGTGATGTGGGATTTGGCGACTTGGCAGAGTTCGGCCATGAAGGCCAGCAAGGCTTTATTGGCTGCACCATCGACAGGCGGGGCTTTGAGTTGAATTTTGAGTTTGCCATCGTGCCAACCCGCCACTTGGGTTTGCTTCGCACCGGGCTGACAATACACCGTGATTTTTGCCATGTCGTTGAGAAATAAGCTGTATTGATGCTGATTCAATGCCGCAAAGTCAACACGTCGATGGTGGGGGGTGTACCCAAGCGGGCGGGCAAGCCTATCGTGCCTATGCCGGAGCTGACCCACAAGTGACCTGCCGAGGTGCGATACGCGCCGTTCACCCACCCGTAGCGCGACATACCGCGCAGCACTTGTTCGGTCAGCACCGGAAGCTGGATTTGTCCGCCATGCGTGTGCCCCGCCAC
>DLPA01000143.1:30876-31229 GCA_002479815.1 bacterium UBA7470 | reverse complement strand
GAACCCGTGATGAAACGCGCCAGTGCCATCGTCACCAATCGCGGGGGGCGCACCTGCCACGCTGCCATCATCGCCCGCGAACTGGGCATCCCCGCCGTGGTCGGCTGCGGTAACGCCACCGATCAACTGGTCGATGGCACGCTGGTCACGGTGAGCTGTGCCGAAGGCGATACCGGCCACATTTACGACGGCCTGCTGGAAACCGAAATCACCGAAGTGCGTCGCGGCGAAATGCCCGAAGTCGATGTGAAGATCATGATGAACGTCGGCAACCCCCAACTGGCCTTCGACTTTGCGCAAATTCCCAATGGCGGTGTGGGCTTGGCCCGTTTGGAATTCATCATCAACAACAA
>DLPA01000143.1:24213-30825 GCA_002479815.1 bacterium UBA7470 | reverse complement strand
ATCGGCGTACACCCCAAGGCCATTTTGGAATACCCCAACATCGACACCGACTTGAAGAAAGCCGTCGAATCCGTGGCGCGTGGTCACGCCAGCCCGCGTGCGTTTTACGTCGATAAAGTGGCTGAAGGCGTGGCGACCATCGCGGCAGCCTTCTGGCCCAAGCCCGTCATCGTGCGCTTGTCCGATTTCAAGAGCAACGAATACCGCAAACTCATGGGCGGCAGCCGTTACGAGCCGGAAGAAGAAAACCCCATGCTCGGCTTCCGTGGCGCGGCGCGTTACATCAGCCAAGATTTTGCCGAAGCTTTTGCGATGGAATGCGAAGCCTTGCGCCGCGTTCGCAACGACATGGGCCTGACCAATGTGCAGGTCATGGTGCCTTTCGTTCGCACCTTGGGCCAAGCCGCCCGAGTGGTGGGCATGCTGGCCGACCAAGGCTTGAAGCGTGGCGAAAACGACCTGAAGGTCATCATGATGTGCGAAATTCCCAGCAACGCGGTGCTGGCCGAGCAGTTCCTAACGCACTTTGACGGCTTCTCCATCGGCTCCAACGACTTGACCCAACTCACCTTGGGTCTGGATCGTGACTCAGGGCTGGAATTGCTGGCCGCCGACTTTGACGAGCGCGACCCCGCCGTCAAAGCCCTGCTCAGTCGCGCCATTGCCGCTTGTCGTGCCGCGGGCAAATACGTGGGCATTTGCGGCCAAGGCCCCAGCGATCACCCCGACTTTGCCCAATGGCTGCGCGACGAAGGCATCAGCTCCATCTCGCTCAACCCCGACTCGGTGGTCGATACATGGAATTTGTTGGGCGGCGCGTGAGGGTAGGACAGGCACATGCCTGTCCAAGCCATGAAAAAGAGATAGCAAAAAAAGTGAGCTGCTTACGCAAGTAATACGCCATTTTTGGCTGATTCAAACCTAAAAATCAGCCCTAAAAATCTAAAGAACCATGTAAAAACCCGTTTTTCAGACCAGAAAAACGGGTTTTTTCTTGAGAACACAGCAAATTTTTAATAAAAACGGCTGTTTTTAAGATAAAAATCAGCCGAAAGCGTCAAAAATACTGCGTAAGCAGCTCACATTTTTTACTATGGTTTTTTGAGCCTTCAAACGCTTAAAACGCTTCTTTTTCGGCTTCTAAGAAGGCCAAACTGGTGTATTTGCCGATGTTGCTGTCAAAGCCTGCCATGGTTTTGGCACGGCTGGCGACGCGGGCATCTTTCAGTACCAAGTCTTTGGCTTTTTCCATTGGAATATCGTTTTTGACGGCGTACAGGCAAGGCTCCCAAATGCCTTTCAAGAACGTGCCGTAGGTGTGCAGCAAATCTTTGCGACCCTTGCCGTGACCGGGGACCCAAAGTTGCTCGCCTGCCGCCTTGCTGATCTCGTCAAAATACTTGAACGTGCCCGGATAAGAGCCATCGTCGATGTTGGCAATGCGGTTTTCCATCGCAATATCACCGATATGCGTCACCTTGTCCTCCACGACCTCGACGCACAAATCCGAAGGCGTGTGCGCTTGCCCGTAGTGGTGCATTTTCAGGGTGACATCGCCAAACTTGAACACCTCGCCATGCTGGGTGATGCGGTTGGGAGCAAAGACCTTGGTGCCTAGCGTGGCTTGATTCGTCCACCGCTCCATCAGGCTGCGCCACAAATTGCCTTCGTGCCCTTTGATTTGCTCGGCGGTATGCGCCAGCGCATACATCGGCAGCTCCTTGCCAAAGGCTTCGACAAACGCATGATTGCCCAGCCAATGGTCGCCGTGGTAGTGGCTGTTGAACACCGCCATCACCGGCAAGGGCGTGACTTTGCGGATCATGCGTATTGCCATTTGCCCAATCTGCAAAGAAGCCCCGGTGTCGAGCACCACCACCCCTTTGCTGGTGACGACAAAGATGATGTTCGCCATCATCCCCTGATTTTCAGCGGTGGGAAAACCGTCTTCGGCGTAAATCATCCAGACATGGCGCGACAACTGCTGAGCTGGAATGTCCTTCATCGGCGGCCCTTCAATAAAGTCGCTCACCTGCTGGGCAAACGCCCGCACCTCAGGCCACAGCGCCATACCACCGGTGGTGGCAGCCAACGCCGTCGCCGCCCCCGCGCGAGCCAGCCACTGGCGACGAGTCGCCGCAGCAGCCACAGAAGTTTGAACACGCACCCCAGACATCATCATCAGTCTCCTTCTCATCTGTCCACAAACGGTCAAGCCCGTTCATTATGAATCAATAAGCAAGCACTGATGAACTGACGCATACACCGCACAGCCCACAAAGGTACGGTGCATTTTTAACCCAGGGCAAGCCACATCAAGCCCCACCACATCCCCATGTAGGCCATGATGCCAGTCCACAGGGCCGGCGTTGCGATGACCGGTGATGCGTACCGTTGCAAACAAAATCCAAACAGTGGCAGCAGTTGATGCGCGTGCAGCCCTAAAAAGTGGGCTGGACGACCGTCGCCACCCGTCAGATGCCAACCCAGCAGTGGCAATGCGCCTTCGCCATACAGCGGTGGCTGCTGACCCCCGAGTAGAAAACCACTGACCGTGCCCAGCAACCCACTCAACACCAGGCCCACAACAACGGCCTGTGCGGCCACTGGCAGAGGTGTGACTGGCGCATTTCGCCAAATAGCCCAAGCCAGGATGCCTTGGGTCGCTGTGAGTGCAACCGCCGCAACCGCCATCAGTCCAAACAGAATGGCAGCGAACGGCGTGCGTGTGTTGTGGTGCGACTCCGTGCCCACCGCTGCCGCGACGGTGATGTAAATCACTTCAAACAAAGCCGTCACGATCAACACCCAGACCATACCGCGCATCTTCTGACGCTGTGCAGGGGCCAAAAGACCCATCAGCCACGCGGTGGTCAATGCAAATACAGCCGTGGACAGCATGAACTTGATCGGCTTGAGCCAGAGGTTTGCACCCCGAATAAGGCGGTCGTCCAACACCGCCATCACCACCGCCACGGCTGCGCAGCCCAGCATCACCAGCGCGAACCATGTCAACAGTCGCTGCCTTGCCAGCAGGGTTGACCAGGGTGTTGCGTGGCGCAGACTCAAGTCAGGCAGCGGCCATTGAGTGACGGGCGGAATGTTCAAAAAAGGATCCACGATGACGCCCTCTGAAGTGAATGTGGGCGGGATCTGCATCTTATAATCAAATGTAGACACCGTCAACAACATCATATCCAGAGACGAGATGAAGACAAAAAGCGCACGCAACTCCACCCCCACATCCCGCCGCGTGGCACTTACCACTGCCAGCGATCCCTTGCCCCTGAAACAAGCCTGTGTCCTTGCTGCCCGAGAAGTCATTGCACAGCAGGGCCGTTCGGCCTTGAGCCTGCGCGACGTTGCTCGCCAACTGGGGGTGTCGCACCAAGCGCCCTACCGCCACTACCCCACCCGCGATGACTTGCTGGCCGAGGTACTTCGTCAATGTTTTGTTGAATTTGCGCACGCACTTGCCAGCCGTGTGCCACACGACACGCCTCAAGACGAATTGGGCAGCCTGGGCGATGCTTATTTAAGCTATGCCGCATTGCATCCGGTGGAATATGCCTTGATGTTCACCGACCCTTGGCCACGCGCTGCCCTGCACCCCGCCACTGCCGACGCCGCAAAAATTGCATTTGACGAATTGCGCAACGTCCTCTCTCGCGTGTATGCCTGTGTGCCGGCAGAGCGGCAATCGGCTTGGGTCGAACGTGATGCCTTGTGCATTTGGGCTGTGATGCACGGTTTGGCGGGTATTTCACGCTTGGATGCACAGGCCGCTCTGGGGCTGCCTCCGGCAGCACAATTGCGTGCCCACGTTTTCGGCATGATTGAGCGCAGCATGGCGCAAGCGATGGCGGGCAATGCCACCGCACCACGCACCACCCCCAATCCAAAAGGCAAACCACCATGAGTTTTTTCTCAAAACGCCTCGCTGCTGGGTTGAACAAGGCGTGCGCCCTCTTCAGCATCTGTCTTTTGGGTGCTTGCACAGCCTTCAACTACAACGAGCCAGATGCACCCTTGCCCTTGCGGCTGACGCAAGTATCCCCCTTGGAGCCTGTGCCGCGCATTGCGTTGGTATTGGGCAGTGGTGGGCCACGTGGGTACGCACATTTAGGCGTTCTGAACGTCCTTGAAGAAGCTGGCATCGTGCCCGATTTGGTGGTGGGTTCCAGTGTAGGGGCCTTGATTGGTGCATTTTGGGCAGATGGTTTGACAGCAGCGCAGTTGACTGAACAAGCCCTCAGCGGCGGGCCTTTCACATTGTTCGACCCCAACCTGTTTGCCGATCGCGGCTGGATCCGCGGCGAGCGCCTGCAACGCTACGTGCAAGACCACCTCAAAAATGGACCACAACTGCAACAGCTGCCACGCCGCATCGTGATTGTGGCCACTGAGCGCCCTGCGCAGCAGACCCTTCACGCCAAAGAGGCGCGATACTTTATGCACGGTAATGCGGCTGTCGCTGTGCGTGCCTCGTCGGCTGTGGCAGGCGTGATCTCGCCCGTCGGCATATCGGGCATCGAGTTCGAAGACGCAGACGAATCGCTGCCCGTGGCGGTGGCCGTGGCCAAGCGCCTGGGAGCGCGATTTGTGATTGCAGTCGATGTCTCCGCGCTGCCTGGCAGTACGCCGCCAGGAGCGTCTGAATCCAGGCGTCAGCGCGATCTGGCACGCGCCGCCCGCATTGCGCCAGAAACAGCGCAAGCGGATTTTGTACTGCATCCCAATCTGGGCTATGACGCCAGCCCATTTCGCAGCTATTTTGTGCAGTCACTGGCCATCGGTGCGGCACATACGCGCGCCCAGCTTCCCATATTACAAAAACGCCTTCAAATCAGGGAAAACCATAATTAAAGTAAGTTGATTTAATAAGTCGATTGGGGCTATAGTCTTGCTCAACCCGCAGCGCACAGCGTGAAAACGCTGAATAGTTCAGCAGAGCTGACGAGGTGGGTCACACCAACACGTCCAACTTTTTTATTTGGAGACAATCCCATGCAAGTTATTCGTCCCGTTCTCGCTTTGTCCGCTTTGGCTTTTGCTGCCACTGCTGCCACCTCTGCCTTCGCTGCCGAGCCTGTGATTGGCCTCATCACCAAGACCGAAACCAATCCCTTCTTCGTCAAAATGAAAGAAGGCGCTGCCGCTGAAGCCAAAAAATTGGGCGCGAAGTTGTTGACCGCAGCGGGTAAAACCGACGGTGACAATGCGGGCCAAGTCACCGCCATTGAGAACATGATGGCAGCGGGGGCCAAAACCATTTTGATTACCCCTAGCGATTCCAAAGCCATCGTGCCCGCCATTAAAAAAGCCCAAGCCGCTGGTGTGATGGTGATTGCGTTGGACAGCCCCACCGATCCTGAAAACGCCACCGATGCGCTGTTTGCCACCAACAACTACAAAGCAGGTGAGTTGATCGGCGCGTATGCCAAAGCCGCGTTGGGTGGCAAGCCTGCCGTCATCGCCACTTTGGACTTGTTCCCCGGCCACCCTGTCGGCGCACAGCGTCACAACGGCTTTTTGAAAGGCTTTGGTTTGACCGCACCTGATGCCAAGAGCAACGAGTTGGGCGGCAAGGCCGCTGGCGTGGTGTGCATGGCCGACAGCTTCGGCGACCGCGCCAAGGGTCAAACCGGCATGGAAAACTGCCTGCAAAAGAACCCCAACATCAACTTGGTCTATACCATCAATGAACCCGCTGCTGCGGGCGCATACAACGCACTCAAAGCCGCTGGCAAAGAGAAAAATGTGGTCATCGTGTCGGTCGATGGCGGTTGTGCCGGTGTGGCCGACGTGGGCAAAGGCGTGATCGCCGCCACCAGCCAGCAATATCCGCTGCGCATGGCTTCTATGGGTGTGGCCGCTGGTGTGGAGTACGCCAAAACTGGCAAAAAAGTCAGCGGCTACACCGACACTGGCGTGACCCTGATTGCAGGCAAGGCCGTGGCAGGTGTCGACAGCAAAGACGTGAAAACAGGCACTGATTTGTGCTGGGGCAACAAATAATCGGCTGAATCATCGGCTCTCGTCTTAACACCCCCTCAGCCCGAGGGGGTTGATAAAAACAATAGTAAAAAAAGCGAGCTGCTCACGCAATTTTTATAAGGGCTATGGCTTTTTTATTGCTGAAAATAGGCCGTTTTTATTGAAAAAATGACTCAAAATGCCGTTTCCAAGCCGCACCATGCGGGGCAGATGCAGAAATTTTAGATAAAAGCGCCTTTTTATCAGATAAAAATAGCATTTAGCTCTTTATTTTATTGCGGTAGCAGCTCACATTTTTTACTATGATTTTTGTGATTCATCTTCATCGGAGCAATGGCCCATGAACACGGCTCTTTCCAAACTTCCTCCGTTGGCGACCCTAGGGCCGTTCATTGCCTTATTGGTCGCTTGCTTGTTTTTTGCCACGCAAAACGAGCGTTTTTTGTCGATGCAAAATTTCTCGCTCATCCTCCAGCAGGTCATGGTGGTGGGTGTGATTGCGATTGGGCAGACCTTGATTATTTTGACGGCGGGCATTGATTTGTCTTGCGGCATGGTCATGGCCTTGGGCGGCATCGTGATGGCGAAAACCGCTGCTGATTTTGGCCTGTCTGC
>DLPA01000143.1:21996-24037 GCA_002479815.1 bacterium UBA7470 | reverse complement strand
TTTGCCATCACGCAGTTGTATTCCAGCTCGCAAACCGTCACCAACATCCCCGACGGCATGACGTGGTTGGGCAATACCTTCAAGTTGGGCGACACCGCCATCGTGTATGGCGCGGTGCTGATGCTGGCCTTGTATGGGCTGGCGTGGTTTGCGCTGCGCGAGACTGCGCCCGGTCGCCATGTGTATGCCGTGGGCAACAACCCCGAGGCGACGCGCTTGACGGGCATTGCCACCGACAAAGTGCTGCTGGGCGTGTATGTGTTGGCGGGCGTGTTTTATGGCATCGCCGCGTGTTTGAGCGTGGCCCGCACGGGGGCAGGCGACCCGAATGCCGGACAAACTGAGAATTTGGATGCCATTACCGCAGTGGTCTTGGGTGGCACGAGCTTGTTTGGAGGCCGAGGGGTAATTTTGGGCACGCTGGTCGGGGCGTTGATTGTGGGCGTGTTCCGCAATGGCTTGACGCTGATGGGCGTGTCGTCGGTGTATCAAATTTTGGTGACGGGCATTTTGGTGATTCTGGCCGTCGCCACCGATCAACTGTCTCGCAAAGGAGGGCGTTGACATGAGCACCCCTGCTGCTTCTTCTACTTCCTCTTCTAACAACCCCCCCGTCATCGAGGCACGCGGCTTGGTCAAACGCTACGGGCAAGTGACGGCCTTGGACGGCGCTGATTTTGAGCTGCGGGCGGGCGAAATTTTGGCCGTCATCGGCGACAACGGGGCGGGCAAGTCCAGCCTCATCAAAGCCTTGTCGGGCGCGACGATTCCCGACGAGGGCGAAATACGGCTGGATGGGCACGTCATTCATTTCAAAAGCCCCATCGACGCACGACGCGCGGGCATAGAAACCGTCTATCAAGATTTGGCGGTTGCGCCCGCGATGACGATTGCCGAAAACCTGTTTTTGGGCCGCGAGTTGCGTCGCCCGGGCTTGTTGGGCAGCGTCTTGGGCATGTTGGACAAGAAAAAGATGCTGGAAGAAAGCATTGCCCGCATGAACGACTTGAAAGTCGGCATTCGCTCGATGACGCAAGCCGTGGAAACCTTGTCCGGCGGACAACGGCAATGCGTGGCGGTGGCGCGGGCGGCGGCGTTTGCCCGCCACGTCGTCATCATGGACGAGCCGACTGCGGCGCTGGGCGTGAAGGAGGGCAATATGGTGCTGGAGCTGATACGCCGCGTGCGCGATCAAGGCTTGCCCGTCATCCTCATCAGCCACAACATGCCGCATGTGTTTGAAATTGCCGACCGCATCCACATCGCCCGCTTGGGCAAACGCGCTGCAGTGGTGAACCCCAAAAAGATCAGCATGAGCGATACCGTGGCGGTGATGACGGGCGCGAAATCGGTCCACGAACTGCCGGAGGACTGCCTTGCTTAAAGGAATCGACCCCCTTTTGTCGCCCGAGCTGCTCAAGATCATGGCCGAAATGGGCCACGACGACGCGCTGGTACTGGCCGATGCGAACTTCACCGCCATGAGCTTGGGCGCAGGCAAGCCCATCATTCGTTTGCCCGGCGTGGGCATGGTCAGGGCGGTGCAAGCCGTCACCAGCCTCTTGCCCTTGGCGGAGGATGTGCCGCATCCCGTCGCCTACATGCAAGTCGGTGGCACAGAAGTGCCGTATTTGAGCGCCTTGCAGCGGGAAGTGTCGGGCGTGTTCGCACCCGTATTGCCCGCTGGCGCTTCATTAGAGGGCGTAGAGCGCTATGCTTTTTATGAGCGCGTCAAAACCGCCTATGCCATCGTGGTGACGGGGGAACGGCAGCCGTGGGGTAATTTCATTTTGCGAAAAGGCGTGATCGGTGAGGCGCTGATGCCTTGATAATCAAGCACTTTCCCTTTATTCAATGATTTGCCAGCCGTGATCTCTTCGTCCACCGATATGCCCTTCGTGGTTGATGCCAGCACTGAAGACAGCAGCGCCAGCGTCACCCCCATCAAACCCCGTGGTTCCAACCAAGGGGGCTTGAGGCAGTTCAACGATCGTGTGGTGTTGCAAGCCCTACGCACCCACGGCAGCCGCCCCAAGGCCGA
>DLPA01000143.1:13618-21883 GCA_002479815.1 bacterium UBA7470 | reverse complement strand
TGCTGCGGCGCGAAGCGCCCGTGCGCGGCAAAATCGGTCAACCCTCCGTGCCCATAGGCTTGAATCCTGATGGCGCGTTTGCCATCGGCATCAAAATCGGTCGCCGCAGCGCCGATTGGCTGTTGGTGGATTTTTGCGGGCGGGTGCGCGAACGCATCTCTTTGGAATACCCGTTTCCTGACATTCCCGTACTCCTGCCGGCGGTTGCCAGCCATCTGAACCGCTTGCTCGACAGCTTGGGCGGATTGCGTTCTCGCGTGGTCGGGGTGGGGGTGGCTGCGCCTTTGCAATTGGGCGGCTGGCATCGCATGTTGGGCTTGACCGAGGCCCAATCCCAAGGATGGAACGACTTGGACTTGAGCGCCGAGGTGCAAAAGATGACGGATTTGCCCGTCACGTTTGCCAAGGACACGATGGCGGCGTGCGTGGCAGAACTGCTGCAAGGCCGGGGGCGCGATTTGTCCAGCTTTTTGTACCTGTTCATGGACACCTTTGTCGGCGGGGGTTTGGTCATCAATTCGCATCTGCATCGTGGGCGCTATGGCAATGCAGGGGCGGTGGCTTCGCTGCCGATGGCCTTGGCCACGCAAGGCGATGCCGACTTGCCTCAGCAGTTGATCCGCCATGCCTCGCTGTGGGAGCTGGAGCAACGTCTGCGCGAGCATGGCTTAGACCCCAGCGCCGCCTACGACGACCGCGCCCTGCAAGGCGCATGGCAAGCGCATACCCACGAATGGATGCACAGCGCCGCACGCGCACTGGCCTTGTGCATTGTGTCGGGGACGGCGTTTTTGGACGTGCCTGCGGTGGTCTTGGACGGTGCAGCCGCCCCCGCCTTGTTGCAAGGCTTGGTCGATCAAACCAAACAAGCCTTGTCTGCGTACAACTGGGAGGGGCTGTCCGTCCCCCCTCAGCTTGAACTGGGCACGATAGGTTCTAATGCCCGCGCCCTAGGCGGCGCACTGCTGCCGTTGCACACCTGCTTTGCGCTGGATCACGATTTGTTTTTGAAAGCCTAAAGGTAACTGCTCGGCTCCCTTCGATGTTCCCCCACCCCAGCCCTCCTCCGCTGGTGGAGGGAGTGAAGACATTGCTGTCGGGAAGCGGGGGTTTCAACTCCTCTTCCCAGCGGGGGGAGGTGGAGAGGGGGGGGAAGCTTGCGCCTGCTTATTTAGCCACTTGCTTGCCCGTTTGCACGAGCTGCATGGCCGAGGCGATCAAGCCCGATACTTCGGTCATGTTGTTGGGCACGATGAGGGTGGTGTTGGATTCGGTAGCGACTTTTGAATAGGCTTCTACCGCTTGTTCGGCGACACGCAATTGCACCGCGTGTTCGCCATTGGGTTG
The DNA here is from genome assembly GCA_002479815.1 of bacterium UBA7470. Lineage (GTDB taxonomy): Bacteria > Pseudomonadota > Gammaproteobacteria > Burkholderiales > Burkholderiaceae_C > UBA2334. The sequence continues at coordinate 20,536 of DLPA01000143.1, read as the reverse complement.
ACCGATCGCCCGTGCAATTCGTTCTATGGCTTGTGCTTTGGCGGAGGCCACGGCCAAAATTGCAGCGGCCTCGCCTTGGGATTGGTTGATGGCGGCTTGCTTTTCGCCTTCCGATTTGGCAATGAACGCCGCACGTTCGCCTTCCGCGATGTTGATTTGCTCTTGCTTGCGCCCTTCGGAGGCGGCAATCAAGGCGCGTTTCTCGCGCTCGGCGGTGATTTGCTGCTGCATGGCGTGCAAAATTTCTTTGGGTGGGGTCAAGTCTTTGATTTCATAGCGCAAGACTTTCACGCCCCAGTTTTGCGCGGCTTCGTCGATGGCGTTGACGACTTGGGCGTTGAGGATGTCTCGCTCTTCAAAGGTACGATCCATCTCTAATTTGCCAATGACCGAGCGCAGCGACGTTTGTGCCAGTTGCGAAATGGCATAGACGTAGTTGGACGAGCCGTAGCTGGCGCGCATGGGGTCGGTGACTTGGAAGTACAGAATGCCATCGACTTGCAATTGGGTGTTGTCTTTGGTGATGCACACTTGGCTGGGTACGTCCAGCGCAATTTCTTTCAGGGAGTGCTTGTAGGCGATTTTGTCGATGAAGGGCCAAATGAAGTTCAGTCCGGGCGTGAGCGTGCCTGCGTATTTGCCCAAGCGTTCTAACACCCACGCATTTTGCTGCGGCACGATTTTGACGGCCCGCACGATGAAAATAACGGCGACGACAAACGCAATGAGGGCAAGTTCCATAGCAGACTCCTAGAAAAACGATTCAAACTTTTTCCACGCGCAAGGTCGATCCCACCACTTCGCGGATGCGATGCAGGCCCGGGCTGGGGGGGGTGGGTGCGTGTTCAGTGGCGATGTATTCGACGGCCCACTGTGCGCCACGGTAGGCCGCATGGGTGTGTAGGTCTGTGGCCCAGTGTGCAATGTGCAGCGTTTGCCCAATGTCGAGGTTGACATCGGCATCGGCATGAGCGGGCAAGTGATGCGGCGGGGTGGGACGCAGGCGGTAGAACAGGGCCACCGCGCCACCCCCCATCAAGGCGGCAGCGATCATTTGCGTGGTCTGGGTGGCTCCTAAGTGGGCCGCAACTGCGCCAGCCGCCAGCCCCAAGGCGACCATCAGCAGGTAAAACGTGCCCGTCAACAACTCCGCACCCACGGCCAGTGCTGTCAATATCCACCACAGTGTTGCATCAGACATGGCGTTCCCCTTTGCTGGAATGTCACAACAGCCCGCATCTTAGAGGATTTAGCAGCCTTGTTCAGTGAAGGTTCACGTCGTCCGCGAGGTGCGGGATGACGGCTGGCCGGATTGAAACCAATCAAGGGTATCGCCCCAAAGTTGTGCCGCGTGTGGGCGGAAGTAACCCATGTGGCCTATGCTTTTCAGCGCCAATTGGCTTGGGTCTAGGGTGATGTGCTCCTGAGGTGCTTGGCGATAGGCGGCCATAAACGCATCTCTTGAGGCGGGGGGTGCCCAATGATCGTCCAAGGCATTAACGGCGCGAATGGGCGTTTTGACGGAGGCAAAGCGCTCGTTCAGGTGCTGCATTTGCGGATCATCAAAAAAATAGCGCGGAAAGCTGCACCAGTGCCGCCATTGTTGATACACCCCCAAAGGCAAATCTTCGCCCATGCCCAGCAAACTCCAAGGCAGATAGCCTTTCCAACGTGTCAGCAGTGGGCCGATGACGTTCCACATCGTCCAAACCCGAAGGCGTTCTGCAGGCGGCATCCAACCGTGCCATCCTGCACCCGTCGCAAAGGTGCAAAAGCGTTCAATGCGATCGGTGTTGTTCAGCAAGCCAAAGGCGTGCCCACCAAACGAGTGCCCTACCATGAACAGCGGCACGGCATCGCTGCTCATGTGATCCACCGCTGCCGCTAAATCCAGCGATGCCCAGTCAAGGTAATTCATGTCAAAACCTTTGAGCTGGGCAGGTTTCGATAGACCTATGCCCCTGTAATCCAAGGTCAGGGTTGTAAAACCTTCACGCGCTGCGTGTTCGGCAAAGCGCCGATAAAACCTTTGAGGCACACCGGTGGCTCCCGCCATCAGCAAATGGGCTCGGCAAGAGACGGCAGGTGCCGTGTAGAGCGTGGCAACCAGTGGATAGCCATCGGCTGCATTTAAGGTCAAATGCTGGGGGACCACAGACAAATCGGGGGACATAGAGGCTCCTGCGGCAAAAGAAGCGTGTTGACAGCGAACACCGCACTGGACCGTAGGGCCGCACGCATGGCCCGGCTCAGCGCCAAAACTGTCGATGAGGCGCGAGCAACATATCGCTCAACGCCAAGATGGGGCCGACCACACGAATCGGTTTTTGACCTTTGGCAATCACGTCTCGGCAGGGCAAATCCAAGGTAGGGTTGGCGGGGTGATTGCCCGTTTGTGCCAACAAGGTGCTTTCACTCACGCCATACACAATGTGTCCAATGTTGGCCCAGTAAATGGTGCCGGCACACATCGCGCAAGGTTCAAACGTGGTGACCAAGGTGCAATGCCACAAATAATCTGCATCGTAATTCAATGACGCAACGCGTGCGAGTGTGGCTTCGGCATGGTGTACGGTGTCGATGTTGCCTTGCTCGGCCAGCAGGGTTTCACCGTCAGGCGCAACCAATAACGCGCCAAATGGGTGTCGCCCAAGCTGCATGGCCCGCAATGCAGTCTGATTGGCGCGCGTCAGATGGCGTTGTATTTGGTCATCTGACCATTCGTTGGGCGGTGGGCGCATGTCCACTCATTCGCCTTGAGAGCCGCGATGTGCCCATGCAGTGGTGTGTTTTTCGATGAAGCTGAACAACTCATACATCACCATCGCCATCGTCCCCACCACGAGCAAACCACTGAAGGCCAAGCCCATTTGCATGGATGAACCTGCAGAAATCAGCAAGTAGCCAATGCCTTCGTTGGACGCGGTCATTTCAGAGACAGTGGTTCCGACAAACGCCAAGGTGATGGCGACTTTGAGTGAGCCGTAAAAGTAAGGCATGGAACGAGGCAAGCCGACCTTGGTCAGGACATCCCATCGCTTGGCACCAAGTACGCGCAGCACATCTTCGAGTTCAGGCTCTAAGGTCGCCAAACCGGTGGCGATGTTGACCATGATGGGGAAGAAACTGATCAGGAAGGCCGTCAAAATGGCTGGACCAATGCCAATACCAAACCACACCACCAAAATCGGTACAAAAGCGGCTTTGGGCAAGGCATTGAAAGCCGTCATGAGCGGATAGACGGCGGCATAAGCCAAGCGCGAGCTGCCAATCAAAAAGCCCAGCAACACGCCCACCACAATGGCAATGCCAAACCCAGCCATCGTCACCCAAAACGTGCGCCAGGCATGGCCTGCAATCACCGCCTTGTGCGCTAAGGTTTGCTCCCAAATGCGCCAAGGGCTGGGAAAGATAAATTCAGAGACATTGAAGACACTGCAAATCAATTGCCACACGGCGATCGTTGCCACCAAGAGCACCCACGGTGCCGATGCTTCCAGTTGTTTTTTGGTCATGATGCAAACTTTTTTCAAACAATCTCAAACAGTCTCAAACGACAGGCTTATTGGTTGATGGTGGCGCCTTGTTTGCGCATGGCCCCAATATGACCGCGCAGCTCATGCACGATGTCAGTGAATGCGGGTGTGTAAGTGACTTCCAAATCACGCGGGCGGGGCAAGTCGATGTGGCGTTTAACGACGAAGCGCCCAGGGCTTTTGCTCATGACATACACCGTATCGGCCAAAAATACGCTTTCGCGCAAGTCGTGCGTGACCAGAATGACGTTGAATTGTTGCGCCGCTTGCAAATCGCGCAAGGTACACCACAGCTCTTCGCGAGTGAAGGCGTCCAGTGCGCCAAACGGCTCATCCAGCAACAACATTTTGGGTTCGTGGATGAGGGCGCGACAAATGCTGGCGCGTTGCTGCATCCCGCCTGAGAGTTGCCAGGGAAACTTTTTCTCCATCCCCCCCAAACCCACGCTTTGCAGCAAGGCGCTGGCACGCGCTTCGTACGCCTTGCGTTTTTGTTTGAATTGGCTGCGATGGGGCTCGACTATTTCTAAAGGCAAGAGCACATTGTCCAAGGTGGTGCGCCAAGGCAGCAGCGACGGTGCTTGGAACGCCATGCCCGAGATTTTCAGCGGCCCATTCACAGGCTGACCATCGACATGAATGGTGCCTTTGCTTGGACGCTTCAAGCCCGTGGTGAGCTTCATGAAGGTCGATTTGCCGCAGCCAGACGGCCCCACAATGGCAATGAACTCGCCTTGAGCCACGCTCAAATTGATGTCCTCCACGGCAAACACGCCTTTGGCGAGTAAGTCGTCGTTATAGGCCAACCATACGTCTTTGAATTGCACGAAAGGCAGAGCTGCTGCTGGAGCCGTCACTTGCATAGTGTCTATTACTTTCCAATAAAAAGGCCAGTCCATCCAAAGGCGGGCTGGCCTGTGTCAAGAACTTAGCGATTTACTTTTTGGGCTTGGGCAGAATGTCCAACTCTTTGGCATCGGGCAACGCAGAGCCGTTCCAAATGGCATTCACGTCGATGCGTGTTTTGGTCTTATAGGCATCGGATACCTCGCTGGCCATCAGGGCCAAACGGGCGGGGTTGATTTGTCCAAAGCCCTCTTTGCGAGCGTCGGGACTGGCCACCACCGAGTCAATCGCCAATTTCAGACGACGGGCTTCCAACGCAGTGTTGATGATGCCATCGCGCTCTTTCACGACGCCAATGGCTGCCTCAGGGTTGGCAATGACTTCCTTGGCGCCTTTGGTGAACGCTGCTAAGAAGGCGCGCACGACAGAAGGATTGTCTTTCAATAATTTCGGCGACACGATAATGGCATTGCCATACAGCTTCACGCCGTGGTCTGCAAAGGGCAACATCACGATGTCTTCTGCTTTGACGCCACGCGCTTCCAAGTTCAGCAGCGAGGTGAACGAAAAGCCCGTAATCGCATCAATGTCGCCACGCACCAGCATGGTTTCACGCAGAGGCGGATCCATCGAAGTCCATGCCACATTGCTGATTTTGTTGGCTTTTTCAAAAACAGGGAAAGCTTTACGACCCGCATCAAACACAGGCGCACCCAGTTTTTTGCCACTCAAGTCGGCAGGCGTTTTGATCCCTGATTTTTTCAACGCCAACACCGCTGCCGGAGTGTTGTTATAGACCATCATCACCGCCACGGGTTTGTTGGGTGCATCGGGGTTGTTGGCGTGGAACTCCATCAAAGCTGCGACATCGGCAAAACCGATGTCATAGGTACCCGACGCCACGCGGTTGACCGTTGCACCCGAGCCACTGCCTGCGTCAATGGTGACATCCAAGCCTGCATCTTTGTAGTAGCCCTTGGCAGCAGACTGCAAAAACAAAGCTGAAGGGCCTTCAAAACGCCAATCAAGCTGAAATTTGATGGCTTTATTTTGGGCATAAGCCGTGGTGCTGAGTGCCACCAAGGTCAGGGCAGCTGCAGTGGTTTTTAAAAAGTGACGCTTGAACATCGCGTAGGCTCCGATCATGAAAGGGGGTTAAGAATTAAAAGCAAAAGATATGCCCAACCGTTGACAAGCACAGAGGGTATTTCTTCAAGTGAGATTAAAACCGATGCCAGCCCTACTGTTTGAACACAAAATGGTATACAAAATTGTCCTCAAAACTGAAATGAAATTCATCCTTGAAAACCCGCATCGTGTGGAGATTCCAATCATGCACCTGCATGGGGCGTATTGTTCTCGAAACGCACCGAATTAACGTATGGGGGATAGGCAACAAGCATTTTTTGTGATTTGATGCTCGCGAAAGTCATCTATAAAAGCAATTTGTGTCTGGGCGTTGTCTATTTAAGAAGGAGTGTCTGAATCATGAAAACGACATCATTTCAAAAAGCCTTGTGCTTAGGGCTGCTGAGTTGTTCTGGAGCTGTTTTTGCACAGCAGTGCGGCAAGATTGATACAGGCCTGAACATGAGCACCTCTTGTTTGAGCGTGGCCGGCAGTTCGTACAGCTTGCAGATGAACTACGCGGGCGGTACGTCTTGGTCGTTTGGCAGTGCAGGAGCGGGGCAAAGCAGCTCAAGCTGTGCCTCGTTGGATGCGGCATTCAACCTCACGCTGCCCTGTTTGGAGTTCAGCGGCAGTTATTTGAGTGCCACGCTAAGAGCCGTCCCAGACAGCTCCAAACCACTGGGACTGGTGTGGCAATTAGCCAGCTATCAAGCCATTGCAGCCCCCCCAAGCACCGCCAAAACTTGGCGCAGCACCACTTACCCCTGCATTGAAAACCGCACCGATGCCTTTTGGTGGGACGATGACAAAACCGCATGGGCCGGTTGTGGCACGGGGGCTGTGGGCAAAGGCTTGTACCAAAGCACCGACGGTGGCGTGACTTGGGGTCAAGTCAAGGGCTATTTTGACCAATGGCGTGTGCAAGGCATACGCCGTGGGGCTGATGGCTTGCTTTATGTGTCAGGCCAAGACACCTTGAGCAAAGAAAACGTGGTCAGCATGAACACCGCCACCTCGCCGTATGCCGTTAAAAACGTGTTCACGAGCACCAACAACGTCAGTTTGAGTATGCAGGTGGCGCATTTTGCGCGTGATTCTCAAGGTCGTTCGTTTGGTGAATCCCTGACGGGCAACGGCTTTATCTACCGTGCATCGGACACCGCAGCGTGGGAGGGGCTGGATTCCAAATGGGCCGACGATGGCGTGTCCTACCAAATCTTGAGCATGACGATGTTCAACGACAAAATTTACGGCGCGGGCAGCACCATCAGCCAGCCGCCTATGGTTTTTTTGCCGTCTAAAAAGACCGGCGCACAGCCTTACAGTATGACCCCAGTGACATTGGCTTCGTTTAAAGGTGAGATGTGGGGTTTGACCGTGTTGGACGACAAGCGAGTGGTGGTGG
>DLPA01000143.1:12930-13482 GCA_002479815.1 bacterium UBA7470 | reverse complement strand
CGTTTGATGTCACCGCCAAGCTCTTTCCGGGCAAATCGACATGGATACGGGGGGTGTGCAGCCGTGGCGATACGGTGGTTGCTGTGGGTGAGAAGCAGCCCTTGGCCTCGGGTACGGGCATCGTGCTTTTATCGACAGATGGCGGTCAAAGCTTCAGCAACATTACTGATGCGGCTATCAAAGCCAATAGCGTGTCACGCTGCCACATTTTGAGCGATGGCACGATTGCAGTGGCTGGGGCCAGTGGCTATATCGGCCTTTACAAATAAGACAAGTACGCGGCGTGTGTACTTGCCAGAGATAGGCCAAACACCGCATTTGAATCCCCAGTCAGCAATGCACGCTGGGTTAGAGATTCAAAAGTAATAGTAAAAAAAGTGAGCTGCTTACGCAATTAAAAAGCGTATTACGGGTGTTTTGATGCCTAAAAACAGGCTAAAAACCTCAAAAAACCATGCAAAAACCCGTGTTTCAGGCTCGACACACGGGTTTTTTGCCTTCGAAAAGGCATTTTGCAAAAAAATAGGTCTGTTTTTAGACGTTTAATCGGCT
>DLPA01000143.1:0-12812 GCA_002479815.1 bacterium UBA7470 | reverse complement strand
TTCGGGCTACTTGGCTTGTGCCGCTCGACTGGTTTTGATGCCTTGGCCTGCCGCCCACGTATTGATGTCCTCACGGCGTATGGTGGCGGCCATTAAGCCCGGAAAGGCATCGGGGGTGCAGGCAAAGCTGGGCACACCGAGGGCGGCGAGTTTGGAGGCCAAGTCGCGGTCGTAGGCGGGAGCGCCTTCGTCGCTCAAGGCCAGCAAGGTGACGAATTGCACGCCCGACTCCACCAACTCGCTGGCGCGGCGCAGCAGCCCGGCCTCTACGCCGCCTTCGTACAAATCGGAAATCAGCACGAGGATGGTGTTGCGCGGCTCTTGAATCAAGCCTTGGCAATAGCCAATCGCGCCATTGATGTCCGTACCACCACCCAATTGCACGCCGAACAGCAAATCCACGGGGTCTTGCAGTTGTTCGGTCAAATCGACAATGGCGGTATCGAACACCACCAGCTTGGTCGCCACCGCAGGCAGACTTGCCATCACCGCGCCAAAAATGCTGGAATAGACCACCGATTCCGCCATCGACCCACTTTGGTCGATGCACAAAATCACTTCCCGCTGCGGGCGGCGGACTTTGCGCCCGTAGCCCACCAAGGTTTGGGGGACGATGGTGCGGTACTCTGGCAGCCAGTGGCGCAGGTTGCTGCGTATGGTGCGATGCCAGTCGATTTCCGACAGGCGTGGGCGGCGGTTGCGTTGGCTGCGATCCAGTGCCCCACTGACGGCGCTGCGCAGGGGTTCGTCCAGCTTTTTCATCAGCTCATCGACCACACGCTTGACCACCATGCGGGCCGTGGCCTTGGTTTCCTCGGGGATCACGCCCGACATGGACACCAAATTCGCCACCAAATGCACATCGGGCTGGACTTGCTCCAGCATTTCTGGCTCTAAGAGCATTTGGCGCAGTTGCAGGCGCTCTAGCGCGTCGCGCTGCATCACTTGCACCACCGAGCTGGGGAAGTAGTTGCGGATGTCGCCCAACCAGCGCGACACCGTGGGGGCCGAGTTGCCGCGTCCGGCACTGCGTGGCCCCGAAGGACGAGAGCGCAGCCCGTTCGGGCCATCGGGGTCGTACAGTGCGGCAAGGGCTTTTTCGATGGCTTGTTGATTGGGCGGCGGTTGCCCACAACTGTCTTTGGCCTGCTCCCCCAACACCAAGCGCCAGCGTTGCAAGCGCGTGGTGTGTGGAATGGTGGGGTCGGGCGAGGTTGAGACCGAGGTCGAGGGTGAGGCCAAGGCCGATGTGGAGGGGGTGCTCATGCGGAAACTCCCAAAATCAAGCGCAACAAGGGCAGGGGTAAGACGGCGCGGGTGGCATCGCAATCCTTCGCGTCGGCCCCGTCCTTAGACACCGCCCCTTCACGACCGCGCACTGCCCGTTGGCCCAAGTCGTGACGCTCGGAGGCCGAGAAGTTGGCAAAACTGCGGCGCACCAAGGGCACGATTTGCACAAAATGCGCGTCGCTCAAGCCTTCCAGCCAGAGATCGACCAAGCCCCATAAGGTGTCGTTGTGCAGCAGCACCATCGCATTGCGGTTCAAAAAGCCCTCCAACCACTGCGCGGCTTCCAGCGGTGGCGCACCAGCGGAGAGTTGGCGTGAAAGCTGGAGGCCCGCAGCCTCGGAGTCCCACTGTCCTCCATCCAACAGCAAACGGCTGCACAAGCCGCGCAGCAGCGGGTGCGGCAATTCGCCTTGGGCGATTTGTATGAGCGCCTTGTGCCACAAGTCCAGTTGCTCGGTGCTGCCTTTGGTTTGGGCGTGCAGGCCGATGGCTTCGTGTGCGCCCAGCAAAGGCTCACGCAAGGCGGTGGCGGCACTTTCGTCCAAGCCTTGGCAGGCCAAGGCCAGCCCAATCGCACCACGGGTAATGAGGCCGTCGAGCACATGGGCCAACAAATCCCCATCCATCTGACGCACGCTGCCGTAGCGAAACACGCGCGCCAGCGGCGGCACGGCGGCAATCAGTTGCAGCGCGTCGCCTGTGGTGGCGGCGCGGGATTGCAGCGTGGCACTGACGGCGTGTACCGCAGCTTCTAAATCGGCCAGCAATACCTCGTCGATGAGGTGGGCGAGTTCGGCCAGTGAGTCGGTGCTTTGCGATTGCTCGATGACGCGGCTGGTGGCAGCGGCAGCGACAGTAGAGCCGTAGCGACTGGCTTCGATGACTTGCACCGACAGCTCAGGCTCCCAGCGCAGTACCCATGCTTCTTTGAACGTGCCTTTGCCACTGGCACTGCTGACTCGCCCCCACGGAATGCCGAGCAAGCGCAGGCGGTGCAGCAGTTGGCTGCGTCCCAAGTCGGTGGCGTTGCGCAAATCCAGCTCTAGGTGTTTTTCTAGGGCTTCGGGTTTGAGGCGCAGGGTTTTTTGGTGTTGTTCCAAATCCCGTTGCAAGGGCACGGCGGGCACGTCGGCAGGGACATGACCTAGCCGTTGGCTGACGGTCAAGGCCTCGTGAATCAAGCGCAAGGGGGCCGACTCGCCCATGAACAAGGTGGTGCGGACGGCCTCGTCCATCTCTTCTAGGCCGGGGGCGCTGTGACCGCGCAAGGCCGCCAAGGTGTCGGACAAGCGTATGGCTTCGATCAAGTGGGCCGAAGAGCAATCGATTTGCTGCTCGCGCAGCAAGCGCCCAATGCGCGACAGCCACGCCGTCGAGCGGGCGCTGTGCGGGGGCAGATGCCACAAAAAGTCGTACCAACCAGGGGCGGCGATGCCCGCGCCATAGCCACTGTCACGGGTCAAATGGGCATACGTCCACGGCACCCAAGTCGTTTGTACTTTGAGTTTGGGCAAGCCTTTGAGCAAGGCCGCATCGGCTTTGGGACGTGCTTTGTCGGCCTTGTCCGCTTCTTTCTCAGCCTCTTTGCAGGCTTTGTCGAAGGCTTTTTGCAGGGTTTTCAAAGCCTTGGGATCGTCAGACACCGGTGGCGGTGGCAAGACGGGTGCAATCGGCACAAGGGCGGGAACGTGCCATGCACCGCACACCACGGCGATGCGTTGATGGCCGGCTTTTTGTGCCTCGCGCACGCACTGGCGCATGTGGGCTTCGCGTTGGGCTTCTTGCAAGCGCCCGGCTTCGGTGTGACCTCGGTAGGCGTTGGGCCAAGTGTCCCGCAGCACCGTCATGGCTTCGTTGATGGCGGTGAACAGTTCGGAGCTGTCGCTGTCGGGGCCACGTTCTTCTACCAAATGATTCCACCAGCTTTCCCCATCGGCAAAGCCTGCGGCTTCAGCCAGCGCATCTAGAGGATCGCGGCCTAGTAAGGCCAGTTCGACGGAGGTGTCCTCAGGGGCTGAGGCTGCGGGGTCGGTGCTTGTGCTTGCTGGTGGTACGTCGTCTTCCTCATCTTCTTTGCCTTCCTTGCCGTCTTGCAAGGCTGCTTCAGCTTCTATTTTTTTCGCCAGTTCTTCTAGCGCGGCTTTGCGTGCGTCTTGCTCGGCTTTTTGTTGGGCCAAGCGCACGGTTTGCGGCAAGTCGATGAAGCGGGTGGGCACGCCATGCAGGTGGCCGTGGCGCAAGGCTTGCCACTCGGGGGAGAACTCGGCAAAGGGGTAAAACGCGGCTAGGTCGGGCGATTCGACGCTGTACACCAGCAAGGCCACAGGGGGCTGCAAGTCGGCATGGGTGACGAAGGACAGCAGTTCGGCTTCGGCATCGGGCGGGCCTTCGATCAGCACGCAATCGGGTTGCCAATCGGCCAAGGCGCGTTGCAGGCTGCGGGCACAGCCCGGCCCGTGGTGACGAATGCCAAAGTAGCGCACCTCTGCGGCAGTGGCGGTGGTTGTGAGGGCTGCGGTGGTGGACGCAGCGTCCGCCAAGGCCGCATCGTCCGGCGCAGTGGCTTCGGTGTCCGGGGACGTGGTGGGGTCAGAAAGGGACATGGGGCCTCTTCTGTGCGTGGCTTAGAGCTGCTCGCGGCAGGCGCGGTAGAGTTCTTTCCAGTCATCGCGTTCTTTGACCACGGTTTCTAGGTATTCCTTCCACACCACCATGTCTTGCACGGGGTCTTTGACGACCGCACCGATCAGCCCTGAGGCGATGTCGTGCGCGTGCAGCACGCCATCTCCAAAATGTCCCGCCAAGGCCATGCCGCTGTTGATGACGGAAATGGCTTCGGCGGTGGACAGGGTGGAGCTGGGGGATTTGATGCGGGTTTTGCCGTCTTCGGTTTGACCATTGCGCAGCTCGCGGAAGATTTGCACCACGCGGCGAATTTCTTTCAGGGCGGGTGGATCGGCGGGCAGTTGCAGGGCGCGGCCTAGGTCGTTGACGCGGCGTTCGACGATGCGAATTTCTTCTTCCTCAGTCGCGGGCACGGGCAGCACCACGGTGTTGAAGCGACGTTTCAAGGCGCTGGAGAGTTCGTTCACGCCCTTGTCGCGGTTGTTGGCGGTGGCGATGACGGAAAAGCCGCGTGTGGCCTGCACTTCAGAACTCAGTTCGGGGATGGGCAGGGTTTTTTCAGACAAGACGGTGATGAGGCTGTCTTGCACGTCGGCGGGGATGCGGGTGAGTTCTTCGACGCGGGCGATTTTGCCCAAGCGCATGGCGTTCATCAGCGGGCTGGGCACAAGGGCGGCTTCTGAAGGGCCATTCGCCAGCAGTTGCGCATAGTTCCAGCCGTAGCGCAGTTGTTCCTCACTCGTGCCTGCCGTGCCCTGAATCAGCATGGTGGAGTCGCCCGAGACGGCAGCCGCCAAGTGCTCAGACACCCACGATTTGGCCGTGCCGGGCACGCCGTACAGCAGCAAGGCGCGGTCGGTAGCAAGGGTGGAGACGGCGATTTCCATCAGCCGCTGGTTGCCGATGTATTTGGGCATGATCTCAAAGCCGTTGCTGAGTTTGCCGCCCATCAAATACGTGACCACCGCCCAAGGCGAGAGTTTCCAGTTGGGGGGACGCTGGCGCTGATCGACCTGTTGCAGGGCCGCCAATTCTTCGGCAAATTGCTCTTCAGCGTGCTGGCGCAAAACGGTGGTGGTGCTCATGAGGGGGTCCTTGAAACGATGGCGACAAAGGGAAATGGAGGAATCGCTAGAAAATAAAAAAGAAATCAACCAGATGCAGTACCCAGCTCTTGCAACTTCAGGCGCAAAGTAACGATGTGGTGGATGCTGCGTAAGCAATCGTTAAAGCCGCTGCCTTGGTCTTCTAGATGCATTGGCAAACTTTGCAGCACCGTCAGATGTTGCGGATGTAAAGCGCAGCCTGCATTCATCAGCAGCTCTCGGCTGTAATAGTTGTGCTCCAACTCTTTGAGCAAGGTTTTTTCTGCGATGGCGGTTTGCAGCACCAAGGCCACATGCGCGGATAGGCGTTCACTCCAAACCGCATGCGCAGCCAGCTGTCCTAAGCCGTTTTTCAGAAAATCAGGCCAGTGAGAGGCCTGTTTGAGCAGTTTTTTACGGTCAGGATCGGGCGTGTCTGCCGACCACTGGCGGAGTTGGTGATCGTCGCGTGCGTCTTGGGGAAGGTGCGACAACAGCTGTTCGACATCACCCCAGTGTTTGGCTTTGCCGTGTTGCAGTAAGGCCAGAATCCATTCAGGATCCGCCTGATAGATGCAGGCATGCAGCCAGCCACGAATCAAGGCTTCTGCCCAATCGGACTTTTCGGCTTGTTTGACCAACTCGGCGGGTGCAAGGCCGGTGTGGGCCGTCCACCAGCTCAAGGACGAGCGGCGCACAAATTGCAACAGCAGCCAAGCGCGTGGGCCTAGGGTGTCGTACTGCGAGCGTTCGGCATCGGGCCAATCGGTTTTGTGGTCGGCTTCGCTCTCCAAGTGGGTGGGGTGTGTGCCGATGGCCTGACCTTTGGCATCTGTCACAGCCGGGGGTTCGGCAGGCGCCTTTACGACAAGCTTATTCTTGATATTCTTTTCGTACACCAAGTCCGCCAGTCGTTGGGCCATGCGCTGGCCGTAAGCGCTGTGGGGCAAGGCGGCCAGTAAGTCGGCAGCGGTGCGGCGCACCTCTGCGCCTCGGTCTTTTTGCAGTTGCAGGTCTAGAAAGCCTTCGTCGTCTGCACTCAAGCCCACCGTCAAGGTGTTGAGCAAGGCGTGGCGTTCTTTGGCGGGCAGAGAAGTCCAGACGGCCATCAGCCGTTCACGCGCGGCCTTGGGATCGGTGGTGCGTTGGATGCTGAGGACTTGCAGGCGTTGCTCCAAACTGCCATGCGCCCACAAGGTTTCCACATCGGCGCTTTCTTCTGCGCCTTGTGCCCATGCCCAATCGCGGTTGAGACTGCCGAGCCAGCGCCCACGTTCGCCCAACACGGCTTGGATGAAGGGACGTATGACTGTCGTTTGTCGGCCCAAATTGAAGAGGGTGGAGAGCTGTTCGGTCGGCGCACGGTATTGCTTTTGGTTCATGCCTTGCAGCACTTCGGCGTGTAGGCGGGGTTGGTCCAGACTCAGGGCTTGTTGCAGCAAGCTGACCCATGCAGGGGGTGTGACTGGGCGGACTTCGGTCGGCGGGGCACTGAGCGTGTGGACTTCGCTGGGCTTGGACGGTGGTATCTGACCTGCACGCTTGCACCATGCCCATGCGCCTGCCAAGCGCAGCAGGTGGTTGCCGCTGTTGCTGCTATTACCGCTGCTGGGGTCTTGTAGGGCTTGTTGCTGCACTTGGCGCAGCAGCAGTGCGACAGGATCATTCGGGTCGACATGGCCAGGCAGTTGCAAAGGCTGGCTGTTGCCCACCAAGGCAGCTTGTAACAACAAAGAGGCATCCGCAGCCGAGGTACGCCACGCAGGGGTGTTGGCCGATGGAGGGATGTCTGTGGTGGCAGAAAGTACGGCATTGACGATCACTGATTTCTCTCGATCTGTTTCAAATTGAAGTTGAAATGAGGTGGGTTAATGGCCTTAATTGCTTTCTGCCCAAGTGCTGGCGCTCCACTGTGCGTCGCCTGACCATGCGGTGTAGGGGTGTAGGCGTTGCCCGTCCCATTCGCCGAAAACCGTCATGGCTTGGCCTGTGGTTTGCGCCAGCCATTGCCAAGCGTCGGCTTCAGCCAAGGCCAAGGGGACGAGTTGTTCTTCCTTGGTGCAAATGCGCCAAACTTTTTGCTTGTCATCCGGCGGCAGCAAACGGGCTTGCTCTAGTTGCAAAGGCCACGAGGATGACCACGGATTGGCGCTCATGCGGGCAGCCAACTCGTGCCAAGCAGTGCTTGAGGCGGGTGGACTTGAGGTCGTCGAGGGGGCGGTGTTGGCTTGCACCTCGGAGGCAAGCAAGGCTCTCACAGGAGCGATGCCCGGGTAAAAGCGCAGGGTGGCTCCAACGCCTTGTTCGGTGTGCCATGTTTGTGCAAAGCCTTGGCCGCCAAAGGAAAAATCCAGCAGCAGGGCCAAGCGTTGGCTGTGCAGTCCCCGCATCCACACCCGACGCTCCAGCAATCGCTGATAGCTGTTGTTGTCGCGCTCCAGTGTCATCACGCCCAGCACTTGCCAGACATCTGTGACGGCCTCACCCTCAGTCAAGACCGTTTCTTTGTCGATGGCCCAGCCTGCGGCTTGGCGCACTTCGGCTTGCACGTTGGCAGGCAGGTCTTGTATCCGCATCACGGCATCGACCAACAGTTGCAAACTGCCCAATTCGGCCAGCAATTGCTCGGGCCAGTTTCTGCTTTGGCCGACAAGGGCCATGGCTTGCGTCAAGCGTTGGCCTAGGGCGGGTACTTTGGCATCGACCATACGGGCAGCCATGTTTTGAGCTTGGTCACAGGTGGCATCGTGGGCCGACAAGCTGGCAAGTCCTTGGCGCAGCACGTCGTTGAGCCATAGGCTCAATTCTTGAGCACCAGCCTGCATTTGTTTCCAGCGTTGCTGTTCTTTTTTCTGTTCTTTTTCAGTCGCTTTGGCTGCACCCACAGGGTCTGCTGCTTGGGCTTCTTTGGCGGCGATGACCTCAGCGACCTTGGCTTCTTTTTTCTCGGCACGCTCACGACGAGACTGGAGCCACTCTGTCACCCAAGCGGGTTGTGGGGCGGTGAAGCGACTGGCATCCTGCGCTTGCAAGAGGAGCAAAGCCAGCCCATGTTTGCAAGGAAATTTGCGGCTGGGGCACGAGCACTTAAAAGTCGTCCCTCCATTGGATACATCCACCTGCGTTTGATAGGGTTTGCTGCCGCTGCCTTGGCATTCGCCCCAGACAGCTTCTTCATTCGCCCCTAACGAAGGCCACTTGTTGGGCGATGTCAACCCTTTGGCGGCTTTGCTGCTCGCATCGTCGGGGGATAAGCCCAGCACTTGACCGGCGGTTAAAGGGATACGGCTCATATCATGATTCCTGCATATGATGGTGACATCGGAGGGGTTGCTGAAAAACCTGAGATAGGACGATGAATCATCTTAACCGCGTCATGCCATCGATTTTTTGAATTTGGGCTTTGCAGATGTCTGGCAGCAGCACATCATAACTGTTTATTTATACAGTTTCTAGATTGCAAATGGTTTCTCACGCTGAAGGAAAGTAAGGCATCATCTGGGCTGGGTTTGTTCATTCGAGTCTGCAACTCTCAAAGGTAACATCATGACTATTGCCGAAGGCAGCGTCCTGGGAATATTGATCGCTTTAGGACTGTATGTGGCGGTGACCTACAACCGTTTTGTGCGACAACGCAATCAAATTCAAAATGCGTTTGCTCAAATTGATGTACAGCTCAAACGGCGCTACGACTTGATCCCAAATTTGGTGGAGGTGGCTCGCCAATACATGCAGCACGAGCGGGAAACGCTTGAGGCGGTGACGCTTGCACGCCAGCAAGCCAGTGCAGCGGCCAGCCGCTTGCAAAGCGGGAAGGCAAATGCAAATACAGATGCGGGTTCGGGGGCTGCTTGGATGGCGGCAGATGCGACGTTGAATGGGGCGCTGGGTCGTTTGATGGTGGTGGCTGAAGCGTATCCCGAACTCAAAGCGGATGAGCGGATGGCAGAGTTGTCAGAAACACTGCATTCGACAGAAAACCGCATCGGCTATGCACGTCAGTCTTATAACGACATCGTGCTGGACTTCAATAACAGCGTGGAGCAGTTTCCGGCCAATGCGGTTGCAAAACTGTTCGGCTTTCAGACTCGCCCCATGTTGGAAGCAACTGAGTCGGCGGAAGAACGGCGTGCGCCTCGTGTGCAATTCTGATGCGGTTTGACGATCATCAAGCCGCTGCCCGGAATGCCACATGGCGGCTGTTGCTGCTGTTTGCGCTGAACGTGGTCATGACGGTGCTTGGGGTGAATGTCCTGCTGGCCTTGGCTTGGTGGGCAACGACCATAGGACTGTTTGGGGGGCATTTTCCGCATCTGTTTTTTGAAACGAATACGGCCATCGTCTTGTTTTTTGTACTGGGTGGCTGGGGCTTGGAGTCGTGGCAATTGCGTTCAGGGGGTGTCTCTTACGTGGCGCAGTGGTTGGGCGCGAGGGAAATAGCAGAAGTTGTGACGCACCAAAGAGATCAACGACTGCGCAATATCGTGCAGGAAATGGCCATTGCCAGCGCGATGCCCGTGCCAAGGGCCTTCGTTTTGGATCAGGAAGACATCATCAACGCTTTCGCACTGGGTTGGGATTACGAGCAGACAGCTGTCATCGTCACCAAAGGCGCTTTGGAACGTTTGACTCGTGACGAACTGCAAGGGGTGATCGCACACGAATTCGGTCATTTACAAGCGGGCGATACCCGATTGAATATGCGTCTGATTGGCATGGTGTTTGGATTACAAATGGTGTACGCGATGGGAGAAAGCTTATGGACTGCGGACGCTCAAGGCCGTCGTGGTGCATGGGCTTTGGTCGGCTTGTCCTTGATGGGCGCTGGATGGATCGGATGGTTTTCGGGACGCTTACTGAAAGCCGCTGTGTCGCGCCAACGTGAGTTTTTGGCCGATGCGTATGCAGCACAATACACGCGCTATCCAAATGGATTGGCAGGCGCTTTGCGCAAGCTGATGACCCAAAACCAAGAAGGTTTACAGATGCGGCATCCACATACTGAGTATGTGTCCCATGTGCTGTTTTGGTCCAACAAAGGGGGGGCATGGCTGGCAACGCATCCACCGTTACAGGAGCGCATCCGTCGCCTAACGGGACGTATTCTGACACCCTTGCCTGCCCAAATTTTGCCCCAGGCGGCAGATGAAAGCGTTGATGTCGAGGGATCATCCATGCCTGCTGCTGCGCTGGTTGCCGTGGCTGCCACAGCAGCACCTCTGTGCGCGTTTGCATCACCAGCACCAGAAGCAGCGGTGAAAGCTGCGGTGGAGGCAGCAGCGACGCACGCTTTTTCTGCAAACGCAAGCCCTGCTTCTGTGCGCGTCGATGTCAGTTCTTGGCTGCCCCCCGGGGAAGTGAGGGCGACGGTGTTGGCGTTCTTTGTGCCTTTTGACAAACAAGGCGACAGCGAAGCACTGCATACGTGGCGGCTTTGTACCAAAGAAGTGCAAAAAGCAAATCGCATTTTAGAAACGGTCTGGACTTTAAGCCCCAAGCAGCATCCTGTTGATTTTGAAAATGTGCTCGTTAGAGCAGCACAATTGCCTGCCCCCTACAAAGCCCTCACCCTAGAGCAAGTGGCTGCGTTGGTGAAAGCCGATCAGCGCCTAACGTTATATGAATACTGTCAGTTGCGTTTTGCACAGGCTTATTTGAAGGGCGTTTCTTCATCCACCCATGCGCGATGGAGCCTGAACGATGTGGACGAAGCGATTGAGGTCATCAGCGTGGCGCTGATCATGATAGGAGGTGGTGACCCGCGTGCTGCTCTGGCTCAAGTGTTGTCGGTTGTGCAGCGCCCCATACCAAAGTCGCTGCCTACACCAACAGTGCAAACTTTGGATGATGCTTGTCTCAAGTTGCGTGGCTTGGCCGTATTAAAGAAACCGATGGTGGTGAAACAGTGGGCTGCGCTGGTGTGCGCTGTGCAATCTGTCGATTCGGTTCATGTACAACGACAGGCCACTGCCTTGCGATGGCTTTGCTTTTTGATTGATAGCCCCCTACCCTCATCTTTAGAGGCCTTTTTTGAGGCCTGACAAATCAGAAGATGACGCCACAAAAAAAGCCATGCCTTTGAAGGGCATGGCCTAAGCTCTAAATACTCAAATCACCAGTGGCAGGCGATTGAAGTACTCTCGCACATCAAAGCGACAACAATCAACAAAGAATCAACACAAAGTGGCGCCTCACTTGCCGCTCAAATATTCAGCAACGGCGTGCATTTCAAGGGGTGTCATTTTTTCAGCTACGACGTGCATCACAGCGTTGTCGTTGTTGCGCTCGCGTTTATTGAACATTTTTAATTGATGTTCAATATACGAAGCGAACTGACGACCCAAGCGTGGCAAATGCGCAGCACCTTCTGCGGTCACACCATGACAAGAAACACAGGCGGGCACACCGCTGAATTTATTGCCGTTGTGATAAATGTAGGCCCCCATGCCAGCAAGCTGCGGGTCTTTGGGCTCCTCTTTGGGCAGAGTCATTTTTTCGTAGTATTTGCCGAGTGCCAGCATTTCATCTGGGCTCAGCTTGGCGACCATTTCAGCCATGGCGGTGCTTTTACGGGTGCCCGATTTAAATGCTTGTAACTGCTTGGCGACATACTCTGCGTGCTGTCCAGCAAGGCGAGGGAACACTTCACTGGTGGATTCGCCTTGTGCGCCATGACATAAAAAGCACGAGCCTCCCGCAATTTTTTTTGCCCGGGCGTCATCGGCTTGCGCCCATGCGCTTGTGCTCCAAGCCGCCGTCCAGCACAACAACGCCCAGACGACAGCGCGGCAACGATAAGAAAAAAAAGTGGGGATTTTCATGGTCGATCTCGGCATTTTTACTGAATGAGAAACTCACAATTAGTTGCGTACATACTGATATTTGAACAGCAAAAAAAGCCGCCATATGCTTAGGCGCACGGGCGGCTTTTTCAGATCGTCAATCTCAAGCTAAGGTATCTGCCCAGATGTTTCGTGCCCACGCATGAGCGTAGCGCCCTTCTAATTCACTGGCAGCCACGGATACGCCACCTGATCCCGGAACCGTCAACATGGTTTTCTTTTCTGCATCGTAACGATGAACGCTGGCGACGTGCACCACCTCTTCGTCGGTCACAAAGCTGTAGCAGGTATTGGCGTAAATGGGCAGTGCTGGTGGCTCTTTACCTTGCAAGAGCGACACGACAGCCGCTGCGCAGGTTTTGCCATGCTGATTGGCCATGTGACCAGACTTGGGCATGAGTGGCGCAATTTGCAACGCATCGCCCAACACGTGTACGTTTTTGACAGCGACCGATTCAAAAGTGAGCCAATTGACTTCACACCACCGTTTGTTGGCTGTGGCCAAGCCGGTTTTCACAGCGATATCGCCCGCGCGCATATTGGGGACGACGTTAGCGACGGCGGCCTTGAAGTCGTCGTTGAACTCGAACTTCAGCGTGTTGGTGGCGGCGTCGACCTCGGTCACCTTGTGCTTGGGGCGGTACTCGATCAGGCCCTTGTAGTGCTCGTCCCAGGCCTTCATGAACAGGCCCTTCTTGGACTGGATGTCGTCGTTGGCGTCGAAGATGACGACCTTGCTCTTGGGCTTGGCCTTCTTGAAGTAGTTGGCCACCANNGCCTTGAAGTCGTCGTTGAACTCAAATTTCAGGGTATTGGTGGCAGCATCCACATCAACCACATGGTGCTTGGGGCGATACTCGATGATGTTTTTGTAGTGCTCAGACCATGCCTTCATGAACAAGCCTTTTTTCGATTGCACATCATCGTTGGCATCAAAAATAATAACTTTGCTCTTGGGCTTGGCTTTTTT
>DLPA01000076.1:5621-5946 GCA_002479815.1 bacterium UBA7470 | reverse complement strand
AGCAAATCGATGCGCTCTTGGCAGATGCCCTGAAACACGAAGGCTTTGAATACCGCGCCTTCACCGATTCGGCCCCCGTGCTCGAGGCCGAACTGGCCACACGCAGCGGTCAAGGTTGGCGTGGCAAGCACACGCTGGTGCTCAACCGCGAAGCGGGTTCGATGTTTTTCTTGGGTGAGATTTTCCTCAATGTGGCGTTGCCCGCTTCCGAGCCCACTGCTGCGCACTGTGGTCAATGCACCGCATGCATTGATGTGTGCCCCACGCAGGCCATCGTCGCACCGGGCTTGGTGGATGCGCGTCGCTGCATTTCGTATTTGACGAT
>DLPA01000076.1:3270-5571 GCA_002479815.1 bacterium UBA7470 | reverse complement strand
ATTTGACGATTGAGCACGACGGCCCGATCGACGAAGCGTTGCGCCCGCTGATGGGTAACCACATCTACGGTTGTGACGACTGCCAGTTGATTTGTCCGTGGAACAAGTTTGCGCAAACTTCGACCTTGCCCGACTTCGATGTGCGTGCCGGTTTGGTGGGCCAAGACATTGGGCGGTTGTTGGCATGGCGCGAAGATGAATTTCTGCGCTACACCGAAGGCAGCCCCATACGTCGCATCGGCCATGTGCGTTGGCTGCGCAACTTGGCCGTGGCTGCTGGCAATGCACTGCGCCAAGCCGATGATGTGGCCTTGCGTGATGCATTGCAAGCACACCTCACGCACCCGAGTGAGGTGGTGCGGGAGTGCGTGCAGTGGGCGTTGGCGCAAGACGTGCGAGAGAAGTAGACCTGTGCTGTTCTTTACACTTGAGCCAATTGCTTAAAGATCCACCATGCTTTCAACCCAAGACAAAACCCGCATTGATGACACCCGCATTGCGCTGGTGCGCCCCCTCATGACCCCAGCGTTGCTGGAGGAGTTGCTGCCAGCAACGCCCGCACACCTGGCGCTGGTGGAGGCGTCGCGTCAGGCCATCTCAGATGTGTTGCAGGGCAAGGATGATCGCTTGGTGGTGGTGGTCGGGCCATGCTCTATCCACGACCATGACCAAGCCATGGACTACGCACGGCGCTTGAAGGTGGAGGCTGACAAGCATGCCAAAGACCTCATCATCGTGATGCGCGTCTATTTCGAGAAGCCACGCACCACCGTGGGCTGGAAGGGCTACATCAATGACCCGCATCTCGATGGCAGCTTTGCAATGAATGCAGGGTTGGAGATGGCGCGCAAACTGTTGCTCGATGTATTGGACACAGGCTTGCCGGTGGCGACCGAGTTTCTCGACCTGTTGAGCCCTCAGTTCATCAGTGATCTCGTCACGTGGGGGGCGATTGGCGCGCGTACGACCGAGAGCCAAAGCCACCGACAGTTGGCCAGCGGCTTGTCGTGTCCGGTTGGGTTTAAGAATGGCACCGATGGCGGCGTCAAAGTGGCCGCGGATGCGGTGCTGGCTTCCAAAGCCTCGCACGCCTTCATGGGCATGACCAAGATGGGGCAAGCAGCGATCTTTGAGACGCGTGGTAACCAAGACGTTCACATCATTTTGCGTGGCGGCAAAGCGCCCAATTATTCGGCAGCCGATGTGGACGCTGCCTGCCAGGCGCTTGAAGCCTCTGGCCTCACGCCTCAAGTGATGGTGGATGTGTCGCATGCCAACAGCAGCAAGCAACATCAGAAGCAAATTGAGGTGTCACGAGATGTGGCCACCCAAGTGGCATCGGGCGACAAGCGCATCATGGGTTTGATGATTGAAAGCCATTTGCACGAAGGGCGACAGGATCAAAAGCCGGGTCGGCCGCTGCAATACGGCGTTTCAATCACCGATGCTTGCATCAGCTTTGATCAAACGGTGCCCGTGCTGGAGGCACTGGCGCACGCCGTGCAAAAGCGCCGAGGCGCCTGATTGGTTTCTTTTCACATGGCATTTTTCACTCGTTTGATCTTCGCACTCGTGGGCATGGCGTTCGCGGTTTTGTTTGCTGCTGGCGTCTTATGTTGGTTGGCCTTGTATGCGACTTTTGCCAGTCTGCGTTGGTTGGTGACGGGGCAAAAGCCACAGGTGCTGATGATGTGGCAACAAATCCAAGCCATGCGCAAAGGTATGCGAAATGGCATGCAAGGGGGGCAGGGCACCACTTGGTCTAGTTGGTCTCGCACCGGTGACGGACAGTGGCATGAAGCGCAGGGTCACGCTGAGCGTTCCCGCGACTCATCGGATGTGATTGAAGATGCGGTGGTGAGAGAAATTCACCCCCCGCGTCAACTGCCCAAAGACTGACGGTCTCTGACAGACCTCACATGAGGCGTGGTTGGACTACTGCGCAATGGACTGCACCGAATTCAAGGCGCGATTGACTTTGATCGCCTGCCCCAACTCAATGACTGCCAGTGCGTAATAACTGCTCCAGTTGTAACGGGTGACGACATAAAAATTGTCAGTCCCCGCCACGTAGCTGGGGGCCTCGTCGCCGTTGAACAACTCCACCAATGCCAGAGGGCCGTTGTGTTTTTGCGCTTGCTCGTCCAGCACCGCGCCTTTGGCGGTGAAGTTACTTACGCTGAACGAGGGCAAGATGTCGGGGGCGAGCAGAGCCGGCTTATCTAGATGGGTTTCATCAAAGCTGACGGGGTAATGCGTGGGCATACCGGTTTGCCAGCCAAAGGCTTTGAAGTAATTGGC
>DLPA01000076.1:2240-3115 GCA_002479815.1 bacterium UBA7470 | reverse complement strand
CATTGCCTTGGCGGTGTGCTTGTACCAAAAAGTGGCCCAACTCTGATTTGAAAAAAGCTTGGCGCTCGGCTGCGCGTGGGTGCGCCGCAGGGAAGTTGAGGGTGAGGGTGGTCAACGCATCCAGCACACGGTAGTTGCCCATGTTTTGGCCGTAAAAGGTTTCGACACCGATGATGCCCACCACCATTTCGGCGGGCACGCCATAGGCTTGTTCGGCACGGGTGAGGGCGCTTTGGTAGGTTTGCCAAAACTGGGTGCCCGCTTCGATGCGACGGCTTTCGATGAAGCGCTCGCGGTAAGCGCGCCAGTTTTTGGCGGTGGGTACAGAAGGAGGCATGACCATCTTGGGGATGCCTTTGAGGTGTTGTGCTTGGCTGATTTGTTCGCGCACCCATGCCTTGGGTAAGTCGTATTGCTGGGCCAGCTCGTCAGCCAGTGCGATGGTCGCTGTGGTTTTCCCGTAGGCCGTCCCGTGCGTACTTGCCTTGTGTGCAGCCGCTTTGTGTGATGAAGATTTGTGTGCTTTAGCGTGCGGCTTGGCGTGTGCACTGCCCACAAATGTGGCCATTAGCAACAACGCGGCAGTGATTTGACGTAACGCAAGAGTTGGCTGCAAAGCCATATAAAACGGGGCTGTATGTGTTTTCACGCAGGATTTGCAAGGGAAAAAGCAAGGCCCACATGGTAAGCTGACTTCAAGAAGATTGAGGCAGACATGCGATGAGTAAAACAGGCTATTACACGCACCCTCTGTGTATGAAACACGAGATGGGTGAAGGTCACCCCGAATGCCCTGAGCGGCTCAGCGCCATTCAAGACCGATTGCTCATCAGCGGTGTCGATTTAGGCCTGACGTCGATGGAGGCGCCTGAAGC
>DLPA01000076.1:0-2149 GCA_002479815.1 bacterium UBA7470 | reverse complement strand
GATCAGTTGGTGGAAGACATGGCCGCAGGCGGCCCCGCTTACGGCCACTTGGATGCGGATACCCATATCAACTGCTACACATGGAAAGCCGCGTTGGCTTCTGCGGGGGCTGCCATTGCGGCCACCGATGCGGTGATTGCGGGCGAGTTAAACAATGCGTTTTGCGCCATTCGCCCGCCCGGTCACCATGCAGAGCGTGCGAAAGCAGGGGGTTTTTGTTTTTTCAACAACATCGCCATCGCGGCCAAATACGCGTTGGAGCGTCATGGCTTGAAACGCGTGGCGGTGGTGGACTTTGATGTGCATCACGGCAACGGGACCGAAGACATCTTGAGCGGCGACGAGCGTGTGTTGATGGTCAGCTTTTTTCAACACCCGTTTTACCCCCACAGTGGCACCGACAACCCAGCGGCCAATATGGTGAATATTCCTGTGCCGGCGTATACCAAAGGCATGGAAGTGCGAGAGTTGATTGAAATGCACTGGATACCGCGTTTAGAAGAGTTCAAACCCGAGATGATCTTCATCAGTGCTGGTTTTGATGCGCACCGCGAAGATGATATGGGTCAAATGGGCTTGGTCGAGCAAGACTATGCGTGGATCACCCACCGCTTGCGCGACATCGCTGCACGCCATGCGAACGGGCGCATCGTGTCTTGCCTCGAAGGCGGGTACGATTTGAGCGCGCTGAGTCGCAGCGTCGAAGCGCATGTGCGCGTGTTAGCCGATATTTAATCCATGAATGAATTGCAAGAGTTGTTGCTGGACTTGCAGAGTCCAGCGATTGCCTTAGAGCTTGCTGGCTTGGCCTTGTGCTTGGTTGTGGCGGGTGGCGTGAGCTGGGCTTTGGGGCGACAGTCGACCGCACGTGCGTCCATTTTGTTTGGCCGTCGTTGGATCGATGGCGTGTTGTTCCCCACCTTGGCATTGGTGTTGACCTATGGGCTCAAACTGGTGCTTATCAAGACACAGCGTGTGTCGGTGCTCAAGGTGGCCTTGCCGGTGCTGGTCTCGTTGGTGCTGATTCGCTTGATCGCCCGCGTGTTGGCGGCTGTGTTTCCGCATGCACGTTGGGCGCGCATCTTGGAGCAAGGCGTGTCTTGGCTGGCTTGGGGCTTGGCGGTGTTGTGGGTCACGGGTTTGTGGGGCCCGATGATGGAGGAGTTCGACGGCTTACAGCTCACCTTGGGCAAGACCCATGTGAGCGTGACGCATGTGCTGGAGGTGGTGTTCACCTCCAGCTTGGTGCTGGTGCTGGCGCTGTGGCTGTCTGCCACGCTCGAGCAACGTGTGCTCAACCGAGCCTTTGAAGATTTGTCCATGCGAAAAGTGGCGGCCAATGCGCTGCGCGTGTTGCTGCTGGTCATTGGTACTTTGTTTGCGTTGTCCTCGCTGGGGTTTGACCTCACCGCTCTGTCGGTGTTGGGTGGCGCTTTGGGGGTGGGTATTGGTTTTGGCTTGCAAAAGCTGGCTGCTAACTATGTGAGTGGTTTTGTCATCTTGTTAGAGCGTTCGCTGCGCATTGGCGACTTTGTGCGTGTGGATGGCTTTGAAGGCCGTGTGACCGATATCAAAACCCGTTACACCTTGGTGCGTGCCAGCAACGGCAGCGAATCGGTGGTGCCCAACGAGCTGTTGCTGACCCAGCGCGTGGAAAACTTGTCATTAGAAAGTCGTCATTTGCTTCAGACCTGTACGTTTTGGGTCGGTCTTGAAAGTGATGTTGAGCGCGTGCAAGAGGTGCTGGTTCAAGCCGCCTTGGGTGTGGAATGGGTGCTGCCCCAGCCCGTGCCTCAGGCGTTGCTGGGTGAGGTGGCGCCCCAAGGTTTACGATTCAACCTGAGTTTTTGGATGGAAGACCCCGTCAATGGCCAATCGCTGACGCGTTCGCGTGTCAACATCGCGGCTTTGGGAGCCTTGCGGGCTGCTGGTGTGGTGTTGGTGCATTCACCGCAAGAGGTGGTATTGCGCCATCCGGCCTGAGTTTTTCCTAGGGACTACCCTAGAAAAGCACGGTCGTTCTATCAAAATGTCGGTTTGCTAACTACAATGTTACGTTTACGTAAACGTCAATCTGTTTAATTCTAAAAATTGGAGCTTTTGCCATGAAAGTTTTGGTCGCTGTCAAACGCGTGGTGGACTACAACGT
>DLPA01000110.1:5503-6083 GCA_002479815.1 bacterium UBA7470 | reverse complement strand
CACATTTTTTACTATGCTTTTTTTAGGCCATATGCGCCAGCAGCCCCAGCACGGCACAGGCGGCAATGACTTCCAGCACCGAGCGTTTGAAGCGCCACAAGGCCACGCCTGCGCCCAGCGTCAGCAAGATGGCGCTCCCGTTCCATGTGGCGGTGTCAGATGACCACAGCACTTGCTGGGCAAAAAACAAGGCCAGATTCAGCATCACGCCCACCACCGCAGCGGTGATGGCGGTCAAGGGGCCGTCCAGATGAACTTGACCTCGGGTGGACTCGACCAAGGGGCCGCCCGCCAAAATGAACAAGAAGGACGGCAGAAACGTGAACCACGTTGCCACGCATGCCGCAGCAACGCCCGCCAGCAGCACCGCATCGGCCCCCCAAAAGGCGTGCCCATAGCCTCCGACAAAGCCCACAAAGGCGACGACCATGATGAGTGGGCCGGGGGTGCTTTCGCCCAAGGCCAAACCGTCCATCATCTGCGCGGTGCTCAACCACGAAAAATGCGTGACGGCGGCCTCATGCACATAAGGCAGCACGGCGTAAGCGCCGCCAAAGGTCAACAGCGCCGCTTTGGTGAA
>DLPA01000110.1:572-5306 GCA_002479815.1 bacterium UBA7470 | reverse complement strand
TGACGATACGGCAGCGTGCGCTGGTGCTGAGACGCTGTTTGGCGAGTGTCGCCCCATGCCCCAACCGACCAAGGCCGCTAGCAAAATCACCCACGGAAAAGCCACTTGCCCCCACGCCACCGCCACCCACGAAGCCACAGCCACGCCCCACAGCCAAGGCTGCTTGAGCACCCGCGAGCCGATGCGAAAGACGGCATGCGCGACGATGGCGACCACGGCGGGCTTGATGCCCGCCAGTATGCCCACCATCCAAGCCATCTGCCCAAAGGCCATGTACAGATAAGACAGCACCAGCAACAACAGCAAGGAAGGCAGCACAAACAAGCCGCCAGCGACCACGCCGCCCCAACTGCGGTGCATCAACCAGCCCAGATAGGTGGCTAATTGCTGTGCCTCTGGGCCGGGGAGCATCATGCAGTAGTTCAGCGCGTGCAAAAACCGCCCTTCAGACACCCA
The DNA here is from genome assembly GCA_002479815.1 of bacterium UBA7470. Classification (GTDB taxonomy): domain Bacteria; phylum Pseudomonadota; class Gammaproteobacteria; order Burkholderiales; family Burkholderiaceae_C; genus UBA2334. Next base: position 4,850 of record DLPA01000110.1, on the reverse strand, counting down.
ACGCCGCCGCACCACCAATTCTTCGTGCATGACGGCAATCTGTCCGGCGGGGCCACCAAAGCTGATGAACCCGAGTTTGAGCCAAAACCCAAATGCGGTCCAAAAACCGACGGGCTGGATGTGATGCTGATCGCTGGTAGGCATAAAACTGTCAAATTTCATGAGCATACCCAATGATGATCCAAGCGCAAATCACAGGCGTGGCGTTGCGTCACCGTGTGGCCTGCCAAGGCGCTAGCAAAGCGGTGCTTGAAGGCGATGACGATGACGCACACGCGGCGCTGACTTGGGTGGCAAAGTCTTGCGCTTGCTGTTCAAACGCCTGCGCCAAGGCGGGCGTGTGGTGGCGCACGAGGCCACGCACCGCGTCCGACGGCGAGTAAAACGGCACTGCCACCATCGCTGCGGCGGCATCACCATCACAGGCTTTCCACAAAATGCACCAGCGCCTTGCGCTCGGTGTGGTTCATCTTCAAGACCTGTTGTTTGGCTGCCTCGGCTTCACCTCCATGCCACAGCACGGCCTCTAGCACGCCACGGGCACGACCATCGTGCAACAGGCGTTGATGACCGTTGACGGCAGAGATGAGACCCACGCCCCACAGCGGCGGGGTTTTCCACTGGCGACCCGAGGCGGCAAAGTCAGGACGACCATCGGCCAAGGCTGGCCCCATGTCGTGCAGCAGGCCATCGGTGTAAGGCCAAATGGCTTGCCCGACCAAGGCTGGACTGGTCAGCCGTGGAAATTGTGCAGCCCACGGCGCAGCGGCAGTGGTGTAGTTGGGGTGGTGACACACCGCGCATTGGGCCTGATGAAACAGGCGTTGCCCGTGCTTGACCTGTGGGTCATCCACCCCACGGCGAGCGACGGGGGCCAAAGTGGCTTGGTAGAACACCACGTCTTCTAGGGTCGTTTGGTCGATTTCGTGCGCGTCTCCATGCCCACCGCGTGGGGCAGACAAGCAGTCTTTTTGCGCGGAGGTGCAGGCTTCTTCAGGTGCCCAGACCGAGGTGATGCCCATGTCCCCCCGAAACGCACCTGCCGATTGGTGCGCGATGCTGCCGGTGTTGGCCTTCCATCCAAAACGCCCCAATACCATGCGCTGCGTAGGCGCATCCCACACCCAATTGATTTGGCCTTTGATGGGGCCGGCTTGAGCGGCTTGGGCTTGCTGGTTGGCGCGAATGGCGGCTTCAGGAATCAGCTCCAACAAACCAATGCCCATCAGTTGTGGCGCTGTCCGTGGACTGAGCATCACATCCCGACGCATAGGCCCGTAGGCCAAGCCTTGCAAGCGGTAGTGGGGTTGTTGCAACACGTAGGGCGTGCCATCTGCAAAGCGCCCTTGGATGGCGCGATGGCGGATGTGAACCTGCCCCTCGGGCTGCACGCCTTCAATCGCCGCGTTGTTGAATTGGTCGCCATACGTCGGCTCAGGGCGCACGCCTTGGTGAGGATCAGGCGTGCCGGGCACGGACAAACGGATCAACATCTCGGTGGGTTGATCGTGATGACCTAAGCGATTGCGTATCTCAGGCGGACGACCCCGCCCATCCAGCACATGACAGCCCCCACAAGAGCGGGCGATGAAATGCGGGCCAAGACCGTCCCTGACCTTGGTCGAGGCGGGCGCTTGTACCCAATTGCGCTTAAAAAACGAGTTACCAATCACAAAGCGCGTGCGCTCCTCGTCGCTGAGGTTGGCGGCTGGAAACGAAAACGCATGCTTGCCATCCGCCCAGACTGTCGTGGCTCCACCTGTGGCTTCAGGCGCTATCGGTGGGGTGTGGTGGTCGGCATTGAGCAACAAGGGCCAAACACACAGCACGCTGCTCAGACTGCCTAGGCTGCCCACACGCACCAGTGGGCGCATCCACCCCAAGCTGGCGTTGGCTGGTGAGGAGCATTGAGTCTTGATGTTCATAGCATTCAGCGCCTTTCAATAAAGCGCCATAGTCGATTTTGATGAAGAAAAACTCCAGCTTTAAGGTTGCGCCAAGGTCAATTTTTTAATGCCCACTGCTGCTGCGGAAGCCACCAAGTCTTTGCTCTGCTGCGTCAAGCTGTGGATGGTTTTTTGTATGCGTTGGCGACCGGGAGCGTTTTTGTCGCCCAAAATTTCACGGTCAAAGGGCGCTTGTATGTCTTGTGCCGCCGCCACTGACGCGGCGATTTGTTGGGTGGTTTTATCGGCCAAAGCCGCATCGCTGGCAGCCACCAAGTCTTTCAATGACGGGCCAGTCACCACACGACCATCCACCCGTTTGTAAGTGCCCAGCCAGACGTTTTGAATGCCCAGCGCATTGGTCACTGCATCCCGATGGGTGTTGTCTGAAAAGCAAGAATGCTCATCCTCTTGGTCTTGGCTGTTCAAAGCCACTTCCAGCCGCTCCCCGGCCAGCTCTCCACGCGACAAAGACCCCAGCCCGACCAGCATCTGTCGCACCGATTCTTTGCCCCCTTTTTCAAATTTGGCACGGTAATTCTTGGCCTGAGGTGCCCACGCTTGCACCAAACTGGCCGAATCGTCCACCAACAAGTCCATCACCGTTTTCAGGTATTGGCGACGACGGTCGGCATTCGGTGCTTTGCCATCGACAAAATCTTCAAAACTGCGCTGCCCGGGGCCGTTGTCATTGAAATCTTGGCCCCACAAAAAGAATTCAATCGCGTGCCATCCTGTGGCGATGTTTTCTTCGCCACCGCGCTCATTTTGGGCGATCAGGTTTTTGCGGTTGATGACAAATTTTTTGTTGTTCACCAACCCACTATTGGGTTTGCCTTTGACCGCATCGACGAAGGACTCGTCCATGGGCCACGCATTCATGCGCCCTTCTGGCCCCTGTGCGTGGTCGATGGGGCCACCGTAAAACCGAAATGCCTCGGTTTGCCCATACACCTCACGCGCCGCCCGCCATGCTTGCTGCGCGGCCTCTTGGGTCTGTACCGACGGGCTGGCTAAAAAGCCCTCCACCGCCGCAGCCAAGGCACGCACTTGCGTCAAATTGTCTTCATAGACCGCATGAACCAAGGTGGCGTACTGCTGGGCCACCGCCGCATGGGACACCGCCACTGAAGCAGCCGCTGCAACGGGTGCAGCAGGTGCAGCCGCTTGCGTTTGGGCTTGGGCCGCCACAGAAAACACCAAGGGCCACGCCCCCAACACGACACCACACAGCAAAGGACGAATGTTCATGAGTATGTCCAACCAATCAAAAAGAAACAGAAGAAAACCAAGCAGACCAAAGTCAAATGAATCAAAACATACAAATAAGAAAAATTCGCATTAACTTTCAGTGTGTTTTGAAATGTGTTTTGATGTGCATCCATCATCAGAAGCGTCAGCAGCAGATGTGGCAGCTACCAACAAGCAGGTTTGTCCTGTGAGGCGACATCGCTCGCCATTGCGCCAATGCAGCTCATCCATGACACAACCTGTTTGGCAAATGATGGCTTGGGTGGCTTGAGCCGCTTCAGCGGTCAACGGGGAGTCTGCGTCGGGCGGGTCTGACAGGGGCGGCTGTGCATCCAGCAAATGCCAATCGGTACGGGTACGCTCCAGCAACAAACGAATGGTTTGACGCATCAACACATCTTGCCAATGGCGCACTTGTTGCCGATGGCGCTGAACCAATTCGCTCATGCGGGTTTGCAGGTGCGCCAGATGTTGCACCAACACACGGTGCTCTTCCAACAGCATTGCCTTGCGCTGCAAACGCTCAAGGTCAACCTCAGAAGATGAAGATGTGGCAGAGGATGCGGACAGGGTGGTGGACATCACACAGCTCCTTTTGGATAGAAATCACAACACGAGAACACGAAGGCACTAGAACCACAGCAAACGCGGTTCTCCGTTGGGGGTGTGGGTCAGCCACGATGCAACGCCCCACACATCGGCCAATAAGGTCGGATGCAGCACCTCAGCCGGTGGGCCATCAGCGACGCAGCGGCCTTGGTGCAGCACCAGCACACGGTCGGCGTAGCGCAAGGCCAAGTTCAGATCGTGAACCACGGCCACCACGCCCACGCCTTGCTGCTGTGCCCAATCGCGGGCGCATTGCAACAGCTCGGTTTGGTGGCGCAAGTCCAGTGCGGCGGTGGGTTCGTCCAAAAACAACCAGCGGCTGCCTTCAGCGGGGGCTTCCCACACTTGGGCCAGCGCACGCGCAAAGTGCGCTCGGGCACGCTCGCCACCGCTCAAACTGTGGATGCCCCGCTGGGCCATGTTCGCCATGCCCGCCAACTGCAAGGCGTGTGACACGATGTCGTCTTCTTGA
>DLPA01000110.1:0-400 GCA_002479815.1 bacterium UBA7470 | reverse complement strand
AGACAGTCGTCCAAAGACACTGCCCCTTGCTGGGGTGAACGTGCGCCGCACAGCACACTCAAAAAAGTAGATTTACCCGCACCGTTCGGCCCCACAATGGCAGTCAATTGCCCGACTTGTAAGCGCCCACTCATTGCATCCAACAAGCAACGACCGTTGGCGTGAACTTGCACATCTTGATACGTCAACGCCATGCCCGTCCTCCGCTGGCACGCAGCAAGACCAAAAAGAACGGCCCACCCAACAAGGCTGTCAAGACCCCCAAAGGCAACTCGGCAGGTTGGGCCAACGTCCGCGCTGCGGCATCTGCCAACAAGACCAATGCAGCACCTAATAAGGCCGAGGCGGGCAGCAACACCCGATGGTCTGGCCCGGCCAGCAAACGCACCACATGAGGTGC
>DLPA01000068.1 GCA_002479815.1 bacterium UBA7470 | reverse complement strand
CAAGACGTTGATCCTGCGGTGCAAAAAGCGGTGCATCGAGTGCAACCTGCTGCACAAGTCTTTGCCTTGGTCAACGCAGCGCGTGACATTGGCTTTGAGTCCTTGAATGTGGATTTGATTTATGGCTTGCCCATGCAAACCCCCGAATCTTTCAACCGTACACTGGCCCAAATCAACGCCTTGCGCCCCGACCGTATCGCTTTGTACGCCTACGCTCATTTACCGACGCGCTTCAAACCGCAGCGGCGCATTGTCAGTGCTGAGTTGCCCAGCGGGGCTGACAAACTGACCATGTTATCGGCCTCTTTGGATGCCTTGATTGGCAGCGGCTACGTGTATGTCGGCATGGATCACTTTGCCTTGCCCAACGATGCCTTGGCTGTTGCCAAGCGACAAGGGCGCTTGCATCGCAACTTCCAAGGCTATAGCACCCAGCCCGATTGCGACTTGATTGCGCTGGGCGTGTCCGCGATCGGACGCATCGGTGCAACGTACAGTCAAAATGCCAAAACCCTAGAGGCGTATTACGATGCACTCGACCAAGGTCGTTTGCCTGTGGTGCGCGGCGTGGCTGTCACGCGAGATGATTTGCTGCGCCGCAGTGTCATCATGGCCTTGATGTGTCAAGGTGAAGTGCTGTTTGAATCCATCGAACTGGGTCATTTGGTGGATTTCCGGTCATACTTCGCCCGCGAATTGCACACCTTGGCCAAATTGGTGCCACATGGCTTAGTCAAACTCTCCGACAGCGCCATCCAAGTCACCCCGACCGGCTGGTATTTGGTTCGCGCCATCGCCATGACCTTTGATCGGTATCTGCAAGTTGACCAAGACCGCGCCCGCTTTTCCAAAATCATCTGACCTCGTTCACCTCGGCCCACACAGGGCGACCGCGTGGAGGGTTTGAGCCATGCAAACCTCTCTGTGGCTGTCTGCCTTGGTGATGGGCATCGTCGGAGGCCCGCATTGCGTGCTCATGTGCGGCGCGGCCTGTGCGGGCATTGCCAAAGTCGCCAGTGAAGGCGCTTCGTCTTCAGCCTCTGCCAACACCGCTTTATGGCGCTTTCAACTCAGCCGCGTGCTGGGCTATGCCGTCTTGGGTGCGTTTGCCGCCGGATCGGTGCAAGGCATGGCGTGGATGGGCGAGCACACCGCCGCCATACGCCCCCTTTGGATCATGATGCACGTCGCTGCGCTGGTGCTGGGCGCATGGCTGCTGCTGTGGGCACGCCAGCCCGCGTGGATCGACGGGTGGGGCCAACAAGTCTGGCGCAAAGCCAAACCTGTGATGACCCGATTAGGGCCACGCGCGCCTGTCCTGTTGGGCTTGGGTTGGGCCTTGATGCCTTGTGGCCTGCTGTACTCGGCTGTGCTGGTGGCCTCCTTGTCCGCCGATGTGTTCAATGGCGCGGCCATCATGGCGGCCTTCGCCTTGGGCACAGTCGTCACCATGAGCCTAGGGCCTTGGCTCTTGCTGCGCGTGCGGGCCGATGCCTCGGGCGGTTGGGGCATACGCTTGGCAGGCGTGGCGCTGATGGCGACTTCAGGCTGGGCCTTGTGGCGCGGTCTGACACAGCCCACGGGTCTATGGTGTCTGTGACGATGTGGACGATGGCGGTGCAGAACGCTGCTGCATGGTAGAGAGCACCACGCCACACAAAGCCAGTGCAAATGCCACGATTTGTAGCCCCTCCAAAGACTCGCCCAACACCCACACCCCTGTCAGGGCCGTACTCAAAGGCAGCATCACCGTGAACACCCCCGCTTGACTGGCGGGGACGTGCTTCAGCCCCGTCATCCACAGCCACACCGTCCAGACACTCGCCGCCAGCGCGTAAAACGCCAGCAGTGCCCACACCTTGACGGGCACTGCGCCAAAGTCAAACGACAGCGCCAGCCATATCCCCAAAGGCGTGCTCAGTGCAAAGCCCCACAGGTTGATGAGCGAGGCGATGCGTTTGGGGCCAATGGTGCCCGTTAAGCGTTTGCCAATCACGGCATAGGCCGCTTCGCAGACCACAGCACAAAAAATCAGCCCATTGCCTAACCAATACTCAAAAGAACGACTTTCTGAATCTTGATTTGATTGCGTCAAAAGCTCATTTTTTGACAGTGCATATAAGGCAATCCCCAGCACTGCCAGTGCAATCCCCAGCAGGGTTTGACGGCTGATGCGTTCACGCAGAAACACCGCACTCAGCAAGGCCACCACAGCGGGAATCAAGGCCATGATGATGCCTGCCGATACCGCAGTGGTGAGCTTCATGCCGTACAGCATGAACACCGAAAATAAAAAATTGCCCAGCAAGGACTCTAAGAACAGCAAACCCTTGGTGTGGCGACTCAAAAGCGGTTCGTTCATGGGTTTTCGCACCCAACCCGACATCGCAACCGCGCCAATACCAAAGCGCAGCCACGCCAACAAAAACACAGGAAACACCGCCAGCAAAGGCTTGGACAAGGCCACATAACTGCCTACGAGGGTCATGCTGGCAGCCAAACACGCACACGCCCACCAAAAGCGCGCATCCATGATCGAAAAAGAAGGGTTTTGCATGGACACTATTTTGCATCATGCAATTTTAATTTTTCAATGTGAAATTTACCCACGCTCGAAACTGATAATTTTCTGACACTTGCATGAATAAAATTTCTTATTGAGAAATGATGTAAATATAATGTTGATTATAAACTGTAAATTTTTAGTCTTATATATGACAAAAGAGCAAACAAATGTCTTCTATAAGACTTAAAGTAACACCATGTTGCACTGCAATGCAGTGATCCTCAAAAACCACGGTTTTTGAGTTGTTTAGTTTTCTTTTTAACCCTTGGAGTACGTTCATGACTCAACTCACCCGCGAACAACAAATCGCCGCTTTGGAAAAAGACTGGGCGGAAAACCCACGTTGGGCACTCGTCAAGCGTGGTTACAGCGCCGCTGACGTGGTGCGTCTGCGCGGCAGCCTGCAACCTGAGTACACCTTGGCCCAGCGCGGTGCCAAAGTGCTGTGGGACAAAGTCAACGGCGGCGCGAAAAAAGGCTACGTCAACGCCTTCGGCGCGATCACCGCAGGTCAAGCCATGCAGCAAGCCAAAGCAGGCTTGGAAGCCGTCTATCTGTCTGGCTGGCAAGTCGCTGCGGATGGCAACACCAGCGAAACCATGTACCCCGACCAATCGCTGTACGCTTACGACTCCGTGCCCACCATGGTTCGTCGTATCAACAACACGTTCAAACGTGCGGACGAAATCCAATGGAGCCGTGGTGTGAACCCCGGCGACGAAGGCTTCATCGACTACTTCCTGCCCATCGT
>DLPA01000179.1:9044-9615 GCA_002479815.1 bacterium UBA7470 | reverse complement strand
GTGGCTGTGCCACCTTTGAAGGCCTGCCCCTGTGCATCGGTCAATTTGATTTTGACGGGCACTTGACGCTCGGGGACGGCTTTGGCGGGTGCTTCTAGGGCCACCTTGATCTGCCTATCGCCACGCGCCAAGGGCAGATGCACCAAGCCCAAAGCACGCGCCGGGGTGATGCGGTCGCCCGCACTGCCCGGTCGGAACACGGCGGCGGTGATGTACAGATCGTGTCGATTCCAACTGCTGTCAATCGGGATTTCAATTGCAGAATCCCCAGCCCGCACTTTGGTGCGTTTTTGGTACAGCACGCGGTCGCCTTCCACCGTAATCAGTGCCTCTCCATCGTGAGGGGAGGTCATCGTCAGTTTGGCTTTATCGCCCGCGCGGTAGGGCGCACCTTCAAGCTTCATGCCCACGCGGTCAGGGCGATTGCCCATTGCTTCGGCATCTTGTGCGCCCCAGCCTGCATAAAAGCGATAGCGCAGCGTTTGCTTGGTGTCTGGGTCATCGACCTCGATGCGATAACGGCCATAGCTGACAGGGAGCGACAAAGACAGACGCTTATCGGTGATGGCAA
>DLPA01000179.1:0-8922 GCA_002479815.1 bacterium UBA7470 | reverse complement strand
GGGGAGGGCTTGGCCTTGGGCATTGACACGAATCAGCTCAAACCCAGCGAGTTGGTTTTCTTGGGCCACATCCCGTTCAAACAAGGGGCGCACGCCGATCAAGGCATCGGCGGGCCACCAAGTACGCTCTAATGAACGTACCACAGGACGACCGCCCGACTCCAGCAGGCTGAAACTGGCACGTAATTTCATGGGCGAGCGGCGTTCTTGCACATCAACTGGGACGTTGACATGGGCCTCGCCACGCTCATCCAGCGTTTGCTCTTCCAAATCGCGGCGCTGGCGGGCGGTGTCATCGGCAAAGTCGCCAAATACAAAACCCGGCCATTGCTGAGGCAACGCAAACCGCTGGCGCTCGCTGGACTGCGTGATTTGCAAGGCGTTTCCCGCCGCCGGTGCGCCATAAAGATAGCTGCCCGTGACATGAATGTCCCACGATGCCGGGCCGGTGAGGGTTTTGGCATCGGACTTGAAATCCATTTTCATGCGCTCGGGCAAAAACTCTTCCACCTGAAAGCCCCAACTGGCATCCGCTTGGCGCGAGGCGGGATCGACCCGCGCTTCCAATAACCACCGGCCTGTGGGCGCACTGGCGGGAAGGTCGATGGCTTGTTGGTAATAGGCTTTACCTTGGCTGTGGGGGCGCACCAGTTGGGTGGACACCACTTCCCCATCGGGTTTTTTCAACGTCAGGGTCAAAGGCAGGGCTTGACCCATACCGAGCAAGGGCGCGGGCAAGACTTTGCCGTCTGCATCACGCGCCAGCACGGAGGCGGTGAACTGTTCACCCGGACGGTACAAATCTCGCCCCGCATAGACAAACAACTTTTGATTACGCGAGGGGTGACCGTTGAGTTCGTACTCGGACAAGTCCAGGGCTGGATCGCGCAGTGCCAGTAAAGACAAGTCTTTGTTTTTGCGGGCCAAGAGCACACGCCCTTTTTGCACATCCCCTGTCAAGACGGCATGTCCCTCACCATCCGTGCCCGCTTGTGCCAAGGATTTGCCATGGGTATCGATCAGACTGACTTCTACGCCCTTGAGTCCTTCGCCGGTTTTTAAAGACGTGGCAAACACATCGGTTTGTTGGGCATGGCGACGAATGTGCAACCCGATGTCGGTGACGTAGAAGTAGGTGACTTGATGATCCCAGCCAAAACGCCCGGGCGGTGTCATCACCGCCACGTAAATGCCCGGCTCTTGCAATTCTTTGATCTGCTCGACGGGCAGGAAACTGACATTACGGCGGTTGGAGCGGGTGTCCGTGGTGAAACGGCTCAGGTACACGCTGGTGGCTTTTTCGCGCAGGTTGTCCAAGGTGTAAGACGAGACCGTACCTTTGAGTTTGCTCTCGGGGTCGATCCAACCGCCTTCGCCTTCTTCGCTGTCGTTGTCTGTTTGACGAGTTTCGGGGTTGCGGTGGGGACGACCACCGACTTGCTCTAAAAAATCTGCCAATGCGGTGTCTTGGACACGCAAGAACTGCACATCCACTTCCGGCATATTCACCGTGACCACGGGTAAACCGCCGTTTTGCCCTGCCGGTAAGACCATGCCACGGCTGGCAAAATAAAACGAGGTGGGCATGGCCTCGCTCTTGACCGTGCAGTCTTGTGCTGTTCCTAGCGTGCCGTTGGCCGCCGCCGTAAGGCTGGCATCCATTTGGATGCGGTAATGGTGATCGGGTTTGACATTCGGCAGCCACAGCACACGAGGGTTATCGCCCAATACCCAACGGTTGGTGATGCGTGTGCCCGTACCGCTTTCACTGGCACTTTCACTCACCTTGATAAGTTTGTCCCAGTCTTGGGAACGGGTCAAGGCTTGTGTGAACGTCACGGACACGGCTGGACTACCGTCGAACAAGCGCGGCTTGCAGTCCACCCACGCAAACGCGGCGGGGTCGCCAATATGGACGCTGGAGGGCTGCGCTTGGAAGAGGCTCTTCACAGAAAAGCCGTTGTCTCTGGCACTTCCCCCTTGCCAATAAATCGCCATTGCTGTGGTAGCACCCACCACAAGCGCAGCCAGCGCGATGCCTGCTTTTTGACTTAAAAACGCCATGTTCAGCCTTACTAAACGCGCTCACAATGAGGAAGCGCTTTTACGCCTCTAAGAGCAATGCCGCTCAGTGTATCCGGCTCAGATGGCTTCTCAGGTGGCTTTTTGAATTTCAGAAACCTTACGCAGCCACAGCAAACCCAACGCCATCAAGATCACTGGCAGTAAAGACCCCCAATTCAGCAAGGCCCAACCTTGAGTGGTGACCAACGCACCCGAGGCAAACGAGGTCAAAGCCATCGTCGCAAACACGCAAAAATTGATGGCCGCCTGTGCACGATCTTTTTCTTCAGGTCGATACGCTTGAAGGGCCAGCGTGGTGCTGCTTGTAAACACAAAATTCCAACCCACCCCCAGCAAAAACAGAGCCACTAAGAACTGATGTAAATCTTGGCCCGACAGCGCCACTGCAATACATAGGGCATTGAGCAACACGCCCATCGCCATGATCGTGGTCGTGCCAAAACGCTTGATGAGATGCCCTGTGAAGAAGCCGGGTGCGAACATCCCAATGACGTGCCACTCCAGCACCAGTGCCGCATCGCCAAACGGGAAACCGCACACCTGCATCGCCAATGGCGTGGCCGCCATCAGCAGGTTCATCACCCCATAACTCAGGGCACTGGCCCCCGCTGCCACCATGAACACCGGTTGCCGCATCAACTCTCCGACCGAGCGGCCTGCGGAAGCACCCGTTTGTACCTTGGGCGGGACGGGTGGAAACTGCACAAACGCCATCACCCCCATCGCCAAAAGCCCCACCACTGCCAAAGCCACATACGCCCCCATAAAAGGAACGTCAGCCAAGCCCCGCGCGTGGTTGGCCAAATTCGGCCCCAAGACCGCCCCCAGCAAACCACCTGCCAAGACCAGCGAAACAGCCTTTTCCTTGAAAGAGGGTGCTGCCAACTCTGCCGCTGCAAAGCGATATAGCTGCCCATTGGCGCTGTAATACCCCGCCACTACTGTGGCGGTGACCAATAACCAGAAGTTTTTTTCAGCCACGGCCCACGCCCCCATCAGCGCCGACAGCACCGCCACCAGCAAACCCAACTGGAAGGAGACCTTACGCCCCCACAGTGCTTGAGAGCGTGCGACCAAGCCCGTCGAAAGCGCCCCGCCGACGACATACCCCATCACCGGCAAGGTCGCCATCCAGCCCAGTGGGGCCAAGCTCAAACCCACCAAGCCATTGATGGCGATGAAGGTGACGTTGTTGGTCAAAAACAGCCCTTGGGCCACGACCATCAGCCAGAGATTGCGATTCATAAAAATCCTATTTGCCCACCAATTCGTTCAGGCGATCGGCTTCAAAGTGCGCTTGCCGCTGTGCATCGTTGGGCAAACAGTCCGCTGGCGCACAAGGGCGTTGTGCGGTCAGCTTCTCGATGGCTTGCCACAGCAGGGCGATTTGATGCTCATGGCCTGCTGCGCCGCTGATTAAGCCGCGCAGAGCTTGGCTTACGGGATCATCCTCTTGCGTTACGCCATAGGCGGTGAAGACAGGGGTTTTGAGGGTTTCGGGTGTGGCATCGGCACTCGCTCCTTCCTTAGAGGGGATGATGCGTGCTGGAATGCCAACTGCTGTGGCCCCGGCAGGGACGGGCTTGATGACCACGGCGTTGCTGCCTATTTTTGCGCCATCCCCCACCGTAAACCCACCCAGCACTTTGGCGCCGGCACTCACCACCACGTCTTTCCCCAAGGTGGGATGACGCTTTGCCCCCTTGTAGAGCGACGTGCCGCCCAGTGTCACCCCTTGGTAGATGGTACAACCATCGCCAATTTCGGCGGTTTCTCCCACCACGGTTCCCATGGCATGGTCGAAAAATACCCGTTCGCCAATTCTCGCACCGGGATGAATTTCGATGCCTGTCAGAAAACGAGAGACGTGGGAAATAAACCGCCCCAGCCATTTGAAGCCGTGAGTCCAACACCAGTGTGCCCGTCTGTGCAAAATCAAGGCATGCAGTCCCGGGTAACACGTCAACACCTCAAATGCACTGCGGGCTGCGGGGTCGCGCTCTAGGATGCATTGAATATCGGTGCGTAGGCGTTGGAACATGGTCAAACAGTAGAAATCAGGGTTGAATAAAAAAGAAGGCCAAGGGTCAGACTCTACACGCCTGCAAACTACCCTCGCTTGGTGAAGGTCGCCGAGGTTTGTGCCGATTGCTGCATGGCCTTGGCAATACCGCGCAAGAGATGAATTTCCTCTTGTGTCAAGCCGGCGCGGTTGAAAAGCTGATTCAGCCTTGGCATGAGTTTCTTGGGTGCTTGCGGGTCTAGAAAACCAATATCGGTCAGTGCCGCTTCCCAATGCGCCAACATCCCAGCCACCGCTTGGGCGCTGGCGGCCTGGGGCGTTGGTGTGGATGCTGTCGCAGATGCAGGTACTTGAAAGCCGCCCAAGGCTTGCCGCCACTCATAGGCCATCAATTGCACTGCCGCCGCCAAGTTCAAAGAGCCGAAATTGGCTTGTGTGGGGATGGACAAGCACACATGGCAACGATAGACATCTTCATTGCGCATGCCAAAACGCTCGCTGCCGAACAAAAAAGCAATATGAGGCGGTGCAACAGCGGTCGCTGGCGCTGTTTGCGTTTTGCAAAGAGATTCAAAATGCGCACGCGGACTGCGGGTAGGGGGGCCAAAGTCACGCGGGGTCATGGCAGTGGCGCATAAATGATCGACCCCATCTAAAGCTTCGTCTAGGCTGGCCACGATGCGGGCTTGGGCCAAAACATCATTCGCACCGCTGGCACGCTGTATGGTTTCTTCGCGCCGCAGTACATTGGGCCAGCGGGGAGCGACCAGCACCAGTTCATGAAACCCCATGGTTTTCATCGCACGGGCAGTTGCGCCTACGTTCCCAGCATGGCTGGTTTCTATCAGGATAAAACGGGTCGTTGCCATCACACAGTCATCACACAGTCTCTAAAACCGTGCATTGTGGCGTTGTTGTGGTGCTGTTGCCTCCGCCTCCCTTGAGTCCAAGCAAAAAAACAGCTTATTGATGGACAAACGCCCCGTGCCGTGACTGACGGCATGGGGCGTTTGCGCTCGCGACATCCTCAAAAGATGCCTTCTAAGCGGATGGATCAGGCCAAGGGAGGAATGCGCAGCATCTGGCCCGGATAAATCTTGTCGGGATGTGTCAACATGGGTTGATTGGCTTCAAAAATCACCATGTATTTGTTCGGTGTGCCATAGAACTCCTTGCTGATGCGGGACAGGTTATCCCCCTTCACCACGGTGTACCACTTGGACTCGGGTTCCGGTGCGACCACTCCCATCAAGTCGTTCACGCTGGCGACGTGTGCCACGTTGCCGCAACACAAAACGACCTTCTCGCGGGTGGCTTGATCGGGCGTGGTGCCCCACACCGTGACGGTTTCGCTGCTGCCTTTGTACTCGACGCGCAAGTCCTCAATCGGCAGGCGCATGTCTTCAATGCGTGACTTGATGGCTTGTGCAGCTGTGGCGTCTGTTGCTGCCAACTCTTCTGAAGTGGGTGCGGCTGCGGTGTCGGCGGGTTTGCTGCTGCCAAACAGTTTTTCACCAGCGTCTTTCACAAAACTAAAAAATCCCATGATGTGCTCCTAGCGTAGGGAAGTAGAAAACGGCAGGCGCATCGTAAGGCCAAATCTGGCGCGAAGGGGATGATGCGTGGATGCTGCTGCCGATTCGCCATCGTCGCTGTGTGCTTATAGGCTGTCGTGCAGACAGTCTGCGACAAAAAAGCGGTGAAAATCACGCCGGTTTCAACTCCATGCACTGAAGTCGTACTTGCTTGCGGCGTTGGTGTTGCTTTGGTATGTCGCTTATCCCCGTTCAACTTCAGCTAGAGGCCATACGCCTGTCCCTGCGTCAGCGAGCCAAAGCCGAAGCCGCTGCGCGTGAGGCTGCACTTGTTGCCGCCAAACTGGCCCAGGCGGAAAAAGATTTGTTCGCTCGCACCGTGGGGCCGGTGCAAGCGTTGCGCCCGCACAATCGTTCGGTACATGAGCGTCCCCCGGTAGAGCCGCAAGCATTACAGCGCCAAAAAGATGAGCAGGCGGTGATGCAGGAAGCCCTGTCCGACGAGTTTGATGTCGAAAGCCTGCTCGACACCGACGATAGCCTCAGCTATCGCCGTCTGGGGTTGGGGCAAGATGTGATTAAAAAACTGCGTCGCGGCCATTGGAGTTTGCAGGGCCAAATCGACCTGCACGGCCTACGCAGCGATGAGGCCCGTGTCGCTCTTGGACACTTCTTGCGCGATGCCCACCGCCTAGGCTGGCGCTGTGTGCGTGTGGTGCATGGCAAAGGACTGGGTTCCCCCGGACGGGTGCCAGTGCTGAAATCTAAAGTACAACGGTGGTTGGTGCAAAAAAATGAAGTGCTGGCCTTTGTGCAGGCCCGTGCCGATGACGGGGGCGCGGGGGCGGTCATTGTGCTGCTGGCCCCTGGCAAGCGATGAAACAGCCCCCCTCCCGATCCTCGGCATCCTCAGCCTAGGTGTGGACCTCGCTTCGCCCACGTTAAGCGCAGGCGGACATGGGCTGCGCAGACGGCAAACAGCACCAGACAAAGCACCACCTCCAACATCGCCAGCCACTGGCTTGGAGGTCGATCGCTCCACGCCCGAACCACGCCTTCGGTGAAATACAACCACACCAGCAAACTCAGCCAGCGGTAGGTGTACATACGGCGCTTGAGCAAGCCCGCCAGTGGGATGCACAGCGGCAAGACTTTCAGGGCCACCCAACTCCCCCCTGGGCGCAGCGGTGCCAGCCATAACTCCCACACCAGCCCCAACACAATCAGCCCAAGTAAACTCGACACTGCGACTGTGCGGGTCAGGTTGATGAGGGCATGGTCTCGGGGTTGCAAATGAGAGGAAACGGACGGTTCTGACACGAGGGGCGATTCTGAAGACATGAATACAAGCAAAGAAAGGGCGGGCGACTGGCATGATAGCGGGATGTGGCTTTATCTTCAGACTCTTCTTCGTTTTCCCTGGCGCACCACAGCAAAAACCCTTTTTGAACGCTTTCGTGAAGATCGACTTGGCCTGACGGCAGGCAGTTTGACCTTCACGACCACGATGTCGCTCGTCCCCATCGTCACCGTGGGGCTGGCGGTGTTCAGTGCCTTTCCTGTGTTTGGACGGCTGCAATCGGGTTTGCAAAAGTGGTTGATCGACAGCCTTGTGCCCGACAACATTGCCCGTCCGGTGTTGACCTACCTGAACCAGTTTGCGGGCAAAGCCAGCCAAATTGGGTGGACTGGGGCGATTGTGCTGCTGCTCACGGCCTTGGCCTTGGTGCTGACCATTGATCGCAAGCTCAACGACATCTGGCGCGTGCGCCGCCCGCGCCCCTTGGCGCAGCGGGTGCTGATGTATTGGGCGGTGCTGACCTTGGGGCCGCTGTTGCTGGGCGGTAGTCTGTCGCTGGGGTCTTACGCACTGTCGGCCAGCAAAGGGCTGGTATCGGCCTTGCCTGGGGGCTTGCGGGTGGTGCTCGATCTGCTGGAGTTTGGCCTGATCGGGCTTGGGTTGACGCTGTTGTACCGCTTTGTTCCCCACACCTATGTGCAATGGCGACACGCGCTCGTAGGCGGGGGCTTTGTCGCCATTGGCATAGAAATTTCTAAAACCGTCTTGGCATGGTATGTGACCAAAGTCCCCACGTACTCAGCGGTGTACGGCACGTTTGCCACCGTGCCGATTTTGCTGCTGTGGATTTATGTGCTGTGGGTGCTGGTGCTCTTGGGGGCGGTCATCACCGCCTATCTGCCCAGCTTGTTGGCAGGCGTGGCGCGACAAGGCGGCACGCCGGGATGGTCGTTCCAACTGGCCCTAGAGGTGTTGAGCACCCTACACCAGCGCCAACAAAGCAGCACCCCCGGCCTGAACTTAGACGACTTGGCCGCGCAGCTCCAAGTCCACGACCTGCACCTTGAAGAACCCTTGGAAACCCTGCAAAAGTTGGACTGGATCGGTTGCTTGGACGAAGACCAAGCCCGCTACGTGCTGCTCATCACGCCCAGTCGCCAAGCCCTCGCCCCCCTCGCCCTCGCTTTGCTCCTGCCCCAAGACACTCCAGCCAGTGCGGCCTTGTGGCAAGCGTCCCAGTTGCAAAACTTGACACTAGACCAAGTGCTGCCCGCACAGACAGTCCCCCTTCAAGCCTAAAAATAAATAGCAAAAAAAGTGAGCTGCTCACGCAATAAATACCAGGAATTTTTCTGTTTTTATCATTAGAAATAAGAACAAATCTTAAAAAAATAGTCTTTTCAAACCATGTTCCAGCTCATGTGGATCGTTGTGAAGCCTTTAAGGTGATGTTTTTTCAATTTTTTCGTCTTATTTTAAGTATTAAAAACGCCAAAATACTGGTAAAGATTGCGTGAGCAGCTCACTTTTTTTACTATGCTTTTTTCGGCTTGAAAACGAAAAAGGCGACGCTGATGGTCGCCTTTTGGGGGATGCCGGCGGTGAGGTGGGCTTTAGAAGTGGATGCCGCGCATCATTTGCTGCATGGCGATGGCTTCAGGTGAGAGCTGAGGCTTGGCGCCTTTTTCGCCCTTCGCCGCAGAGGAGTCGGGGAACATACGGAAGCTGGTGTTCATCATGATTTGAGCGATGCGTGGCATTAAGGCGTGCAGCACTTGGCCGGTGATGCCCAAACGGGTGGCGATGCGCACGGGCTTGAAGATGCAGGCCTGCGCGATCATGTCGGCGGCTTGCTCTGGCTCTAAGGTGGGCACGTTGTTGTAGATTTTGGTCGGCGCAATCATGGGCGTGCGTACCAAGGGCATATTGATGGTGGTGAAGGTGATGCCGACATCGGCAAACTCGCTGCTGGCGCAGCG
>DLPA01000204.1 GCA_002479815.1 bacterium UBA7470 | reverse complement strand
ATCAGCGACAACGCCGCCAACGCAGGCATCGTACTGGGCGGCCACCGCATCCCGCCCCACCGCGTCGATTTGCCGTGGTGCGGGGCCATTTTGCGCCAAAACGGTGTGGTGGAAGAAACGGGTCTAGCCGCTGGTGTGCAAGGCCATCCTGCTATTGGTGTTGCGTGGCTAGCGATGAAGCTGGCCCCGTGGGGCGAGCGCCTAGAAGCCGGAGAAATCGTCTTGGCCGGCTCCTTCACCCGCCCCGTCGCCGCCCGCTTGGGCGACGTGTTCGAGGCCGACTACGGCGCTTTGGGCCGCTTCAGCTTTCAATTCGTCTGAACAAACCTCACACATCACAGAAAAAACAATATCAAAAGCAATAGCAAAAAAAGTGAGCTGCTTACGCAAGTAAATAGGGCACTCTGGCTGTTTTGATCTACAAAATACATCCAAAAAACCAAAAAAATGAACTTTTCAACGCCTTTTCTTGGTCTTTTCAGGGCTTTTTCAGGTCTTTTAGGCGGTTTTCAGGCGATTTTTTCAATAAAAACCCAAATTTTTAAGACACAAAATGGACGTAAGCAGCGTATTACTTGCGTAAGCAGCTCACTTTTTTTGCTACTCATTTTGCCATTTATTTTTTCTATCAGTTTGACACTTTCACCATGAAAACCCCTATCAACCGTTTCAAACACGCCTTGGCGCAGCGTCAGCCGCAAATTGGGTTGTGGCTAGGGCTGGCGAATGCCTACAGCGCGGAAATTTGCGCCACGGCGGGCTTTGACTGGCTGCTGATCGACGGCGAACACGCGCCCAACGGCTTGACCGACCTCTTGGCGCAACTGCAAGCCATTGCCGCCTACCCCGACAGCCACCCCATCGTGCGCGTGCCTGTGGGCGATGCCACCCTCATCAAACAAGTGCTGGATTTGGGGGCGACGACCCTGCTCGTGCCGATGGTGGACACCGCCGAGCAAGCCGCGCAACTGGTACGCGCCTGCCGCTACCCGCAAGACGACGGCTTGGGCGGCATTCGCGGCATGGCGGGTTCTCGCGCCTCGCGCTGGGGGCTGTATCCCAACTACGCGAAAGAAGCCAACGCCCAAGTCTGCTTGTTGGTGCAAGTCGAAACCCGCGCGGGTTTAGAAAATTTGGACGCGATTGCCGCCACATCGGGCGTGGATGGGGTGTTCATCGGCCCGGCGGACTTGTCGGCCTCGTTGGGACACGTCGGCAACCCCAACCACCCCGAGGTGCAAGCCGCCATTGCCAGCGCCATTGCCCGCATCGCAGCCGCTGGCAAAGCCCCCGGCATTTTGACCAGCGACCCCGCACAAGCCCACACGTATGTGCAACTCGGCGCGACCTTCGTCGCCGTGGGCTTGGACACGGGCCTCTTGGCCCGCCACACCCGCGCCTTGGCAGCCAGCTTTAAAAATACATCAAATACATCAAACGCCTCAAATACCTCCAACGCAACACCTGCAAGCAGTTCTAGCTCTGTTTATTGAATGATTGAATCATTGAAAGATCATCCCCATGCTCACAGCCGACCTTCCCCCCGCCCGCTCGCTGCGCGATCAAGTCCATCCTGATGAATGGGCCGCGCGGGTGCAACTCGCCGCGTGTTACCGCGTCTTCGACCATTTGGGTTGGACGGAGATGATCTACAACCACCTCACCCTACGCCTGCCAGCGCACGTCTGTGGGGGCGAAAAACACTTCCTCATCAACCCCTTTGGCCTGCATTACAGCGAAGTCACCGCCAGCAATCTGGTCAAAATCAACCTCAAGGGCGAGATTTTGGACGGCTCACCGTGGCCCATCAACCCGGCGGGCTTCACCATTCACGGCGCATTGCACGCCCATTTGCCCGACGCGCATTGCGTCATGCACACCCACACCACCGCCGGCGTAGCCGTCGCCTGCTTGCACGAAGGCTTGCAGCAAACCAATTTTTACAGCGCCCAACTCCACGACATGGTGGCCTACCATGCGTTTGAAGGCATCACCCTTCACGCCGAAGAAGCGCCGCGCCTGCTGGCAAGCATCGGTCAAAAGCCTGCCCTGATTTTGCGTAACCACGGCCTCTTGGCATGGGGGCAAACGCTGGCGCAAACCTTTGCGATTTTGTGGACGCTGCAACGCGCTTGCGAAATCCAACTCGCCACCTTCAGCATGGGCGGCCCACAAGCCGCCATTCCCATCCCCAGCGACATCGCCGCCCAATGCACCCGCGACTCGCTGCAATTCAGTCCTCACCACGGCGCAGGCCAAGACGTACTTGATGCCCTCATCCGCCAAATCGAACGCCAACCACAGGCCACGCGGTTTGATGTGTGAGAGCGTCGCTCATGGGCATGGGCGTGATTCACGCCGCCTAATCATCGCCCAGACCACCCACCATCGACAGCGCCGAATGGCATTGTTGGTGTAAGACGGCCCCGATGCGCTCCACCAACGCTGCTTCAGCCTCTGTCATTGGGTGCTCACGGCGCACTTGTTGGCACAACTTGGGCCACAGTTTGGGAATGGCCTTTGCCATCTGGGTCAGTTTTTTGCGTGTTTCCGCATACGGCAGATGACAATCTTCACAAAAGGCTTCCCAAGAATGCGCCCCCACACTGGCGATGCGTTCATCGTCACCGATGTACAGCGCCAATTGGGTCTCGCCATACACCTGCACACACAGCAAATCGTAGAAAGGAGCCAATCGGTAGCCTTGGGAGTCCACCAACAGCGATAGATTTTTGGCGTGCGCATCGGTGTTGCCGACCAAATAGTTAAAAACCACCCAATTGCGAAACCGTTTCATGTCTTCGCGGGGCAAGGCCAAGCGCCGCAACTCAACCGCGATGCGGGGCAAACTCACCAAGCCTCCATCCCTCTGATATTTCCAACCTGACCCTACATTCAAAACTTGGCACATATCAAGCTGATGCAGACAAGCGATTTCCCCTGCGGCTAAAGGCCATCGGTCATAACGCTGCACCACAAAAACGGTTTCAGGTACGTGCAGCAGATACACAGGTGGCACAGGCAGCTTCAATTCTTGCGCCAGCCGCATGATGAGATACTCGTTGAGCGCACTGGGCGCGAAATGGTGGTTTCTGGTATCTGGCTTGGCAATATGGGTACTCGGTGATGTGCCCACCGTGTCATACAACTCACCTGAACTGGGGTCGTACCGCAAACCTAATTTGTCTTGCGCCCCCGCTAACGACATACCTGCGCGAGGATTGGAGGACAAAAAAGGCCGTTGCAGATGCCGCTCTTGCAAGCGTTGGCTCAGCCTCGCAGTTGTCAAACGCTGATAGCGGTGATCGCTGCGGGGTTCAACACCAACAGGCAATATAGAGAGCACACCGGGCATGTCTTCACCCAGTTCGTTTAACTGGTCTAATAGCCCCGGATCACGGTAGTGCAAATTTTGCAAAATTGCATCCAACGCAGCCCCCTCAGGAAGCAAATTCTGAAAGAAGGTTTTGACCTGATTGTTCCGATAGACGGTGGTGCTCAGTGGAAACGCTGGCGCAATGGGATAAGCCTGCGGCAAATTCAGCCACTGATCGGTGTAACTAAAACTAAAAAAGGACACCCCCGCTTCCAACCCAACTCGCCCCAATGGCATCAGATGCTGCTGCGTCAAACGCGCCCAAACCACCAATTGAATCATCATGATTCATCTTCATCCAACAATTGATGAGAAGGAACACGCCATACATCTAAAGGTCGATGAGGATGCAGTATCTCCTGCAACACCTCTGCCGAGGTCGGTTGA
>DLPA01000107.1:12671-13498 GCA_002479815.1 bacterium UBA7470 | reverse complement strand
GCCGCGCTGGGCTTTTTGGTCGCGTTTTGGCTGATTTACGACTGGATTTGTCGCCTGTTCGGTTTTAAAGAACACGGCGATGCCATCGTCGGGGGCTTGCTGGTGGTGGTGATTGGGTTTGCGTCGTGGCTGGCCTCAGAATTGTTTGCGGGGCGGGCGGCGTTTTTACTGGTGGGGGCGATGATTGCCACCGCCATGAGCGCCAATGTGTTCTTTTGGATCATTCCCGGCCAGCGCAAAGTGGTGGCGGCGATGACCTCGGGCGAGAAAGTCGAACCCGGCTCGCTGGCGATTCATGGCAAACGGGGCAAGCAACGCAGCGTTCACAACACCTATTTCACGCTGCCTGTGATTTTTGCGATGTTGAGCAATCACTACAGCTTTTTATACACCCACACCCATAACTGGTTGATTTTGATGGTGATGATGCTGGCAGGGGCTTCGATTCGGCAGTTTTTCGTCATGCGTCACGGCTACAAGCTGGGGCGCAACAAAAACCCCATGCCTTATGCCGTGGTCGGCGTGGTCTTGATTCTGGCAACCTTGATCGCCTTGGCCCCCGCCCCCAAAGCGGGGTCTGCCACCACCACCAGCAGCACGCCCGTCACGTATGCACAAGTGCGAACCGTGCTAGAGCAGCGTTGCTACACCTGCCACGGCGAGCAAGTGCAGATGAAAAACATACGCCTAGACTCACCCGAGCGCCTGAAGCTACACACCCAAGCCGTGTATCAGCAAACGGTCGTCACCAAACAAATGCCCATGAACAACGCCACCGGCATCACCGACGACGAACGCACCCTCATCGCCCGCTGGTTCAACGGCGG
>DLPA01000107.1:11562-12636 GCA_002479815.1 bacterium UBA7470 | reverse complement strand
TGGTTTTTGGCTATTTTTATATTCAAAATAGGCCATAAAAACCTAAAAAATGACCTCTTTCAGACGCTGGTGGCTTTCAAAATGGCCTTCCAACGTGCCTGAAAGATAATTTTTTGGGCTTTTCAGGCTATTTTTAAGCATCAAATAGGCTGAATCACACGTATTACTTGCGTGAGCAGCTCACGTTTTTTACTCCTGTTTTTTATCTTCCTAAGCAGCCACCTGCTGCCCAGCCGTTGCGGATTGCGCCTTCTAGGGTGGCGGGGTAGGGGCCGGAGATGTGGTCGCCTGCGGCCCATAGGTGGGGGGCGATGTGCATGCTGGGGCGTTGTAGGCCGGGGACGCAGGCGAAGGTGGCGCGTTTTTCTACTACGGTTTTGAGCGCTCGCACCGCTAGCCCTAATTGGCTTTGTGCTTGGGCGATGACTTGGCGCTCTAAGGTGGCGCTGTCGCCCTCGCTGGCGCTGACGACCCACGCCAATAAACCCGCTGGCCCGCCCAAGTAGGCGCGGTCGAAGACGAATTGCGCGGGCTGTTGGGCGTTGCTCGCCAAGGCGGTCATGGCGCGGGGCAAGAGGGCTTGGGTGTGCCCCTCGCACCACGTATAGACGGTGGCGATGGCGCGGGTGGGCAAGGCATGGTTGCGGGTTTGCCAGTGATGAATCGCTTTGTAAATATCAAAATCAATAGCGTCTTTGTATTCTGAATCAAGCGGTAGGTGCAGATTTGATTGATAAGCTGCCCAGATCACTGCATCAAATTCGGCATCGTGGTTGATGCGCCATTTGATGTCTGAGGTGGTGGCGGGCGGGATGTGTGCGCTCAGGTGCGTGATGCGCTGGCCTAAGTGCAACACCGCCCCGCGTGCTTGCAGCCATGCGACGGCGGCCTCTGGAAACAAGCGGCCCAAATCGACGCGAGGCAAAAGCAGGTCTGAGCCACCGACGGGGCCAAACAGGGCATCTTTCATCACCCGCAAAAAAACCGCGCCGCTGGCCTCTGCCGCTGGGGTGTTGAGGGCGGAGACGCACAGGGGATCAATAAAGTCCTGCATCAAACGTGGGGGCAAGCGGG
>DLPA01000107.1:6868-11435 GCA_002479815.1 bacterium UBA7470 | reverse complement strand
TTGTCGCGCCAAGACCAGCCGCGTGCTCGCACCATGCCCAAAGCGACTTCCAGCGACAGCGCATGGGCCAGCGGGCGCAGCCAAGCGGGGGCTTGTGGCAGTTGCAAGCCTTGGCCTTGAGGATCGACCAGCCCTAGGGGTTCGCGGCGAAACAAGTCGTTTGGCTCAAGTCCGATATGGCGCATGAGGCGCAGGGTGTCGGTGTACGCGCCAATGAGGATGTGTTGTCCATTGTCGGCGGGGATGGTGTCGCCGTTGGGCAGGGTCAGGGGTAAGCGCCGCGCCCGTCCGCCCCAGTGCCGACTGGCTTCAAACACGGTGACGGCATGGCCGTCGCTGCACGCACGCACCGCCGCCGCCAGCCCGGCCCAACCGCCGCCGATGACTGCGACACGCTTCGGGGTGGGGGCGGACATCACAAACGCCCCAAGGCTTGTACCTTCCACGCCAGCCACAGCTTGCGCAAGGGGGTGAGCGAAATGCGTTGATGCAGCACTTGGTAGCGTTCATGCTCAATTTCGCGCAGCAGGGTGCGGTAGATGCTCGCCATCATCAAACCCGGCTTTTGGGCGCGACGGTCGCACATGGGTAAGAGGGCCAGTGCTTGGTCGTAGAGCTGATGCGCTCGCTCGCATTGGAATTTCATCAAGGCTTCAAAACGCTCGGAGTGTTGGCGTTTGAGCAATTCGTGTGCTTTGACATCAAACTTTTGCAAGTCATTGATCGGCAAATAAATACGTCCGCGCATGGCATCTTCACCCACGTCCCGAATGATGTTGGTCATTTGAAACGCTTGGCCTAAGAGGTGGGCATAGCGGGTGGTTTGGGGATCGGTTTGTCCAAAAATGCTGGCTGATACTTCGCCCACCACGCCTGCGACCAAATGGCAGTATTGCTGCAAGGCGGGGTAGTCCAAATAGCGGTTTTGGGCCAAATCCATTTGACAGCCTTCAATGATGGCGAGCAATTGATCGGCGCGTATGGCGTAGTCGGTGGCGTGGGGCATCAGGGCTTGCAGGACCGGATGGCTGGCTTGTCCGGCATAGGCTTGTTGCACCTCCTGTTGCCACCATTGCAGTTTTTGTGCAGCGACGGCGGGGTCGTGAACTTCATCCACCACGTCATCCACTTCGCGGCAAAAGGCGTAAAACGCGGTGATGGCAGCACGACGCGGTGGCGGTAAAAACAAAAAGGCGTAGTAAAAGCTGCTGCCAGAGGCGGCGGCTTTTTGGGCAACATAGTCTTGTGGAGTCATGCGTCTAAGGGTCTAGGCAAGGGGCGAAGTGTGATGAACGATCATGGACAGCGGTCACTTGGGGGCGCTGGCCTTCATCCGCCCTGCACGCCACAGCAGCAAAGGAAGGTCGAGGGGGCGGAGTGTCGGGCGGGTGAGCCAGGTTTGGTGGTGGAGGTGGCGAATTTTCTCGGCGGTGCGCAAGCCGCCTTGCACCACCAAGCGCAGTTCCCAACCCGCACGACCAGGGATGTGCAGGGGCAGGGCTTGCCCCGCGTGCATCAAATCACAGGCTTGATCGAGCAAGCTGGCAATCAGCAGAGCCTTGCGCGTGCTGCGTTCCTGTGGCAATGCCGCCGGTGTGTTGGCTCGCGGCCCAAAGTCCGACAGTTCTAGGCCCAGCGCACGCATGTTGTGCAGGGGCAGGTAATGGCGTTGTCTGGGCAAATCGACACTGAGGTCTTGCCAAAAGTTGATCAGTTGTAGGGCCGAACAGATGCAGTCGCTTTCGGTCAGGCGCTGCGGGTCGGTGATGCCGTACAGGTGCAGCAACAAGCGGCCAATGGGGTTGGCGGACAGGCGGCAGTAGTCCAACAGCTCTTGATGGCTTTGGTAGTGCAAGCCTTGATCGGTGCGGATCACGTCTTGCTCAAAGGCGCTGAGCAAATCGTGCAGCAGAGGCACCGGCAGGTGGTGCGCGTGCAGATGTGTGTGCAGGGGGCCAAAGACATGGGGCCAACGCGTGGATGGGGCGGCATGATGGGGGAGATAGGGCGGAGCTTGGGCGATGCGATACAGGTCGTCTCGGTATGCCTGTAAGTCTTGCAGGCGCTGTGCCGTGGGTGCGTCGCCTTCGTCGGCGATGTCGTCTGCGGTGCGGGCAAACCAATAAATGGCAGCAATGACTGGGCGCAGGTGGGGTGGGCACAGCCATGAGGCCACAGGAAAGTTTTCGTAGTGTTCAACGCCAGTAGTCATGGCGTGATTATCGGTGCGAGTGGTGCGCTGGAGATGCGCTGAAAAATTTCCGTCAAACGCCTCACGAGAGTCGAGGCTTTGGTCTCAAAAAACCTGACGCAGATCAAAAGATTGGTTTATGATAAATTAATAACCAACCGGTCATTAACTGGGTATTTATTTTTTCAAGGTAGTGTTCAATGAAAACATGGCTTGCGACATCTGATCTTCGTCACGCGCGTCACGCTAGGGTGCTGACGCTGGCGACACTGGCAGTGGCTTTGACCGCGTGCTCTAAACCCGAGGTGGCTCCCGAGCCGATACGGGCGGTCAAAGTCATGACGGTGGGGCCACAGGCGTTGAATTTGGGGCACGAATACGCTGGCGAGGTAAAGGCGCGTGTCGAATCCCGTCTGAGCTTTCGTGTGGCGGGCAAGCTGATGGTGCGTCCGGCTGAGGTGGGGCAGCGGGTGAAGGCCGGGCAGGTGCTGGCGCAGTTGGATGCGTCCGACTACCGTTTGGCCGATCAAGCCGCCCAAGCCCAAGTACAAGCCGCTGTGACGCAGCGTGACTTGGCAGCGGCTGATTTGAAGCGATACAGCGAGTTGCGTGCCCAAAATTTCATCAGCAGCGCCGAGTTGGAGCGGCGCGAGGCGGCCTTCAAAGCCGCCCAAGCCACCGTCGATCAAGCCAAAGCCCAAGGACAGGTGCAGGGCAATCAAAAGGGCTATACCGCCTTGGTCGCTGACAAAGCGGGGGTGGTGCTGGCGGTAGAGGCTGAACCCGGTCAAGTGGTCTCGGCAGGCACGCCCATTGTGCGCTTGGCCTACGATGGCCCGCGTGATGTGGTGGTGGCCTTGCCTGAGCACAAAGCGCCCAGTGTCAAAGTGGGTACGCCTGCGAATGTTCGCTTATGGGCGACGGGGGAAACGTATGCGGCGCAGGTGCGTGAAATCGCTGCCAGTGCCGATCCGGTGTCGCGCACCTTCGCCGTGAAATTGTCGCTGCCTGCCAACGCCACTGAGGTGGCCTTGGGGTCAACGGCTTACGTGGAGTGGGCTGGGCGTGATGGCGTGACATCGAATGGCATGCCCACCGCTGCCATCAAACTGCCCACCAGTGCCTTGTGGCAACAGGGGGCAGGTTCGGCGGTGTGGGTGTTTGACAAGGCGAGCAGTACCGTTCAGGCCCGTGCGGTGATGGTGGCGACGGCAGATGGCAATCAAGCGGTGATTGCCGACGGCTTAAAAGGCGGGGAACAGGTGGTGGTGGCAGGGGTACACGTATTGGCACCGAACCAAAAAGTCACCTTGTATCAAGACAAACACACAGCCAAGCCTGACGCAGTTCAGGTTCAAGGTCAGGCGCAGCCTCAGGCCGAGACGAAAGGGCAGCCATGACTCCCACACAGCCTCAAAATCCAAATTCTGGCTTCAACCTCTCGCGTTGGGCTTTGGAGCACCAGCCGCTGACGCGTTATCTCATGGTGGTGTTGATGCTTTTGGGCATCGCCGCTTATTTCCAGTTGGGGCAAGACGAAGACCCGCCTTTTACGTTTCGGGCCATGGTGGTCCGGGCGTATTGGCCCGGTGCGACGGCGCAGCAAATGGCCGAGCAGGTGACGGACAAGCTGGAGAAAACGCTGCAAGAAGTGCCTCACGCCGACAAAATTCGCAGCTATTCCAAGCCCGGCGAGACGCTGATTATTTTTCAGGTCAAGGACAGCACGCCCCCTAGCGAAGTGACGCAGCTTTGGTACACGGTGCGGAAAAAAATCGGCGATATGCGCTCGACCTTGCCGCAGGGGGTGCTCGGCCCCATGTTCAACGACGAGTTCGGCGATGTGTTTGGCGTGATTTATGCCTTGCAGGGCGATGGGTTCAGCGATGCCGAACTCAAGCGCAGGGCCGATGATGTGCGCCAGCAGTTGCTCAAGGTCAAAGATGTCAACAAGGTGGAGCTGTTTGGGACGCAAGACGAAAAGCTGTTTATCGAAATTTCTCAACGCCGTTTGGCGACGCTGGGCTTGGACATGAATGCGGTGCTGGCGCAATTGGGGCAGCAAAATGCAGTCGAGTCGGCGGGTACGGTGCTGACTCCGTTGGATATGGTGCAGGTGCGGGTCACTGGGGCATTTACCTCTGCCGATCAACTCAAGGCCATGCCGATACGCTCACCCAACGGCACGCAACTGCGCTTGTCTGACATTGCCGATGTGAAGCTGGGTTACGTTGATCCCACGCAGGTGCGGGTGCGTCATCAAGGCAAGAACAGCATCGCTTTGGGTATTTCCATGACCAAAGGCGGCGACATCATCGCCTTGGGTAAAGCCTTAAAAGTGGTGACGACCAAGATTGAGCGCGAACTGCCAGCAGG
>DLPA01000107.1:5313-6815 GCA_002479815.1 bacterium UBA7470 | reverse complement strand
ATGCAGTTGTTGCAAGTGCAAGATCAACCCAGCGCGGTAGCCACTTCGGTGAACGAGTTTGTCAAAGTGCTGATTGAAGCGGTGGTGATTGTGCTGGCGGTGAGCTTTTTGAGTTTGGGTCTGCACCGCAACCCGCAAGCTCGGGGCTGGCGACGTTACACGCTGGACGTGCGCCCGGGGCTGGTGGTGTTCATCACCATCCCGTTGGTGCTGGCGGTCACTTTCTTGGCAATGCAGTATTGGGGCATAGGGCTGCACAAAATCTCGCTAGGCTCACTCATCATCGCATTGGGCTTGTTGGTGGACGATGCCATCATCGCGGTTGAAATGATGGTGCGCAAGTTGGAAGAGGGCTACACCATGTTCCGTGCTGCCACCTTCACTTGGGATGCCACCGCCATGCCCATGTTGACGGGGACGCTGATTACTGCCGCAGGCTTTTTGCCGATCGGTTTGGCCAAGTCTTCGGTGGGCGAATACACGTTTGCAATTTTTGCCGTCACCGTGATTGCCTTGGTGCTGTCGTGGTTTGCTGCGGTGATTTTTGTGCCTTACTTGGGCGTGACTTTGCTCAAAGTCAAACCGCATTTGGGCGATAGCCACGAGGTCTATGACGGCGGTTTTTACACAGCGTTTCGTGCCTTGGTGAATTGGTGTGTCACGCACCGCTGGATCACCATTGGGCTGACGATTTTGACCTTTGTATTGGGCATGGTGGGCATGGGCAAGGTGCAGCAGCAGTTCTTTCCCGATTCCAGCCGTCCAGAAATCTTGGTCGATTTATGGTTGCCTGAGGGCAGCAGCTTTCCCGTCAATGCAGACGTGGCGCAGCGCGTCGAGAGCCGTTTGTTGCAAGAGCCGGGGGTCAAAACGGTGAGCACTTGGATAGGCTCGGGCGTGCCACGCTTTTACTTGCCGCTGGATCAAACTTTTCCGCAGACCAATGTGTCGCAACTCATTGTTGTGCCTGAAGATTTGAAGTTGCGTGAAAGTTTGCGTAAAAAGCTCCCTGCGGTATTGGCCGAGGAGTTTCCCGAGATTCGTGGTCGCGTCAAACTCTTGCCCAACGGCCCACCCGTACCGTATCCGGTGCAGTTCCGCGTCGTGGGGACTGATCCGGTGGTGTTGCGGCAATTGGGCGATCAGGTGAAAGCGCAGATGCGAATCAACCCGAATGCCCGTGGCGTGAACGACAACTGGAATGAGTCGGTCAAGGTATTGCGCTTAGAAATCGATCAGGCCAAAGCGCGTGCGTTGGGCGTGAGCAGTCAGTCGATTGCCCAAGCCGCACGCACCATTTTGAGTGGGGTCACAGTGGGTCAGTACCGCGATGGCGATAAGCTCATCGACATGGTGCTGCGCCAGCCCCTA
The DNA here is from genome assembly GCA_002479815.1 of bacterium UBA7470. Taxonomy (GTDB): domain Bacteria; phylum Pseudomonadota; class Gammaproteobacteria; order Burkholderiales; family Burkholderiaceae_C; genus UBA2334. Next base: position 5,444 of record DLPA01000107.1, on the reverse strand, counting down.
GAAGAACGAGATGCCATCAGCGACTTGGGCAATGCCTATTTGCCCACCGCCAGCGGTAAAAGCATTCCCTTGCTGCAAATTGCAACCCCCACCTTCAGTTGGGAGCCTGGGGTGCTGTGGCGCGAAGGGCG
>DLPA01000107.1:0-5185 GCA_002479815.1 bacterium UBA7470 | reverse complement strand
ATGTTGCCTGAATTGCGTCGCTTAGAACAGTCGTGGGCGCAGCAAGGCTTATTAGGTTACCGGCTTGAGGTGGCGGGTGCGGTGGAGGAAAGCAGCAAAGGCTCGTCCTCAATTGCGGTGGGGATGCCCGTGATGCTGTTCATCACCTTCACCTTGTTGATGCTGCAATTGCACAGCTTCAGTCGTGCCATGTTGGTGTTTTTGACGGGGCCACTGGGCTTGGCGGGTGTCGCTGGCGCGCTCTTGGTCTTGAACCGTCCGTTTGGCTTCGTGGCCTTGCTGGGGGTGATTGCCTTGATGGGGATGATTCAGCGCAACTCGGTGATTTTGATCGACCAAATCGAACAAGATCGCGCCCGTGGGGTGCCTGCGTGGGACGCGGTGGTGGAAGCTGCCGTGCGACGGATGCGTCCGATTGTGCTGACAGCGGCTGCCGCAGTGTTGGCGATGATTCCTTTGTCGCGCAGTGTGTTTTGGGGGCCAATGGCGGTCGCCATCATGGGGGGCTTGATCGTCGCAACGGTGTTGACCCTCTTGTCCTTGCCTGCGATGTATGCCGCATGGTTCCGTGTGAAGCGCGAGCCTGCGGGGTCTAGCTTGACTTAAGAAAGCCCAGCATCATACGGGTCAATTCCATCGGGAATTGATCCGTATCCAAGAGCAAAGAACGCTCTTCAGAAGCGGCACGTACCACCCCATAAAGGCTGCGAGTGACGGTATAAATCGCAAGCGGGTCGGTACGTATCCTCATTTCAGGATATGTGTGTCTGACGTGTTGCAAAAACAAGTCCAATTGGTCTTCGGTTTGTTTAAAGCAACGCTGTAAGGTTTCCTCACTGCCCAAATGCCAGCCTTGACGCGCAAAACGGCGTAAGGCTTGAATGTCTGGGGCGATGGTGCTGCCTGTGACGCCGCCTGCGAATTCCCAAACGACCAAATCGACCACACGACGCAGCAAGTGCGGCAGTTCCCAGCGTTCAATCATGGCGTTGCGGCGGATGCCAGAAAGGGTTTGAACAACGCTGCGACGATGCGCTTCATAAACCTCAATGGCCAACGCCTCTTTGGATGGGAAATACTGATACAGCGTCCCGACTGCAAAGCCTGCACGTTCCGCGACACGGTTCATGGAAATGTCCGTCCAGTCTTCCTGCATCAATAACTGCAAAGCAGCTTCGGCGATGACCTCGACCGTGACGAGTGCGCGACGCTGACTGGGCTGCCGACGTTGGCTGGCCAAGGCGTCCAAGGGCATGGGGCGGCTGTGTTGGTGTGACGACAAAGGACGATCCTTTATGGAGAAGCAAGAGACCAAAATACCGACAAACCAAGGCCTGACAACGCCTGTATGTGATACGCAAAACGCTTGACGGTCGTGACAACTGGCGAGTATCAACCTGAAAAACACAGGTTTCATTCATCTATTCGGTTTGGGGTCTTTACATTGTCAACTCAACAACCGCAGAGTTGTCTAAAAGCAACCAATAGCAGTAAAAACCCGGGTTCCATGATAGCTGTTCGTTGTCACTCATCAGCGTATGGCCTGCATCTAAAAAGATACAGTTTAGTGCGGTTGGTCAAATACCTTTGTCTTTAATTGACCAACACCAGCTTGCCGACCACCTCCCGCGCTGCCATGCGGGCGTAGGCGGTTTTTAACTCGCTCATGGGCAGCGTTTCTGCCACCAAGGGTTTGATGTGGCCTTGGATGTACCACTGGGCCAAGGTTTGCATCATGGCGGCGTTGGCCTTGGGTTCTCGGCGGGCAAACTCGCCCCAAAACACCCCCACGACAGACAAGCCTTTGAGCAAAGGCAGGTTCATCGGCAGTTGTGGAATCGGGCCACCCGCAAAGCCGATGACCAAATAGCGGCCCCGCCATGCGGTGCTGCGTAATACAGGCTCGGCCCATGCGCCGCCCACAGGGTCATACACCACATCGGGGCCTTTGCCATCGGTCAGGCGCTTGATCTCGTCGCGCAAACTGCCTTCAGGGGCGTGGGTGGTGTAGTTCAGGGTCGCATCAGCGCCCAATTCGGCACAGATGCGACATTTTTCATCGGTAGAGGCGGCGGCAATGACGGTTGCGCCGGCGGCTTTGGCGATTTGTATCGCCGCCGTGCCCACGCCACCGGCTGCCCCCAACACCAAGACGGTTTCCCCTGCTTGCAGTGCCCCTCTGTCCATCAAGGCGTGCCACGAGGTGGCATAGGTCATGATGAACGCGGCGGCATCGACTGCAGCAAATGCAGCAGGCAAGGGCATACACAAAGCGGCGGGAGCCAGTGTGTGCGAGCCAAATCCCCCGGTGCCACTCAAGCAAGCGACGCGCTGCCCCACTTGCAAATGCGTGACCCCTTCGCCCACAGAAACGATAGTTCCTGCATACTCTGCACCGGGGACAAAAGGCAAAGGTGGCTTCATTTGGTATTTGTTTTGTACGATCAGCACGTCAGGGTAGTTGAGGCTGGCGGCTTCAATCGCAATCAGGACTTGTCCTGATGCTGGGCTGGGGGTGGGCTGTTCTTCCCATTGCAATGCCTCAACACCCACAGGCTGATGGCAGAACCATGCGTGCATATTTGTTCCTTTCGTCCGAAAGCCGCAAGCGTCGTTGAAGCGCTTGTTTTTCTATGTCTCAGGGGTGACGTGATGAATCAGTCCATCACGCACAAGCGACCAAGCCTAAAATGACCTTTTATGAATATCTTGCTTTCTAATGACGATGGTTTTCAGGCGCCCGGTCTCGTGGCTTTGTATGAAGCTTTGCGTGATCTGGGTCGTGTGGAGGTGGTTGCGCCTGAGCACAACAACAGCGCCAAATCGAATGCCCTGACCCTGCACTCGCCTTTGTATGTGCACAAGGCAGCGAATGGGTTTCGTTACGTCACAGGCACACCAGCCGATTGCGTCCACATTGCCTTGACCGGATTGTTGGATTACGTCCCCGATTTGGTGGTCTCGGGCATCAATAACGGGGCGAACATGGGGGACGACACCATCTACTCGGGCACGGTAGGCGCGGCTATGGAGGGTTATTTGTTTGGCGTGCCGGCGATTGCGTTTTCGCAAACCGAGCGAGGCTGGGCTTATTTGGACGATGCGGCGCAGATGGCACGTACCTTGGTGCAGCAACTGCTGCCATCTCTCAGTCACTATCGCAGCCAACGCGAAGCAGCGGTGGCGGCGGGGCGTGCAGTGCCTGAGCCTTGGTTGCTGAATGTCAATATCCCCAATCGACCTTTGGCTGAGATCAAGGGCATGAAGGTGGCGCGTTTGGGAAGGCGGCACGCCGCAGAGCCAGTCATCACCCAAACCAACCCAAGGGGGGAAACCATGTATTGGATAGGAGGGGCGGGGCCTGCCCGCGAAGACGGAGAAGGGACCGACTTTCATGCGGCAGAGCAGGGCTATGTGTGTTTAACGCCTTTGCATGTGGATTTGACACAGCACAGTCGTTTGCCTTATTGGGCTGCCACCGCACTAGAGTTCACTCAACATCTGCACACCTCCGAGCAAGCCGACCAAGGTCAAAAGGCGCAAGCATGAGTGCCCCTAAACCTCCTAATCGCCCCAGTTTTCCTGCGCGTTTAGATCAAAACAAACCTTTTTTCGCGCCCAAACTTTCCCAGACCACTGACGTGAAAAAGCAAGTGCCTCGTGTGGCAATGGAAGCTGCAAAGGGGTTTTCTGATTCAAAGTTTTTTATCAACCAAGACCGCAGCACGCTGAACCATGAAGCCTTGAGGTTGGCGATGGTACGTAAGTTGCAACACCAAGGCATCCATCACGAGGCGGTGCTGCGGGCGATGCGCGACACGGAAAGACACCGTTTCATTGATGCGGGCTGGGCCAACCAGTCGTATGAAGACACCAGCCTACCTATTGGTTACGAGCAAACCATCTCCAAACCCTCTGTGGTGGCACGCATGATCGAGCTGTTGCTGCACGACAGACCCACCCCTATTGGTCGCGTGCTGGACATCGGGACCGGCTGTGGCTATCAGGCCGCTGTCTTGAGTCGGGTGTGTACGGAGGTGTACTCCATTGAGCGTCTGAAGGCGCTGCACGACAAAGCCAGAAATCTATTGCGTCCCTTTCGCTTGTTCAATCTGCATTTGTTGTTGGGTGATGGCATGGTGGGCTACGCGGCTGGCGCGCCTTACAGCGGCATCATTGCGGCGGCTGGTGGGACTGTGATTCCGACTGCATGGTTGGAGCAATTGGCGGTGGGCGGACGTTTGGTTGCACCTGTGGACGTGGGAGGTGGGCGACAGTCTTTGGTCGTGATCGACAGAACCGCGCAAGGCTTGACACAGCAAGTATTGGAGCTGGTTCAATTCGTGCCTCTAAAATCGGGCATTGCCTGATTTTTAATTGTCCCAATTCGTCCTTGTCTTATTCCATGAACGCCTGTGCTTGTCTGTCTTGTGGGTGATTGGCGGCTGAACACGGCTCTTTGCAGCTTCACTTTTTCTATGACTGATTTTCTTTCTGTTTTGCGTTTGCGTCCGCTGGGGCGGTCTTTACCGTGGCTGGGTGTAAGCTTGTCTGTCTTGCTGAGTGCCTGTACCACCACACGCTTGGATGGCCCTGCGCCCGTAGAAGACCGTCGTCCCGTTTCAAGCGCGATGGGTGCGCCTTCTGCGGCTCCTGCACCCGTCGAAGGGGCGACAAGTCTGCCGCCATTGGCTGTTGGCGCTACGCCTTTACCTGGGGCAGAACATACAGGCAAGCCTGGTTACCACACGGTCAGAGCGGGAGACACGCTGACGCGCATCGGCTTGGAGTATGGTCAACATCCGCGTGATGTCGCCCGCTGGAACAACATTGACAACCCCAATCGCATTGAAATTGGGCAAGTCTTGCGTGTGTTACCTCCCACTGCATCACCGCCTGCGGTGGCAGCGCCTACGGCCAGCGCGCCAGTGGCGGCTGCACCGGGCATCACCCCCCGTCCTTTGCCCCCAGCCGCTGGCGCTGCACCCGCTGCGGCTCCTGCGCCAGCCACCACTTCAACCAGCAGACCTCCCGCAGACGACAATGACATACGCTTCATTTGGCCTGCCACAGGCTCCGTGGTAGCGGGTTTTGACGAACAGAAAAACAAGGGGCTGGGCATTGCCGGTAAAGCAGGTGATCCCGTGTTGGCGGCAGCAGATGGGCGCGTGGTTTACGCCGGTTC
>DLPA01000106.1:4213-5732 GCA_002479815.1 bacterium UBA7470 | reverse complement strand
TCACGCCTTCGATATTGCCTAAGCGCCGAAAAAACAGTAGCAAAAAAAGTGAGCTGCTTACGCAAGTAATACGAGGCTTATGGCTGTTTTTGATCTCAAAATCAGCCCTTTATATTAAAAAAACAGTCTCCACGCACGCCAAAACCCCGTTTTCAAGCCAGAACACGGGGTTTTGAAGGTGTTTTTTAGATTTTTTAGCTGTTTTTTAAGGACGAAAATGGCTGCATTCCTGATAAAGCTTGCGTAAGCAGCTCACTTTTTTTACTATTTTTTTACATCTCAGTGAGTGCAGCGATGGCGAGTGGGTAGCCTTTGACTCCAAAGCCGCACATGACGGCTTTGGCCGCCAGGGAGATGTAGCTGTGGTGACGGAAGGACTCGCGGGCGTGGACGTTGCTGATGTGCAGCTCGATGCACACAATGCCCGTGCCCTTGATGGCATCGTGCAAGGCCACGCTGGTGTGGGTGTACGCGCCTGCGTTCAAGATCAAACCCGCGAATTCCCCTTGGGCGTGCAGGCGGCCGGCCTCGTGTATCCAGTCCACCAAATCGCCTTCGTGATTGCTTTGCCGAAATACCAGTTCAAAGCCATGCGTGGCACAAGCGCCTTGACACAGTTGCGCCACATCCGCCAACGTGGCTGCGCCATAAATGGCGGGTTCGCGCGTGCCCAGCAGGTTGAGGTTGGGGCCGTTTAAAACAAACACTTTTTTCATAGAGAAACCATCAAAATTCAAGATTGAACGTGCGCAATATCGGGCGTGCTGACGTGTACATGGGCGCATTGGGCACGGTGTTGCAGCGCATGCTCCATGACCACTAAGGCCAGCATCGCTTCCGCGATGGGAGTGGCACGAATGCCCACACAAGGGTCGTGGCGGCCTTTGGTGATGACTTCGGTGGCGGCACCGTGGGCATCAATGGTGGTGCGGGGGATCAAAATCGAGCTGGTCGGTTTGATGGCAATGTTGACCTCTAGGTCTTGTCCGGTGCTGATGCCACCCAACACGCCCCCTGCATTGTTGCTGACAAAGCCTTGGGGCGTGAGGCTGTCGCCATGACTGCTGCCTTTGGCGGCGACGCAAGCAAAACCCGCTCCAATTTCCACCCCTTTGACGGCGTTGATGCCCATCATGGCGTAGGCAATATCGGCATCGAGCTTGTCAAACAGGGGTTGGCCTAGGCCTGTAGGCATTTGTTGGGCGACGACACGCAAGCGCGCGCCGCAGGAGTCCCCGCTTTTACGCAAGGCGTTCATGTAGTCCTCTAGGGCTGAGACATCGGCCACAGGCGCAAAAAACGGGTTGTGGGGGACGTGTGCCCAACTCTCAAAGGCAATGGGCACGTCGCCGATTTGGGTCATGCAGCCTTGGAAAGTGGTTCCGTACGTCTGTTGCAGCCATTTTTTAGCCACCGCACCCGCAGCGACCATAGGCGCCGTCAAACGCGCCGAAGAGCGCCCACCCCCGCGTGGATCGCGGATACCGTACTTGTGCCAGTAGGTGTAGTCGGCATGGCC
>DLPA01000106.1:0-4170 GCA_002479815.1 bacterium UBA7470 | reverse complement strand
GGGCGGAAGGTTTGGAGGATGTCGCCGTAGTCTTTGCTGCGTTGATCGGTGTTGTGAATCAACAAGCAAATGGGCGTGCCCGTGGTGCGGCCTTGATACACGCCGCTGATGATTTGCACGGCATCGGGTTCGTTGCGTTGCGTTACAAACTTACTGGTGCCGGGGCGGCGACGATCCAAATCAGGCTGGATGTCGGCCTCGGAAAGTGCCAGTCCCGGAGGACAGCCGTCGATGACGCAACCGATGGCAGGGCCGTGGGATTCACCAAAGTTGGTGACTGCGAAAAGATGTCCAAAAGTATTGCCGCTCATAGGCGGCGGATTATCCCAGAGAGAGAAGCTTATTCTTCTTTTTTACTCGGACTGACCGCATCAATAGCCACACCAACCGCTTTGCCCCCCACCTTGATGCCCGTACTCACCACAGCACCGGTGACGGAAACAGCAGCACCTGCCGCCGCGCCCGCCACTGTGACCACCGCACAGGCACAGAGCTGGGTGAGTAGGGCAATCAAGACAAGAATGCGCCCTGCGCGTGGACGCAGAAGTTCGGCCGGCACAGAGGCCAAAGACCTCATTTTTCGCTCTCAGCCGGCCAATCTCGGATGTAGGCTTTGAGCATTTTGTTCTCAAAGTTTTGGCTTTCAACCACGGCTTTGGCCACATCGTAGAAGCTGATGACGCCCATCAGCATCCGATTGTCCATGACGGGCATATAACGGGTGTGTTTTTCGAGCATCATGGGGCGTACTGTCTCCAGATCGGTGTCTGAGGTGCAGCTCATGGGATGCTCGTCCATGACCTTGCGTACCGTGCTGGTACCAAGAACGCCTTTGTTTTTAGCGAGGGTATGGATGATCTCGCGAAAAGTCAGCATACCGACCAGTGCGCCATGCTCCATCACTGCCAAGGAACCGATGTCGTATTCGGCCATGGTAGCGACAGCCTGCTCCAAGGTGTCGTCAGGGGCTGCGGTGTAAAGCGTGCCGCCTTTTACGCGAAGAATGTCACTGACTTTCATGTCGGGGTCTCCTCTAAAAACAAACAATTGGGCAAGCCCTATGGGGTATCGGGCTTCCAATATAGCGCACCACACACAGGTTGCTGCTGAGGGTACACACCAAATGGGCGACAAATGTGCTTGAAGGTGCGCTCAGTCGTCTAAGAGCGACACATCTCGTATGGCCCCCTTGTCCGCAGACATGGCGAGCTTGGCGTAGGCTTTGAGCGCGGCAGAGACTTTGCGAGGGCGTGGCTGTGCGGGTTTCCAGCCTTTTGCATCTTGCTCAACGCGGCGAGCGGCTAATTCTTCATCCGAAACCAACACGTCGATGCGGCGGTTGGGAATGTCGATGCGGATGCGGTCGCCGTTGCGCACCAAGCCGATCGCACCACCGGCAGCGGCTTCAGGTGAGACGTGGCCGATGGACAGCCCAGACGTGCCACCCGAGAAACGCCCATCGGTCAGCAAGGCACAGGCTTTGCCCAAGCCCTTGGATTTGATGTAGCTGGTGGGGTAGAGCATTTCCTGCATACCGGGGCCACCTTTGGGGCCTTCGTAACGCACCACGACGACATCGCCCGCTTTGACTTCATCGGCCAAAATGTGAGCGACGGCTTCGTCTTGGCTTTCGACGACATGGGCGTTGCCTTCAAACACCAGTAAGCTGTCGTCCACCCCTGCGGTTTTGACCACGCAGCCGTTTTGGGCGATGTTGCCTGTCAGCACGGCCAAGCCACCTTCTTGGGAGAAGGCGTGCGTGCCTGAGCGGATGCAGCCTTCTGCGCGGTCGGTGTCCAAGCTGGGCCAACGGGCGTTTTGACTGAAGGCGACTTGGGTGGGAATCCCGCCCGGGCCAGCCATGTAGAAAGTTTTGACCGCTTCGCTGGGGTTGCGAGCAATGTCCCATTGGTCAAGGGCTTCTTTCATGCTGGGGGCGTGTACGGTGGGCACGTCGGTGTGCAGCTTGCCTGCACGATCCAGCTCGCCCAAAATCGCCATGATGCCGCCTGCACGATGCACGTCTTCAATGTGGTATTTGTTGGTGTTGGGCGCAACCTTGCACAACTGGGGCACGATGCGCGACATGCGATCAATGTCGGCCATTGTGAAATTGATCTCAGCTTCTTGTGCTATCGCCAACAAGTGCAAAATGGTGTTCGTAGATCCCCCCATCGCAATGTCGAGTGCAATGGCGTTTTCAAAGGCTTTAAAACCCATGGCACGGGGTAAGACACGCTCATCATTGCCATCGTAGTACCGGTGACAAAGCTCGACGATCAAACGGCCTGCTTGCTTGAACAATTGCTCACGGTCGGCATGGGTGGCGACCACCGTACCGTTGCCAGGCAAGGACAAGCCCAAGGCCTCAGTCAAACAGTTCATGGAATTGGCGGTGAACATCCCCGAGCATGAGCCGCAAGTGGGACAAGCCGAACGTTCGACCTCTGCGAGGTCGGCTTCCGATACCTTGTCATCTGCGGCCATGACCATCGCGTCAATCAAGTCCAGCTTTTTAATTTGGACGGTTTGCGTACCGGGCACCAGCAACTTGGCTTTGCCCGCTTCCATAGGGCCACCAGACACGAAGACCACCGGAATATTCAGACGCATGGCAGCCATCAGCATACCGGGGGTGATTTTGTCGCAGTTGGAAATGCACACCAAGGCATCAGCACAGTGGGCGTTGACCATATATTCCACGCTGTCTGCAATGATGTCTCGGCTCGGCAAAGAGTACAGCATGCCATCGTGCCCCATCGCAATGCCATCATCCACGGCGATGGTATTGAACTCTTTGGCCACACCACCTACCGCTTCAATCTCACGCGCCACCAGTTGACCTAGGTCTTTCAAGTGCACGTGGCCAGGGACAAACTGCGTGAAGGAATTGGCAATGGCGATGATGGGTTTGCTGAAGTCAGCGTCTTTCATCCCGGTGGCGCGCCACAGCGAGCGAGCACCAGCCATATTGCGACCAGCTGTAGAGGTTTTAGAGCGATAAACAGGCATGAACGAGTTCCTAAAAAGAAGGCAAGAGCATACAGGTGCGCCACTGAGCAAGCAGGTGCAGCGACCGAACGTTTGAATTATCTCGCAGGGTCTTCAGGTCACAGGCAAAGATGCGCTATTTGCGCCGACGGCCATTGCCTGTGGCGTCACGTTGGCGTTGGATGCGGGCTTGAACTCGTGCGTCTTCGCGCTCCATGGCCTTGCGTTTGGTGTAGCCGCTGGCATCAGCGTATGCCCACCAGACAGCAGCCAAGCCAAAGGGCGCCAAGATGGTCCACCACGACCAGGTCGCGACCACCGTCAACTCCTGCGTTTTCAAAATCAGGAACACAATTCCTATGCCTAGAAGCCACATGCGCTAAAACTCCTTGAGAAAAGCAAACAAACACTGGGACACCATACAACAAAGCCGTACGCAAGATACATGGAGTCACAATTTCAGAAAGGTTTTTGAGTAGAACCAAGCAAAACCTATAAAATCAGTCTTGACTTATTTTCAAGTCCGATCCACTAACCATCCCCACTGAGGATATTCTCCATGAAACGTGCTCTGATCGTTTTCGCTTCCGTGTTGGCCGTGTCTGCACCTGCATTGGCTGATGAGGCACTGGCCAAGGCCAACAACTGCATGGCTTGCCACGCCGTTGACAAAAAACTGGTCGGCCCTTCTTACAAAGACGTGGCTAAGAAATACGCTGGTGACGCCAAAGCTGCGGATATGCTGGCTGTAAAAATCATCAAAGGCGGCTCTGGCGTGTGGGGTGCAGTGCCCATGCCCGCCAATGCCAAAGTGTCTGAAGCAGACTCCAAAAAATTGGCTGCTTGGATTTTGGGCATGAAGTAATGCCTTTGCCGCAGCATTGACACTACACTAGGTGATGAAGCAAAAAACCCGCTGAAAAGCGGGTTTTTTGTGGGTGTTGTCCGAGCACTACCGGCTGATTCGCCAGCGGTAGAAGCCGTCAACCATCAGAGATTTTCAGCCAATTGATCAAGAATGGCTGGATTTTCCAATGTGGACGTGTCCTGTGTGATCGCCTCGCCCTTGGCGATGGAGCGCAACAAGCGGCGCATGATCTTGCCAGAGCGTGTCTTGGGCAAGTTGTCACCAAAACGGATGTCTTTGGGCTTGGCGATGGGGCCAATTTCGCGGCCCAC
>DLPA01000131.1:4542-23788 GCA_002479815.1 bacterium UBA7470 | reverse complement strand
GTGCATGAGATGGAAGACATCAACGGCGAATTTGGTCAGGCCGATGTCGCCATCGTGCTCGGGGCGAACGATGTGGTCAACCCTGCCGCTTTGCAAAAAGGCAGCCCCATTTATGGGATGCCGATTTTGGAAGCCTACAAAGCCAAAACCATCATCGTCAACAAACGCTCGATGGCGGCAGGCTATGCCGGCTTGGACAACGAGTTGTTCTACATGGACAAAACCATGATGGTCTTTGGCGATGCCAAAAAAGTCGTCGAAGACATGGTGAAGGGCATCGAATAAGCACCCTTTCGTTTTTGAGCGTTTGAGCACCAACGGCAAGCCCTGATGACGGGGCTTGCCGTTTTTCTTTTTCTTAAACTGGTTCGATATGGATACCCCTTTCTCCCCCTTTGGGTGGTCGGTTTATGTGCAAGGATTTGCCTTGAGTTTTGGGTTGATCGTCGCCATCGGCGCACAAAATGCGTTTGTGTTGCGACAGGGCCTCCGGCGCGAGCATGTGAGCAGCGTGGTGCTGTTTTGCGCCCTTGCTGATGCCTTGCTCATCACGGCGGGTGTGTTTGGCATGGCAAAAGCCATCGGCGATAGGCCCGAGCTGGCGCGCGCCTTGGCCTTCGGCGGTGCATTGTTTCTGGCGTGGTACGGCTACAAAGCCTTGCAACGGATGCGGCACGCCGACAGTTTGCAGGCGACTCAAGGCGGCGAGGGCTTGCGTCTGACAAGCGCAGTGGCACAAGCAGCGGCCTTTACCTTGCTCAACCCCCATGTGTATCTGGATACGGTGCTGCTGGTCGGTGGCATGGGCGCACAGCACGCACCGGCCTTGCAAATCTGGTTTGTCGCAGGAGCCAGCTCTGCCAGTTTCACTTGGTTTTGTCTGTTGGGGTTTGGTGCGCGTTGGCTCGCGCCTTGGTTTGCCCAAGCCCGCGCATGGCAGGTGTTGGATGGGCTGATTGGTGCAACGATGTGGCTATTGTCCGCATTGATGCTGCGCCATGCGTTGGCAGGATTGTTCTCGCCTTGAGCCGACTGAGGAGGTCGTCTCCAAACCGATTATTTTTCAGATGATTGAATTTTAGAGTCAGATGTCAGATTAGCGTCAGGGAAAGACAGGATGGGCGACCCTCCTTCGTATGCTGATAATGCTTTTGTTTCATCTGGAGACTTTTTGACATGAACCCTACCAGCAATCGCCCTTGGCTTGGAGCCTATCCTCAAGGCGTACCCGCAGACATCAACGTGAACCAGTACAGCTCTTTGGTTCAATTGATGGAAAACAGCTTTAAGCAGTACGCCAGCCGCCCGGCCTACAGCTTCATGGGCAAAGAAGTGAGCTATGCCGAGACAGACAGCCTGTCCACTGCGTTTGCGGCCTATTTACAAAGCATCGGCTTGGTCAAGGGGGATCGTGTCGCGATCATGATGCCCAATGTGCCCCAGTACCCGATTGCCGTGGCTGGCATTTTGCGTGCGGGTTATGTGGTGGTGAATGTCAACCCTCTGTATACCCCCCGCGAGTTGGAACACCAGCTTAAAGATTCTGGCGCAAAAGCCATTGTCATCATTGAAAACTTTGCGACGACTTTAGAGCAATGTATTGCCCACACGCCCGTCAAACACGTCGTCTTGGCGGCGATGGGCGATTTGTTGGGGCTGCTCAAGGGCACGCTTGTGAATTACGTGGTGCGTAAAGTCAAGAAAATGGTGCCCGCCTTCCACCTACCGCAGGCGGTGCGCTTTAACGATGCGATTGCGCGTGGTACGAAGCTGACGCTGAAAAAACCCACGCTCAGTCCCGACGATGTGGCGGTGTTGCAGTACACCGGCGGTACGACCGGCGTGAGCAAGGGCGCGGTGCTGCTGCATCGCAACGTCATCGCCAACGCGTTGCAGTCCGAAGCGTGGAATGCGCCCGCGACCCAGCATATTCCAGCAGGGCAGCAGTACACAGCGGTGTGTGCCTTGCCTCTGTATCACATCTTCGCGTTCACCGTAAACATGATGCTGGGCTTGCGCATGGGCGGCAAAACCATTCTCATTCCCAACCCACGAGACTTACCTGCGGTACTCAAAGAGCTGTCCAAGCACACCTTCCACAGTTTTCCCGCCGTCAACACCTTGTTCAACGGCTTGGCGAATCATCCTGATTTCGGATCGGTGAACTGGAGCAACCTGAAGGTTTCGCTCGGCGGAGGCATGGCGGTACAAGGTGCAGTCGCCAAGTTGTGGCTGGAGAAAACAGGCTGCCCGATTGTGGAGGGCTATGGCTTGTCAGAGACCAGCCCTTCGGCGTGCTGCAATCCCGTCACGTCCAAAGAGTTCAGCGGCACGATCGGTGTGCCCATTCCCAACACCTATTTGAAATGCTTGGACGACGACGGCAACGAAGTTCCCCAGGGTCAGCCAGGTGAAATCGCCATCAAAGGCCCACAAGTCATGGCGGGTTACTGGCAGCGCCCTGATGAAACCGCCAAAGTCATGACTGCCGATGGGTATTTCAAGAGCGGGGACATCGGCATCATGGACCCACGCGGCTACTTCAAAATCGTGGATCGCAAAAAAGACATGGTGCTGGTCAGCGGCTTTAACGTCTATCCCAATGAAATTGAAGACGTGGTGGCGGCGTGTCCGGGCGTGCTCGAATGCGCCGTGGTGGGTGTGGCCGACGAAAAAACCGGCGAAGCCGTCAAACTGGTGATCGTGAAAAAAGAGCCAGGCTTGACCGAGCCACAAGTGCGCGAGTTCTGCAAAGCCCATCTGACCGGCTACAAACAGCCCAAAGTGGTGGAGTTCCGCACCGAGCTGCCCAAAACCCCTGTGGGCAAAATTTTGCGTCGCGAGCTGCGGGACAAGAAATAATCGGGGCCATGCACCACCCCACCACCACATTAGCGCCCTCATCCTCGGCCCCCCTGCAGCCTGCACCGCGCATCGGCATCCTCAGTGCCTTGCCTGAAGAGTTGCAGGCACTGCTGGATTTGATGCCTGACGAACGCCGCACCGCCTTGGCAGGACGCGAGTTTTGGCAGGGTCACTTACACGGGGTGGACGTGGTGGCTGTGGTGTGCGGTATCGGCAAAGTCGCCGCAGCCACCACCGCGACCCTGCTGTGGCAGCGTTTTGGGGTGACGGGGCTGGTATTCACCGGCGTGGCCGGCGGCTTAGGGGAGGGCGTGCGTGTGGGCGACATCGTGGTCGCCAACGCCCTGTTGCAGCACGACATGGATGCCTTCCCCCTCTTTCCACGTTACGAGATGCCGGGCTATGGGCGCTCGCGCTTTTCAGTCCACACCGAATGGCAAACCCGCTTGGCGCACGCCGCCCGTACCGTGCTGGATGAGCTGCCTCAGCGTTTAAGTGCGGACACCTTGCACCGCTTTCACCTGTACCACCCGCAGGTGCATGAGGGCTTGGTCATCAGTGGCGACCGCTTTGTCGCCACCAGCAGCGAAAGCGCGGCCTTGCGCGCGGCCTTGCCCGACGCGCTTGCGGTTGAAATGGAAGGCGCAGCAGTGGCGCAGGTGTGTCACGACGCGGGGCTGCCCTTGGCCGTCATTCGCACCATTTCCGACCGCGCCGACGACAGCGCCCATGTGGACTTCGGTCGTTTTGTGCAACAAGTCGCCCGCAGTTACAGCGCCCAAGTGCTGACACATTGGCTGAACAACTTACAAAATCAATAGCAAAAAAAGTGAGCTGCTTACGCAATTAATACGTGCATTTTGGCTGATTTTTATCATGAAATAAGCCCAAAAAATACAAAAAACTGCCTCAAAATCGTGTGTCAACGTCTCCCAAGGGCCAGAGACGGGTTTGGAGAGGTGTTTTTTAGATAAAAATGGCTATTTTTAAGATTGAAATCAGCCAAAAATGGCGTAATTCTTGCGTAAGCAGCTCACTTTTTTTACTATGCTTTTCTTCGATTTTCAAAGCAAGCTGCGTTGGTTTTGTGTCGTTTCTGTGTCATGCGCCCTCGTTATGATGCCAAGCCTGCGCTCGTGTGGCAATGCTGAATCTGTTTTGATCGGATGGATGTGTTTTATGACTGTTTCTGAGTTTGGTTTGTGGCGGCTGGGCACCATGCGTCGCCATGTGCAACGTGGTTTTACGCTGATTGAGTTGATGGTGGTGTTGGTCATCATTGGTATTTTGGCCGCCCTGATCGTGCCCAACGTCTTGGATCGCGCAGACGATGCGCGTGTCACCGCCGCCAAGACCGATGTCAACAACATCATGCAGGCACTCAAACTCTATCGCTTGGACAACCAACGCTACCCCAGTGCTGCCCAAGGGCTGATGGCCTTGACCACCAAGCCCACCGCAGAGCCTGTGCCTCCCAATTGGCGGCCTTATCTTGATAAATTGCCCAATGATCCTTGGGGGCGCAGCTATCAATTTTTAAATCCGGGTCTGCATGGGGAAGTCGATGTGCTCTCACTGGGGGCCGATGGTCAACCCGGCGGTGAAGGCAAGAATGCGGACATTGGCTCTTGGCAACCCTAATCAAAACGGGGGTGGTGTTGATGCTGCATGATCGTGGCCGACACAGGCCGCCTGCCACACGCGGATTGACCTTGCTGGAGTTGCTGCTGGTCGTTGCTTTGGTCGCCTTGACCTCGGCGGGGGTCAGCGTGGCCTTGCGCGACAGCGCCCAAACCCAATTGCACCAAGAAGCACAACGCTTGGCCGCCTTGCTAGAAGCCGGACGCGCCCGCGCTCGTACCCGTGGCGTGCCCGTGCTGTGGCAATCTCAAGGACGAGGTTTCAGTTTGGATGGGCAATACCGCGAGTGGTTACAAGCCAACACCACTGTGGTCCGCGTGTCACCCCATCCCCCATTACCTGCGCCAGCGCAGCCTGATTTATGGCTGCCACCCGAACCCCTGATGCCCGCCCAGCGTTTGCGCCTGTCTGTCAACGGGCACAGCGTCTGGCTGGGCACGAACGGTGTCGCGCCGTGGCGAGTGTTGGAGGGGCCAGATGCAGCCTTGTAAAGTCAGCCCCCAAGCCCGGCGGGGCTTTACCTTGATTGAAACCTTGGTGGCCTTGGCCATTGTGGCCATCGCCTTGGCCGCAGGCGCTCAGGCCACACAAGCCCTGACGCGCACCAGTGAGCGCCAAGCCGATCAGGTCTTGGCGCAGTTGTGTGCTGAAAATGCGCTGCACGCGCTGCGCTTGTCACGCCAAATGCCGGGTGTGGGCATCTCTACCAGTGAGTGCGCGCAGGCATTGCAAACTTTTGTAGCAGAGTTGGACATACAGCCCACGCCCAATCCCAACTTTCGACGGGTGGATGTGCGTGTACGCCGCGCACCAGCAATGGGCAACTTCGGCCAAGCACCAACGCTCATGCACATTTCTACCGTGGTGGGCAGGTATTAACGTGGGCAACGGGCAAGGCACATCCCCATCAACGTCTCAGCGGGGCTTTACCTTGGTTGAGGTGTTGGTGGCCCTGAGCGTGATGGCGGTGTTGGCTTTGATGAGCTGGCGGGCGCTGGACGGTATGCAGCAGGTGCAAACGCAGACGCGCACCCGCAGCGACCAACTCATCACCTTGCAAGCCAGCCTGTCGCAGTGGAGTGCCGATTTGGATGCACTGACCGAGACAGGTGTCGTGCCCGCTTTGAATTTTGATGGCCGCAGCTTGCGCTTGACGCGCCGCGATGCCCTCGAAAGTCAAACCACCGATGTGGGCATTCAAGTCGTGGCGTGGGCCATTCATCAAGGGCGTTGGACACGTTGGACGGTGGCAGATATACGCACACGCGCGGCGCTGCTGCAAGCCTGGGATGCAGCCGCACGCTGGGGACAAACGCCGACGGAGGCCGACGCAGCCTTGCAAATCGCACTCATGCCGGTGCAAGCTTGGCAAATTTTTTATTACCGCAGCGATGCGTGGACCAACCCCTTATCGGCCGATGATGCGGCCTTGAATCCGCCCTCCAACCCTCGTTCGGGCGCACAAGCCGATCCAGCACCACCCGCGCAAGCCCTCGCCGCGATGCCCGAAGGGGTGCGTTTGGTATTGGACTTGGGCGCAGGACACGTCCTCAGCGGCCCGCTGGTGAAAGATTGGGCGCGGCCCGTGTTGGGGGGAGGTAAATCATGAACATCGTGCCTTATCGCCAATCCCAACGAGGCGCAGCCCTGATGTTGGCCATGCTGACCGTCACGCTGGTGGCGACCTTGGCGAGTACCGCCTTGTGGCAGCAATGGCGGGGCATCGAGGTGGAACAAGCCGAACGTGACCGCGCTCAATCGGGCTGGATTTTGACGGGCGCACTGGATTGGGCACGCCTGATTCTGCGTGAAGACGCACGCACCAACCAAAACACCAGTGCAGGCGACCATTTGGCAGAGCCTTGGGCCATAGGACTGCAAGAGGCGCGGTTGTCCAGTTTTTTAGCAGCAGACACCAAAGGCACCGACACCTCACCCGCGTTTGAAGCCTTTTTATCGGGTGATATTCAAGACTTGCAAAGCCGCCTTAACTTTTACAACCTGACCCAAGACGGCAAAGTGTCTGAGTCCGCCTTACGGATGTTCGTGCGCTTGTACGAGCAACTGGGGCTGAACCCTGCTGGTTTGCCACAAGTGGCGCAGCAGTTGCTGACGGCACAAGAAGCCGCACAAGGAAAAAATCATCCTCACGCAGTGCTGTTGCCAACGCGCTGGCCTCAAGTGGTCTGGTTGGGCGTGTCGCCTGCCGAATTGGCCAGACTAGAACCCTTCACGACGTGGTTGCCTGAACGCACCGCCGTCAACTTGAACACCGCCCCCTTAGAAGTGCTGGTGGCAGCGTTGGCCGGTCTGGACCGAATACAAGCGCAAAAGCTGATCGACGAGCGTGCGCTCAAGCCATTTAAGGCGCTGGTGGACGTGTTACCCTTGTTGCGTCAGGACATTACGCTTCGAGAAGGAGAGCACAGTGCCGTGAGCCGTTACTTTCAAGTGACGGGGCGTTTGCGCTTGGCAGCGCACTTGGTGCAAGAGCAATCGGTGGTGGTGCGTGATGGCCTGAATGTCAAAACCCTGTCGCGTGAGCGCACAGCCGCCCTCGTCACTTTGCTTGCTGCGCCTGCTTCGCGGCCCAGCTCCCTACAATGATCGCCTATGCGCTGTGTTTGCTCTGACTCTTTTCTTACTCTTTTTGACTTGATTGGTGTGCTGACTGCCCCTCGTCTTGTAGCCGTGGTCTTGCTGGAGTTGCCATGCTGATTGTTCGACCCCTCTGGTCCACACAAATGCCCCATGCCCCCGTCGCTCAGTGGCAGTGGCTGCGTTCGCGCGATGGTTTGTCGGCAGATGGACAAGGCACGGATGCAGCCGCTTTGTTACCGCGAGACAAAGACATGGTGCTGTTGGTACCCGCTCATCAGCTGTCTTGGCATCAAGTGCAACTGCCCAGACTGCCTCAACACAAAGTGAGATCGGCACTGAGTGGCTTGCTAGAAGAGCGTTTGTTGGCCGATGCGGGCGATGTGCATCTGGCGCTGAGTCCTGATTTCGAGTTTGGTCGCCCCTCGTGGGTAGCTGCGGTGCAAAAAACGCTGCTGAACACCTGGGTGGCGGCTTTACAGGCGGCAGATCGGCCCGTCGCGCGCATCGTGCCTGAACAATCGCCCTTGATGACCACGGCGACACCGCAACTGCACGCCTGGATGGAAGCCGATCAAGCATGGGTGGCCCTGAGCAGCAGCCTAGGCGTGTCTTGCTGGCCCCTGCCTGCCGCAGAAGCCTTGGCTGTGCAGGGCGGAGCTGAGGTGGGTGCCTGGATGCGAGCATGGGCCAGTGCCGTGCCGACCCCTGCGCCTGAGTCTGCCCGCTTGGAGTCATGGGAGCGTGACAGCGAACCGGCTTGTTTGACGCAAGCAGAAACGACCTTGGGATTGAGCTTTCAACTGCAAGCCCCTGCTGCGCGGTATTTACGGGCGGTTCAATCGGATTGGGAGCTGGCGCAGTTTGACCTCAAGCTCTCGGCCCAAGCCCGACGCTCGCAACGCCTGCATCAAGTCATGCGACATCTTCTGCACAGCCGCCCGTGGCGTGCCGCCCGCTGGGGCGTGGTGGCCCTGGGCTTGAGTGCAGTGTCAGTGGTGGCCGCGTTGACCTGGCAAGAGCAACAACTGCTGGCTGCCAAACAGCAGCACATACGCCAAACGCTGACCGAGGTCTTTCCGCATATTTCTTTGGTGCTGGATGCCCCCGTGCAGATGCAGCGTGAGGTGGCGGCCTTGCAACGCAGCCGTGGCAGCCTAGGTCAGGGCGATGTCGAAGTCTTGCTGCATGACTTGGGGCCTCGGGTACCTTCAGAAGCCTTGGTGGGTCTGGAGTCCAATGCCAGTTTGATTCGTTTGCGTTTTGCCCTCGGCACGGACGCAGTGGTACAGACCGCTGTGGTGGCATTGCAGCAAAAGGGCTGGCAGGTACAAGCCTCAGGCTTGGTGTTAGAGGCGCAACGCGCCCCCTCCACCGCCACCCCCTCTTTAAATCAATAAATCGCCATGAAAAAAAAACAACCCCCCAGTGCTGGCGCTGCGCCGTCCTCGGGTATGGCTGCGGTGTGGGCCAGACTCGCACCCAGAGAACAACGGGCGCTGCGTTGGGCCATGGGCGTGGTGGTGCTGGCCTGCTTGTGGTGGGGTGTGGGCGCACCCGCGTGGAAGACGTGGCAACGTGCCCCCCAGCAGCATCGGGTGCTGGACGCGCAATGGCAGCAAGTCCAAACCTTGGCACAGCAAGCGCGGCAGCTCCAAGCCCAACCCCGTTTGTCCAGAGATGATCGCTTGCGTGCCTTGGAAACCGCCACCCAGCGCCTACTCGGCACCAATGGCAAGCTGCAAGTCAGTGGCGATCAGGCCACGGTCACCTTGCAGCGTGCGTCTGCCGATGGGCTTGCGAATTGGTTGGCCGAAGTCCGAGCCAATGCCAGACTGACCCCCGCAGAAACCCGCCTGACCCGCGATGTCGCTGCTGCACCTCCCACCGCAAACACGCCCACTGCGGCCACCACCTCCCGTCCTGCTGCTTCAGGTGCCATCGCGCCGACGTGGAGCGGCATGATTTTGTTGTCTTTGTGAGATGCCGATGAAATGGTCGCGCCCCAAGTCCCATCCGCAAACGCACCTACTTGCACCCGTGCGCGCACCTCAGCGTCATCAGGCCGACGCGTGGGGCGTGGGTGGTTTGTTGCTGGGGCTGTGCGTGGCCTTGGTGTGGTTTGCCCCCGCACGCTGGGTCGGCATGGCGCTGGCGCAAGCCACAGGGCAGCGGGTCTTGCTGACACAGGCACAAGGTTTTTGGTGGCAGGGTGAAGCCAGCTTAGCGTTGGCGGGGGGCGCTGGCGCTCAAGATCGGGCCGCGCTCGCTGGGAAGTTGTCGTGGCGCTTGCGTCCGAGCAGCCAAGGGGTACAGGTGCAGTTGCGGGCCGATTGTTGTATGCCTTCACCTTGGCAAATCTCGCTCCACCCGCGTTGGTCTGGGGGTTTGACGCTAGAGGTGCAGCTTCAGGCGCATCAAAGCCAGTGGCCCGCGTCTTTGTTGGTGGGCTTAGGAACGCCGTGGAATACCTTGCAGTTGCAAGCGGGTGTGCATTTGCAAACGCAAGGCTTGCGTCTGTTGCTGCAACAAGGTCGCGTACAGACAGAGGGTGAAATGGTGCTGGAACTGCGGGATGCCTCCTCTCGTTTGTCCACCATACAACCCATGGGCACGTATCGTCTGGTGTGGCAAGGCGCGGGTGTGGAGCGCCGCAGCGACAGCCGCAGCGATACGCTAAGCTTGAGCACCGTGCAAGGTGCTTTGCAGTTGCAAGGCCAAGGTCAATGGTTGGCTGGACGCTTGCGGTTTTCTGGTGAAGCGCAGGCCGCGCCCGGGCGTGAAGAGGCTTTGTCTAATTTGATGAACATCCTTGGCCGTCGCCAAGGCCCTAAAACTTTGATTCAAATTGGCTGACCCCCATTGGCAAAGCATTTGGATGGAATGGATGTATATGGTGATGAACAAATTCTCAAAAATAATAGCTGCTTACACTTTTTTAGTAAGTACTAGCTCTATTTTTTATCCTGCATTTGCACAGCAAACTTCATCCCCTTTAAGGCCCAATGAGCCTGTGACTTTGAATTTTGTCAATGCCGAGATTGAATCGGTGGTGAGGGCGATTGCCAGCATCACGGGGCGCAATGTGGTCATCGACCCGAGAGTCAAAGGTCAAATCAACCTCTCCACTGAAAAGCCAGTATCGCCAGCAGTGGCGTTGAACCAGTTTGCGGCGGCCTTGCGTTTACAAGGCTTTGCTTTGGTGGAGTCTGGTGGCCTCTATAAAGTCGTGCCTGAAGCCGATGCAAAAATGCAGGTGGGGGCGGTCAATGCTGGCCCAGTCACGGCTTTGCCGGGTGCGGCGGTGGCGGGCAATCAAATTGTGACGCAGATTTTTTCACTCAAGCACGAGAATCCCAACAACCTCGTGCCTATTTTGCGCCCCCTCATCAGCCCGAATCACACCATCAACGTCAATCCGGGCACCAATTCGCTGGTCATTACGGACTACAACGACAATTTACAACGCATCGGACGCATCATTGCCGCCTTGGATGTATCCAATGCCACCGACATCGAGATCATTCCACTCAAGCACGCCGTAGCGACCGACTTGGCCGCGATGGTGCAACGCCTGACCGAGGGCGGCAGTGGAGCGGCTGCCTTGGGCCAAGGCCAAAGCGATACCGCTTTTAAAACGTCCATCATTGCAGAGCCTCGCAGCAATGCCTTGGTGGTGCGCAGTGCCAACCCTGCACGCTTGGCCTTGGTGCGTTCCATTGCCCAAAAGTTGGATCGCCCCACCTCGGCCAATGCGAGTGGCAATATTCATGTGGTGTACCTGAAAAATGCCGATGCGGTGCAACTGGCGGCTACTTTGCGTGCAGCGATGGCCGCTGATGGCGGCAGCACAGGAAGCACCCCAACGGGCTTGACCAGCATGGGCAGTACCGGCAGTGTGGCACGCCCCGCCACTTCAACTGCCACCAGCAGTGGACTCACAGGCTCTAATCCCTTGAGTGGTGCAAGCAACACCAACTTAGGCAGCAACAACCAAGCTTCGACTGGAGGGCAAATTCAAGCCGATCCTGCGACCAACTCTCTCATCATCACCGCACCTGAACCGATCTATCGTCAAATGAGAGCGGTCATCGACCAATTGGACATGCGGCGTGCGCAGGTGTTTGTGGAAAGTTTGATTGCGGAAGTCAACGCAGACAAAGCGGCTGAATTTGGCATTCAATGGCAAGGCCCACTGGGGGGACAAAACAGCAGCACCATCGGTTTGTTGGGCACCAATTTTGGTACGGCTGGCAAAAACATCATCAACTTAGCGGTAGGAGCCGCCAGCGGAACCGTTGCACCAGCCAAAGGACTGAACTTTGGGGCAGTGAACGATAAAAGTGGGGTGTATGTGCTGGGCTTCTTGGCGCGTTTTTTGGAAGAAAACGGCGAGGGCAATGTCTTGTCCACCCCCAATTTATTGACGCTGGACAACGAAGAAGCCAAGATCATCATCGGTCAAAACGTGCCCTTTGTGACGGGGCAGTTCACCAACACGGGCGGGAACAACAACGGTTCGGTCAACCCTTTTCAGACCTTTGAGCGCAAAGATGTGGGCTTGACGTTGCGGGTCAAGCCACAAATCAGCGAAAACGGGACGGTGAAACTGTCCATTTATCAAGAAGTGTCCAACGTCTTGGCCTCGTCGGTCAACTCCACCACGGGCCTCATCACCAACAAGCGTTCCATCGAGTCCAATGTCTTGGTCGAAGATGGGCAGATCGTGGTGCTGGGTGGCTTGCTGCAAGACGAATACTCAGGCAACACCGAACAAGTCCCCGGGCTGGGGAATGTCCCCATCATTGGCAACCTGTTCAAAAACCAAAGCCGTGGGCGTAAAAAAACCAATCTGATGGTATTTTTGCGCCCCGTGGTGGTGCGTGATGCGCGCCAAACCGAAGCCTTAGCCCAAGATCGTTACGACATGATGCGGGGTTTGCAACAACAAGCCCAGCCCGCGCCTAGCCAAGTCCTCGGTATCAATGAGGCTCCTGTATTGCCAGCCGCCTTGCAAGGCGGCTTGCGTGGTGCAGTGCAGCCCCATCCCAATCCTCCCAATCCCACGCCTGCCACACCAGCCACCGGCACTCGTTGAGCGCCAAGCGAGGTCATTTGTGAAATACCCCCTGCCTTATGCGTATGCCCGTGAACACCAACTGCTTTTAGAGCAAGACGGTGAGGTGCTGGTGCTGCATTGGGGCGAGTCCGATCAAGCGCCTGATGCGCTCCAATGGTCTGCCTTCAGTGAAGTGATGCGCCAGTACCAGCCCCGCGAGCTGCAACGTCACCCGGCCACTTTGCTGGCCCAACGCATCAGCACCGTCTATGCCGACCAAACCAGCAGCGGGGGTGCAGCGGCGGTGGTCAGTGAGGTGCAAAGCGATGTCGATCTGTCGCGCATGATGCAGGACTTGCCTGCGGTGGAGGATTTGCTGGAATCTGCCGACGATGCGCCCATCATTCGGATGCTCAATGCCTTGCTGTCGCAAGCCGCCCGTGACGGCGCGAGCGACATCCACATCGAACCCTACGAGCGTCATTCCAGCGTGCGCTTTCGCGTCGATGGGCGTTTGCGAGATGTGGTGCAACCCAATCGCGCCCTGCATGCCGCCTTGATTTCGCGCCTCAAAATCATGGCCGAGTTGGATATTTCTGAAAAACGCTTGCCGCAAGACGGACGCATCAGCTTGCGCTTGGGCACACGCGCCATTGACGTGCGTGTCTCCACCTTGCCCAGCGCCCACGGCGAGCGGGCGGTGCTGCGCTTGCTGGATAAAAGCGAATCGCGCCTGACGCTGGAAGCGGTGGGGATGCAAGGGCAGGCGCTGGCGCGGTTTGCCTCGCTCATCGCCCAACCGCATGGCATTGTGCTGGTCACAGGGCCGACAGGCTCAGGCAAAACCACCACGCTGTATTCGGCCTTGCAGCGTTTGGATGCCAGCACCAGCAACATCATGACGGTGGAAGACCCAATTGAGTACGAGCTGCCCGGCGTGGGACAAACCCAAATCAACGCCAAAATCGAGCTGAGTTTTGCCAAAGCCCTGCGTGCCATTCTGCGGCAAGACCCCGATGTCATCATGATCGGTGAAATCCGCGACTTTGAAACCGCGCAAATCGCCGTCCAAGCCTCACTCACAGGGCACTTGGTGCTGGCGACTTTGCACACCAATGACGCGGTCAGCGCCGTGACTCGTTTGACCGACATGGGCATAGAGCCGTTTTTGCTCAGTTCCAGCTTATTGGGTGTGTTGGCACAGCGACTGGTGCGCAAGCTCTGCCCGCACTGCAAGCGCCAAGACCCCCAAGGCCAATGGCATCCTGTGGGCTGCGAGCACTGCGGTCATACGGGGTATGCCGGTCGTACCGGCGTGTTTGAGCTGCTGGTGGTGGACGACCATGTACGTGCGCTCATCCATAACCGAGCCGCTGAAAGCGACCTGCTGGCAGCCGCCCGTGCCAATGGGCTGGTGCTGATGCGCGAAGACGGTCAGCGACTGGTGACTCAGGGCATCACCAGCCAAGAAGAACTGCTGCGGGTGACGAAGGATTGATAGAACCTCATCAACGGCATTCAGGGCATCCACCTTGGAGATTCATCATGGGCTATGCACTAAAAAAATCTGCGCTCACGCCTGAAGATTACTTAGCGTGGGAGGCCGAACAAGCCGAGAAATACGAATACGTGCGCGGTGAAGTGTTTGCAATGGCGGGCGGCGAAGACCGCCATGCCAGTGCCGCACTGAACATGGCATTGGCGCTGCGTCAGCATCTGCGTCATACCCGTTGCCGGGTGTACATGAGCGATGTGAAGCTGCGCGTGGATGCGGCCCATGTGTTTTTCTACCCGGATGTGTTTGTGACGTGCAGCGAGCGCGATTTGCAAGACCGCCAAACCAAACGCGATGTCAAGTTGGATGCGCCTGTGGCTGAGGTCTTGGCAGATTTGGATGACGAACTGGCCCAAGCTGCTGCATCTTGAGGTGTGTTGGATCCATGACCTATTTGGCTCGCCACCCCCAAGCCTTCTGCACAGTCTCTTTTCCTCCTGTGAAGCGGGCCTCTTCACGCCGTGGCGCCATTTCGTTTCTTGGGCTTTTAGCGATGGCCCTCATGCTGCTGGGCTTGGCCGGCGCTTATTGGGGATGGAAGTCTTACGTGGCCTACACCCATCAAAGCAACACCAGCACCTCCAGGGTTCCGGTCTTGCGTGAAGAGGCGTGGTCTGTCACCTACGCACCAGGGGCGGGTAAGGCGGGCGTGCCCATGCAGCTTGACGTTTTAGATGTCCGTCAGACCTTGCATCTGCCGTTTTTGGTGCGCACGGGCATGGTGGGCTTGAAAGACCAAGCCACAGACGAACTGGGGCCTGAGCGTTTGGGCGCGGATGGTTTTCCGGCACTGGAGCTGACATGGCCTTCCGTCCATTTGCCTGTCACAGACTGGTGTGTGAACAGCCAAGTCCCGACGGTCGCCGCTTGTCCTGTCTTTTCTATTCATCTGCGCAGTCGTGCGCTCACAGAAAAAGACCGAGCCTTGCTGCATACCAAAGCAGTGCTTCCAGATCAGGAAGGTTTGGGAATGACAAGCCGCACCGTGTCTTTATGGTCTGCGTTCACCACTGTAGATCGCGATACCCGTCCACTCTGGGCAGGCTGGGTGTGTGAGTTGGACTATCTTGTAGAGCGCAACGAAGACCTGCACAGTTGGGGTTTAGAAGAGGGCGTATTCCCGATTGATTTGGCGGATACGACGTGCCACGTCCCCACCACGCGCTTGACCCGATTCTGGCCTGAACTGGCCTACCATTGGCCGACGACTGGGGGCTACACACTACATCCAGTCATTTGGCAGTGCCCTTTGCGTGAAGGATCGGTATGCGCCGCGTGGTTTGAGCACCGTGGGCGTTTGATCACCTTAGAAATACCCGGTGGGGTGGTGTGGGGCGATACAGCCATCACGCCCGCCTACCAACGTGTACGTCCTCAGTTGATACAAGCCGTCTGGCAGATGCTGGAAAACGCAACACACCAAGCCCTTGAGGGACGCGATGCGTCTGTGCAATACCAACGCTGGCAACAGGCGCTGCAACAAGAGTTGGCCTGGTGTGAGCGTTTATCCAAGCACAGCACGTCTGATCAGCAGGGAACAACACCAGCGATGGCACAAAAAATTCAGCAAGTGTGGTCTCGACCACCGTGGCGCATCAACAGCCCGCATCCCCGTGGTCCGTGTGCCCGCGGTTTTCACAGATTGGTGCATATGCTAGAGGTGGCGGGACAGGCTCGAACCCCCACCATGGCTTTGTCTGCTGCGGTGTGGACACAAGCACTGGCCTCCGCACAACGACTGGCAACCGTAGAAAAACAACAACTTCGACAATCATCTGAGGCGATGTGGCATTTGGTTGATGAGTTGATGCAGCATGCGTCTGCCAGTGCGGGTCAACCCTTGGCCGTGACACTGGCCCGTCTGAACTGGCAAAATACCCCTGAGCGTTTGCATCGTGACCCCACCGCTGTTTTGGCGATGCTGAACGCGGCGGGTGATGCCCTGACGCAAATGCCAGCTGCTGACTTGATCAGTTTGCGTATGAATTTGGCGTGGGCTTTGGAACGCAAGGTACGTGACCGTGGCGAGGATGGTGATGCAGCCCTAGACCAAATCACCACTTTGTTTTTGCAGGCCAGTCAAGCATGGCTGAATGTGGCAGATGACCCTTTAGCCCCGACGGATAGCGTCGCCTTGCTCACCCACACCGCACATCACGTCCGCGCCTTTGGCAAACGGCTTGCAGCAGATGGCAGCTCCCGCGAAGCACAGGCGGCTGAGGTGTTAGGAACGGTGGTGCGCGGCATGGAGACGCTGGCGCAGCGTCTGGCGCGGCAGTCCCATCTCAGTCCGCAAGAAAGAGTCGCCCTGCTGGGTACCTTGGCCGTGCATGGGGCATGGCACGCCCAATACTTGGCATTTTTACCTGCCCAAGACACAAACGCTGTCTCGCCCACCATGCGAGGTCGTCCTAGTCCTCCCCCCTTAGACGCGGCTTGGGTCGAGTGGTTGGAGCAATGGACACAGTGGCAGGCGAGTCAATTGAGTCATTTGCCCCAAGGCTCTAAGCTGCTGGCGGGGGTTGAGCTGCATCGTGATGCGACACGCAGCGGTAAGCGCCCGACGCTGGATTGCCCGGGAGCGCAGCTCTTGGGATGCAAAATGGCACAACCCTGATTTCGATGCGCCTCAAAAGCACACGTTTTATATTTGGAACCTATGCCCGCCTACGCCTTTGAAGCCCTTACCGACAACGGCAGCACAGAAAAAGGCTTGCTAGAAGCCGACACCGCTCGCGCCGCCCGCAGTATGCTGCGGTCACGGGGACTGGTGCCTTTGACCGTCGAGCCAGCCACAGCGCAAATCGGTACGGAGACTGCCCAGCAGACACACCATCGCGGTTGGGGTGGGCGAGCCTTCAGTGCAGCACAACTGGCCGTGTGGACGCGGCAGATGGCAGGCTTGGTGGGCGCTGGACTGCCTCTAGAGCGTGCCTTGGCCTCGCTGACCGATGAGGCCGAAGACGAACGGCAACGCTACATTTTGGCCACCCTCAGAGCCGAGGTGAATGCAGGCTCCAGCTTTGCGCGTGCGCTGGAGGCTCATCCACACGAATTTGAGCACGTCTATACCGCCGTGATTGCAGCGGGTGAGCAAAGCGGTGCATTGGGCGAAGTACTCGAACGCTTGGCCGACGACTTGGATGCCAGCTTGACGCTGCGCTCCAAACTCATAGGCGCATCGCTGTATCCAGCCATCGTCAGTGTGGTGGCCTTGGTCATCGTCCTGTTTTTGGTGACTTACGTCGTACCGCAAGTGGCCTCGGTGTTTGCGGGCAGCAAACGTGCGTTGCCGCTGTTGACCACAGCGATGCTGGCCCTCAGCGCCTTTGTGCGGGAATGGGGTTGGTGGGCCGCTTTGGTGGGGGTTGGGGTGGCGATGACCTTGTCGTTGGCACGTCGCCATGAAGCCCTGCGCGAGCGTTTGGATGCGGCTTGGCTGCGCCTACCCCTCATCGGTCGCCTCAGCCGCAGCTACAACGCCGCCCGCTTTGCCAGCACCTTGGCCATGCTGGTAGCAGCAGGTGTCCCCATTTTGAAAGCCTTGCAGACGGCAGCAGACACCCTGAACAACCGTGCCATGCGTGCCGATGCCTTGGATGCCTTGATTTTGGTGCGTGAAGGTGCGCCCTTGGCCTCGGCCTTGAGCAGCAAGTCGCGCTTTCCGGGTCTATTGGCCTTGTTTGCACGTCTGGGTGAACAAACCGGACAGTTACCCCTGATGCTGCAACGTGCAGCCCACCAACTCAGCACCGAGGTACAGCGCCGTGCCCTACAACTGGCGACCATTTTGGAACCGTTGCTCATTGTGGTGATGGGCTTGGTGGTCATGCTGATTGTGCTGGCAGTCCTGCTGCCCATCATTCAACTCAATCAACTGGTGCGGTGACGGGGGACAGGGTGTCCACAGCGTGACTTATGAGTGGGTACCAGACCCCATGTGAACACCTAAAAAGTAGAGCAAAAAAAGTGAGCTGCTCACGCAACAAAAAAGACAGATATACCCGTTTTTAGTTTGCGAAAAAAGATCAAAACGTCTTAAAAAACATCAAAAAACCGGCTGAAGACTGCCCATGCACCGATTTTTTGAACTTTGAAGGCTTATTTTTTAAAGAAAAAACCTTTTTTTAAATTGTTTTTTTAGCTCTATGACTTGATTTTATTGCGTGAGCAGCTCATATTTTTTACTATTATTTTTTCAAGCTGGGAGACCGACATCGAGCGAATCAGTCGTATTGCAACGATTCAAGCGCCAACTCACCGCGCAATGAGTGAGGCAGGGCTTGGGTGATGCGCACGTCCAGCATCTGACCGATCAGACGCTGAGGGTACGGGCCACCGGGGAAGTTGACGATGCGGTTGCATTCGGTGCGGCCCATCAGCTCGCTGGCATCTTTGCGCGATGGCCCTTCGACCAAAATGCGCTGCACCGTGTCTTGGCGGCTGGCGCTGATGCGGCGGACGTTGGCCTCGATGGTGGCTTGCAGGTGTTGCAGGCGTTTGAGTTTGACCTCGTGAGGCGTGTCGTCGCTCAAGTTCGCCGCAGGCGTGCCCGGACGGGGGCTGAAAATGAAGCTGAACGAGGCATCAAAGCCGATGTCTTCGATCAATTTCATCAGCTTATTGAAATCGTCCTCCGTTTCGCCAGGGAAACCGACGATGAAGTCTGAGCTTAAAGAAAGTTCAGGCCGCACTGCACGCAGCTTGCGGATGGTGCTCTTGTATTCGAGAGCGGTGTAGCCGCGTTTCATCGCCATCAAAATTTTGTCGCTGCCGTGTTGCACGGGCAAATGCAGGTGGCTGACGAGCTGCGGAATTTTGGCGTAAGCCTCGATCAGGCGCGGCGTGAACTCGTTGGGGTGGCTGGTGGTGTAGCGAATGCGCTCGATACCGGGGATGTCGGCCACATACTCCAGCAACAGCGCAAAGTCGGCAATCTCGTCGGTATCGCCCATCTTGCCGCGATAGGCGTTGACGTTTTGGCCGAGCAAATTGACTTCTTTCACGCCCTGTTCGGCCAAGCCTGCAACCTCGACCAACACGTCTTCAAACGGACGGCTGACTTCTTCGCCACGGGTGTAGGGCACGACGCAGTAGCTGCAATATTTGGAGCAACCTTCCATGATGGATACAAAGGCCGATGCGCCTTCGACCCGTGCAGGCGGCAGGTGATCGAACTTCTCAATTTCAGGGAAACTGATGTCCACCTGCGGGCGCGACAGGCGTTCACGCGCCTTGAGCATTTCGGGCAAACGGTGCAGGGTTTGCGGGCCAAACACCACATCCACATAGGGCGCACGCTCGATGATGGCAGCCCCTTCTTGGCTGGCGACGCAACCGCCCACACCGATCAACACGCCTTTTTTCTTCAGGTGTTTGACGCGACCCAAGTCAGAAAATACTTTTTCTTGCGCTTTTTCGCGTACCGAACAGGTGTTGAACAAGATCAAATCGGCTTGCTCGGGGTCGTCGGTGGCTTCGTAGCCTTGCGCTGCGCCCAACACGTCGGCCATTTTGTCCGAGTCGTA
>DLPA01000131.1:0-4474 GCA_002479815.1 bacterium UBA7470 | reverse complement strand
TCGTTCATTTGGCAGCCAAAGGTTTTGATGAAGACTTTTTTACTCATGATGAATCATTCTCAAAAATAGTCGCTGCTAACGCTTTATAAGAAAGCATCATCAGCTATTTTTATACTTAGCGTGAGGTATCTGCAGGCAGACGCTGCGCCATTTCAGCCTCGGTCAAAATCCACGCTTCTAGAACTTGGCCCATGTGATCGGTGATGTAGTTCACGGTCAAGGTTTGACCGATCAGCACGCCCGTACTGACCAGCGTGTTGGTGACGGTACGAATGCGAGCGGCAGGCGCAAGGCGCACTGTTGCGTCGTTCAGAACGACTTCTTGGGTGTTGAGCAGCGTCATGGTAGCCCGCCGTGCAGCTGGAGGAAACTGACGCTGGCTGTGGGGACTGGCACCCGACAGCCAGACGGGAAGCGCAGGCGGGCTGGCCGCAGCAGTGATGTTGGTTTGTTGGGCGCTCGCATCAAGCGCAACGCCCAAGATCAACCCCAAAGAAAGACAAGAAGCAAGCCAGCGATTCATGGTTTACATCCAGAGGCTGATAACAAAAAACCCTGAGGGTTGAGGCTCAGGGTTTTGACGGTTTTTGGTGGTGATAGGTGGATTTGAACCACCGACATCAGCATTATGAATGCTGCGCTCTAACCAACTGAGCTATATCACCGACAGCCCCACATTATAGCGAGTTTTTGGGCGTTTTTCACTGATGCGTAAAGTTGGCTTTGCGTTTGTTGACAAACGCATCCATGCCTTCTTTTTGATCAGCCGTGGCAAAAAGCGCGTGGAACAAACGGCGCTCAAACATCACCCCATCGGCCAAGGTGCCTTCAAAGGCGCGGTTCACCGATTCTTTGGCCGCCATGACCGCGAGCTGTGAAAACTGGGCAATTTGCAAGGCTGCGCCCAAGCTTTCATCCAGCAGTTTGTCCAAGGGCACAACACGGCTGACCAGCCCTGCGCGTTCGGCTTCTGTGGCATCCATCATGCGGCCTGTCAGTGCCATGTCCATCGCTTTGGATTTGCCCACGGCGCGGGGCAAGCGTTGCGTGCCGCCTGCGCCCGGAATGATGCCGAGTTTGATTTCAGGCTGACCGAATTTGGCATTGTCGGCAGCGATGATGAAGTCGCACATCATCGCCAATTCGCAGCCCCCACCCAAGGCAAAGCCACTGACGGCCGCGATGACGGGCTTGCGCACGCTGCGGATGGCTTCCCAATTGCGGGTGATGTAGTCTCCCTTGTAGGCATCGGCAAAGGTATAAGTCGCCATCGCACCAATGTCAGCCCCGGCGGCAAAGGCTTTTTCGCTGCCTGTGACGATCATGCAGCCGATCTCGGGGTCGGCATCAAAGGCTTTGAGGGCCAGCCCCAACTCGTTCATCAAGCCATCGTTCAAGGCATTGAGTTGTTTGGGACGATTCAGGGTGACGATGCCGACGGGGCCTTCGGTTCGCACCAAAATAAATTCATAGCTCATTTGTAATCTCCAAAAAAATGCAGCACATCGAAACAACACCACAGACGCGAGAACGCCTCGCTTCGTATCATTTATGACGCAAAGAGTCTAAACCAGACGCGTTGTCAGCAACGTCGCGCCGGTATAGTGATAAATTCTTTGTTGACCCGAATGACAGTCGCGTATCTCTTTGATCTCCAGCCATTGCAATAAAGAAGGTGTTGATGCCATGCCCATGTCCGATTTCACCGTTCTGATTAAAACCAAGTTAGGACGCAGTGCCATTGCCGAGCGCGATCCTGCGTTGCCCCAACGTTTGCGCCCTTTGCTCATCATGGTCGATGGGAAACGGACGGTGCGCGAGCTGACGAAAGTCGCTGCCAACGTCGGGGGTTTGGAAGCCTTGGAGACGTTGGAGCACTTGGGCATGGTGGCGACGCTGGGCGATGCCGGTCATCTGCCTGATCTCAAAGGCATGGATTTTGATGCCACGATGCGTTTTGACCGTGCGAGCATGGCTGCGTATCAGCCCCCCACGCCGAACCTGGGCGATATTCGTGCCGAAATCATCTGGGAAATCGAAAGTCTGCTGGGCCCTCAAGCCAAAGAGTTGATTGAAGGCGTGAATACAGCGACTACCCTAGAGGGCTTGTGTGCGGCCTCGGACTTGTGCGCGCAGCGCCTACGTGAAGTCAAAGGCGATGCCGTGGCCGATGCCTACATTCGTGCCTTTGACGAGTTGCTGCGCCCCTGATACGCCTCACGGTACGCCTCACAGCCTCGCCTTGGTTGTTGATCCATCTCAGGACGCAGCGGTGGGAGTTTGCGCCTGATCAATGCTTTCAAGCAGCAAGTCCAGCCACACCTCTGGCCCCAAGTTCAAACGTATGCGCGCGGGCAAGTATTGCAAGGATGGTGCGAACCACATCTCCAC
Organism: bacterium UBA7470; assembly: GCA_002479815.1. Lineage (GTDB taxonomy): Bacteria > Pseudomonadota > Gammaproteobacteria > Burkholderiales > Burkholderiaceae_C > UBA2334. The sequence continues at coordinate 2,083 of DLPA01000131.1, read as the reverse complement.
CCCCACACTTGAACGCGCTTTCAGCAAAGGTCGGGGCTGCAAATGAAACGCCGGGACTTGTCCTAAGGGGGTGTTCAAGGTGTCGAGCGCCACCACGTCATACACCCACTCATCCACACCACCCGGGCGAGCCAAGGGCAGAGGAATCACCGCCCCCACCCGCAAAGGGCGACGCTGGTGCGCGAAGTCTTGTGCCAATTGAACGAATTGGCTGGCGGTGTCTTGCAGACGCTTGGGACGTGGCATGGTGTCGCCATTATCCAACTGCACGACTGCATCCCCCATTTTGATGCCCCGCACTTTGCCACGGCGTTCTTCTTGATAGACCTCGGGCCACAAGGCTTGGGGGGTGACGCGACCTTGGCTGGTCATGCGCAAGTGAAAGAACAGCGACACGCTCACGTCCACCTGTGCTTGATAGCGTGTGCCTTGGCGTTGCCACAACACAGCGGCTTTGCCGTGCAAATCGCCCTTGTAGTGTCCATGCAGCCTGTAATGAAGACGGGTGGCTGGCGGCCAGTGAGCCACCGCAGCCGCCACATCCACCGCATCAACCGGGGCAGGCGTTTCTTTGGGGGGAGGTGATGCTTGAATGTCAGGCACGGATGCAGAGACGGACGCAAGCACTGTGGGCGATGGCGCATCGGTGCTGACCTGCTGCTCCACTCCCATCGCGGCAGGCGCAGCAGCGAGCGTGACACTGCCGGACTCCGAGGCAGCAGATGTCGCCGTCTCAACCTGCGTTGGCTCGTCAGGGGTAGGGGTGGGCGCGGGGGTGGCGCTGGTTTTTTTAGGCGCAGTCCTTTGGGGCAATGCAGTTTGTATGATCGGTGGGCTGGCCTGAGGTACAGCCGTGGCAAGCGATGACACCCGTTGCGGCACGTCAACGAAGGTACGCACTTGCAAGGTCTGGCCTATGGTCGATAAGGGCAGTTCTTTTTCATCGCTTCGGGCTTGGCTCAACAAAGGCGAGGCGCGTTTGTCCACGCTCACCTGATGCGTCAGCTGGGGCTCGTCCCACACCAACAGCCGGTGCTCGCGCGCACCCCACTGAGCCGTACCCCACAACAAGGCGAGATGCGCCACACTCACCCCCAGGGTCAAATGCCATAAGCGCATATGTATTTCGCCTGTGTGGTCGCTGTTTGGAACGTGACGATCAACACCAATCAGGCCAACGCCGTGCCCCTAGGTCAGCCCCTGCCTCAGTCAACGCGGGTGCATCTTGGGCGGTCGGCTTGAGCTGGCATTGTGTCGGCGCAAGACGGGCAGGCCATTGAAGCGTGAGCGTCAGTATTTCACGATCACGAGCCACCCACGCTTGCACGCAGCCATGCGCGTTGCCCAACAGGTGTTGCGCATCGGCCAGCTTGTGGATGCGCCAGATGGGTGCGTTTGTCAGGCTGGTTTCCGCATTCGCCGTGTCGGGCAAGGCTTGTATCGCCAGCCATTCGTCGCCTGCGGCAAAACCAGCTTCTTCAGCGATGCTGTCGCGCAGCACGTTTTGTATGGTCAGCGATCCGGCCTCGCTTACTCGAAGGCCCAGCGTTTGCGCCAGCGTCGCGGCTTCTTGCTTGACTTCAATGCCATGGTCGGCCAGCAAGGCCAAGGCGGGCAGTTCGTCCGTGCCGTGTACCCATGCGCTCAGTGCGTCGTCCAGCCCTTGGATGTGGGGCAGTTGCTCGCGCAACACTGCCCGTAAATCGGCTTCGGTCATCGGCCCGCCGGCGCAGCGTTGCCACAAGCGGCGCATCGTATCGGCCAGATGCGTGCCGTGACGATGCAGGGTTAAGTCCAAGCACAGCGCCACCAGTGCGCCCTTGGTGTAGTAGCTGACCGTCGCGTTGGGCGTGTTTTCTTGCACGCGGTAATAGCGCGTCCATGCGTCAAAACTGGCTTGTGCTACGGTTTGCACTTGTCGGCCCGGCGTTTGCTGCACTTGGCGCAGGTGTTGCGCCACCAGTTCCAAGTAGGTGCTCAAGTCGATCAAGCCCGCACGCCACAACAAGGCATCGTCGTAATAGCTGGTAAAGCCCTCAAAAAACCACAACAGTTCGGTGTGGTTTTCGCGGTCATAGTCGAT
>DLPA01000124.1:2495-2891 GCA_002479815.1 bacterium UBA7470 | reverse complement strand
GTATTCATTGCGAAAGCAGCTCACTTTTTTATCGCTGAATCGGTGGCCTTGTTGCTGGCGCTGGTGTTGACATGGGGGGTGGCGTGATGAATACCCACCAGCACCAAGACGTGCAAAGAGCCATTCACGCCCTGCACACCATCCCCGCTGATTGTGAGCGGGATACGTGGGTCAAAGTGGGCATGGCGGCTAAAGAGGCAGGTATCACCTTTGACACCTTCGACCAGTGGAGCGCCCAAGGCGACAGCTACAACGCCAAAGACTGCCGATCTGCTTGGAAGTCCTTCAAGCAAGGCAAAGGCGTAGGCGCTGGGACGTTGTTCAGCATCGCCAAACGTCATGGGTGGAGCGAAGGCCACAAGCCACCTGCACCGCCCAAACGCCAATCGACAGCCG
>DLPA01000124.1:1727-2359 GCA_002479815.1 bacterium UBA7470 | reverse complement strand
GCAGGCCAATACCTGAGCGCCCGCTGCTGCGTTCTGCCGCCGCAGCATTCGCATCTTCGATGGCATCCATCGCTGAAACATCCATCGGGGCATAGTGGGCCTGCACTGGTGGCCTTGCTCACGGATGCCAAGACCGCCCAAGCAAAAAGCCTTCACTTCACTTGGGTGTGCGCCAATGGCAAGAAGGCAGACGTAAAGCCACCGCGCCGATTACTGGCAAACCACATCAAAAGCGGCTCAGTGTGCCGCCTATGGCCTGACGAGTACGTCACCTATGGCCTGGCCGTCGCTGAGGGCATAGAAACCGCACTCAGCTTGGCCCACGGCTACACGCCCGTATGGAGCGCAATCGACGCGGGCAACTTGGCAGAACTGCCCTACTTGCACGGCATCGAGTGCCTGCTGATTGCGCGAGATCGTGACCCAGCAGGGGAACAAGCCACCCGCAAGTGCGCCGACCGCTGGGTGGCCTGTGGTGCAACGGTACGCCTGACGGTACAGGCTCAAAACGACATCAACGACACCATTCAAGAAGGGAGTGCATCATGAGCGATGCCGCCAAAAGCGACCAAGAAAAGATACGCCGCATCATCACCCATGTGATTGACGAGGCGGAAATCTATGTGCCGCCC
>DLPA01000124.1:0-1569 GCA_002479815.1 bacterium UBA7470 | reverse complement strand
TTTGCATTGGTGCATGACATCGAAACCACCTACCACCTCAACAGTTCACGCTTCAAAAGCTGGTTCATGGCAGAGTTCTACAAAACCACAGGCAAAGCAGCGCGGGATCAATCGGTGCGTGAAGCCCTGCAAGTATTGGAGGGGCTGGCGCTGCACGACGCAGAGCAAAAGCCTGTCCACGTCAGGGTGGCAAAGGTAGAGCAAGCCTACTTGATCGACTTGGCTCAAGACGGCAACAGCATCGCCGCCAAAATTGAAGCAGGATCGTGGTCACTGGTACAACAACACGAAGGGCGGTTTTTGCGCCCCGAAACCATGCGCCCGATGCCCACGCCCATCGCCGCCGCCGACAGCAGCATCCATGATCTGTGGCAGTTTGTGAATGTGCCAGAACAAGCCCGTTTACTGGTGCTGGCATGGCTATTGGAAAGTTTGCGACCTGAAGGTGCGTTTCCCGTGCTGGAAATTTTGGGGGAAGCGGGCAGTGCCAAATCCACCACCCAGCGTTACCTCAGAACGCTGATCGACCCCAACGCGAGCAATCTGCGCAGTCCGCCTAAAACCGTAGAAGACTTGTTCATCACCGCTGGGGTGAACTGGGTCGTTTCCTTTGAAAACGTCAGTCACCTGAGCGCCCCGTTGCAAGACGGCTTGTGTGTGCTTGCCACAGGTGGCGGGTATGCCAAGCGCAAACTCTATTCAGACGGAGATGAGAGCGTGATTAACGTCATGCGCCCTGTGGTGCTCAACGGCATATCCGCTTGCGTGACCGCCCATGACCTGATCGACCGTGCTGTCTGCATTGAGCCGCAACGCATCGAAAAGCGCCAAGAAGACACCCAGATAGAGCAAGCGTTTCAAGCCGCCTATCCGTCCTTATTGGCAAGTCTGTTCGACCTCATGGCCCGCACCTTGGCAGAGTTACCCACCACCCAGCTACCCGAATCGGAAAACATTCGCATGGCGGGATTCGCCCGTTTGGGTTTGGCAATGGAGCGGGCACTGGGAGCGCCACAAGGCGAGTTTCTGCGCCAATTCCACGCCGCCCGAAGTGAGAGCATTTCACGCACCATCGACAGTAGCCCCGTGGCACTGGCTTTCATTGACTGGTTTGAATCTCAGGCCGGACAAGGCAGAGACATCCCCGTCAAACAGTTGTTTGCTGAAGTCGAGCGATTTAAGTCGCTGGGCGCTGAAGCATGGCCCAAAACAGCCAAGGGTTTTGGCGATGCGCTGCGCCGTGCTGCCACCTCTTTGAGATATGTGGGCATCGAAGTGAAGTCGCTAGGGAAGATTGGCGGCACAGTTAAATGGAGCATTCGCCGTTCGTCCAATTGGAAGGCTGAGGCCAATGATTAGGCGCAAAACAGGCCACGAGCAGGACTTGCAGGACATTCAGGACATTGGTTCGATAAATATCCCCCGCTACCCATGTCCTGATGCCCCTAAAACCACTGTGTTTCTATTCACCCTCTGGGCCATAAACCAAAACGTACCCAGCAAAAACAGACACCTGAGCGACAGCTCTACATTGAAAGGAAATGCGCCATGATCGAAAGCCTCATATCT
>DLPA01000183.1:481-3001 GCA_002479815.1 bacterium UBA7470 | reverse complement strand
CGCTTCATCGCCGCCATGATCGCCATCCGCGAAGAAATCCGCCGCGTCGAAGCGGGCGAATGGCCGCGTGACAACAACCCACTGAAGCACGCCCCCCACACCGCCGCCAGCCTCTTGAGCGCCGACTGGGACAAGCCCTACCCCCGCGAACTGGGCGCATTCCCCATCGCCAGCCTCAAAGCCGGCAAATACTGGCCCCCCGTAGGCCGCGTGGACAACGTCTATGGCGACCGCAACCTGTTTTGCTCGTGCGTGCCCGTGTCAGAACTGGCGTGAGGGGTGTGAAACGATTCAAGGCCATCTAAAACAATAGCACTTTTTAGGAGCACCTACCGCAATTAATCATTGCGCTAGGTGCTTTTTTATTTCCTAAAATTTGATAGAAATTTATAAAAATAGCCGTTACAAAAGACTGAACACGCATTTTTTAGGTTTTTCGGGCTGATTTTGGATATAGGAATGCCTGAAACAGCCTATTTAATTGCGATAGCAGCTATCAAAACAATAAATCTCTATGGAGAGGTGGCGGCTATGATGTGGGTTGATGTGTTGAACTTTTTTTGCTTGTCTTCCTTTTATGACCCTCGTCAAATCCAAACAACGTGTGGCCGATCATGGTGAGGTGTTCACGCCGCCGTGGATGGTGCAGGCCATGCTCGATCTGGTCAAAGATGAAACCGAGCGCATCGACTCCCGTTTTTTAGAACCCGCTTGCGGCAGCGGCAACTTCATGGTGCAGATACTGCGGCGCAAACTGGCTGTGGTGGCACTGAAATACGGTGCTTCTGAATTTGAGCGGCAGCATTACGCGCTGCTGGGATTGATGTGCATTTACGGCATAGAACTGCTGCCCGACAACATCAGCGAATGCCGCGCCAACTTGCTGGACGTGTGGGCCGAAGCCTTGGCCCTCAGCGACACCGACGAGCCGTACCGCACCGCCGTGCAGGTGCTGAACGTCAACGTGGTGCATGGCGATGCGCTGACCATGCGCGAGCTGGCGGCTGTGAATGTGGATGTTTAAACGCAGCTAGGTATGACTTCAATCGTTCCCAAACCCGAAAATCTGGCGCACCTTGTTCATCTTATTCGCGGGGAAAAGGTATTGCTGGACGCTGATTTAGCCAGCCTTTACGAGGTAGAAACCAAGGCGCTGAATCAGGCAGTGAAACGCAATTTTGAACGCTTTCCCGCCGATTTCATGTTTCAACTGACGCTGCAAGAGTGGGAAGCGATGAGGTCACAAACTGTGACCTCATCTCGGCGCAAGCTCACAGCCGCACCTTATGCCTTTACCGAACAAGGGGTTGCCATGCTCTCCAGTGTGCTGCGCTCCCAGCGTGCGATAGAGGTCAACATCGCCATCATGCGAACCTTTGTACAACTGCGCCGCCTGATGGACTCTAATCGTGATTTGGCCCTTCGCATCGAAGCGATGGAAACCCGTTATGACGAACAGTTTTCTCAAGTGTTTGATGCCATCAAACAACTCATTGCCGAAGACAAGACGCGCAAGGCGAAAAAACCCATTGGTTTTCTTTGACAGGCCTTTTCCCCCGCCACCGACACCTTTTTAGGCTGTTTGGAAGACATTTTTTAGGTTTTTCGGGTTGATTTTAGATATGAAAATAGCTGCAATCGCCGTATTACTTGCGTAAGCAGCTCACTTTTTTTGCTATGGATTTTTTCGTGCAATCCACATCATGCTTAAAAATAATGCTGCATTATTTTGCTTAAAAAGGCGGTATTGCATCGCGCATCAGCGTCAGTGGCGCTTAGAATGAAGTCTTGAAATTGAAGCGGTGTGGCTTTGCTGCCCCCGCGCCTGCAAGTAGGCTGTTGTCTTTGCAGGACACAAGCTGCCGCAACGGGAGAGTCTGGTCTTGCTGTGTTGAGATCAGCGCCGAAGGAGCAACCACCCCGGAAACTCTCAGGCTCCAAGAACCGTTGCGGTGGATGCACTCTGAAGAGTGGTCGTGCTCACGTCGCACGGCCCACCGCAGGAGCAAGCACTGCTCTCGTGCGTCATGCACGGCTGGCGCAGCGCGAATCTCTCAGGTTCCAAACAGAGGGGGTCGTTGGATGCACAAGGGTGTGCGTTCAGCGTCCTTTTTTTGTTGGGGACGTTTGCTTTGAGTGAGAGATTCTTATGGCCCATATCGCCATCATCGGCAGCGGCATCACCGGCGTGACCAGCGCCTACGCTTTGGCCCGCGCCGGCCACCGCATCACCGTCATCGACAGCCACCGTTACGCGGGCATGGAGACTTCGCACGCCAATGGCGGGCAGTTGTCGGCCTCGAATGCCGAGGTGTGGACGCACCCCAGCACCTTGCTCAAGGGTTTGAAATGGATGTTCAAGCGCGATGCGCCGCTGCTGATGCCGCCTACCCTGACCTGGCACAAGCTGAGTTGGATGGCCGAGTTCATCGCCGCCCTGCCCCACTATCAAGCCCACACCACGACCACCGCCCAACTCGCCATTGCCGCCCGCGAGCATTTGTTCGGCTGGGCCGAGGC
>DLPA01000183.1:0-296 GCA_002479815.1 bacterium UBA7470 | reverse complement strand
CTGGGTCGTCGCCCCGTCACCCCTAGCGAGATGCGGGCCATAGAACCCACTTTGGAAGGCGATTTCTATGGTGGCTGGTACACCGAGAGCGATGCCACGGGCGACATCCACCTGTTCACCCACGGTTTGGCACGCGCCTGTGAGGAACGCTGGGGCGTGCAGATGCGTTACGACACCCGCGTCACCGCCCTGAGCAGCGACGGGCAGCAGGCGCATTTGACGCTGCGCCAAGGCGATCAAACCCAAACCGAGACGTTTGATGCCGTGGTGGTATGCGCGGGGGTTCACAGCCGCAG
>DLPA01000182.1:4213-8047 GCA_002479815.1 bacterium UBA7470 | reverse complement strand
CCACGCCAACGCTTCCATAGGGAGGTTTGACTGAACAGGGTCATAAAGAGCAGGAACAAAATGATGGCCGATAGTGGTGTCGTGAAGAATTCGGACACAAACAGCCCCACATCATTGTTGGTGGACATCATGGCTTGGCGATAGCTGCGATCCATCAGCGGCCCCAAAATCATGCCCAAAATCACTGGCCCGACTTGAAAGCCATACATTTTCAAGAAATAGCCCAGCACACCAAAACCCAGCATCCAATACACATCCACGGGATTGTTGTTGATGGCATAAGCACCGACGGCCGACAGCACCAAAATCAAGGGTAATAAAACGGGTTTAGGCGTTTCAACGATTTTGGCGAAAATTTTGATGCCTGTAAGACCAAACACCAGCAAAAACAGGTTTGCCAATACCAATGATCCAACAATGAACCAAAACAGGTGCGGAGTTTCTATCATCAACATTGGGCCGGGTTTGAGTCCGTGTATATACAACGCACCAATAATCACTGCGGTCACTGCATCGCCAGGAATACCCAAAGTCAGCATGGGCACATAAGCACCACCCACCGCTGCATTGTTAGAAGACTCTGGAGCCACCAAGCCCTCGTAAGCGCCTTCACCAAAAGGGCGTGATGGGTCTTTGACCGTGCGTTTGGCATGGTCGTAAGCCATCAACGCAGCAATATCGCCACCCGCCCCCGGTAAAGCACCGACGACCACACCAATGACTGATGTACGGGTAGCCAAGGGCAGGTATTTGCGCAACAAGCCCCAAGAAGGAATGATTTTGCTGACATTTTGTTTGATTGCTGTCAGATGTAACTCATGAATTTGTGCGATGACCTCTGCCACCCCAAAAAAACCAATCATTGCAGCAATGTAGGAAATGCCTGCCGACAATTGCATGCTGCCAAAGGTCAAGCGATTCTCACCCGTCATGGGGTCTAAGCCCACGCAAGCAATCAATGCGCCGAGTGCCCCCGAGAAAATGCCTTTCGACAAAGACTCCCCAGACAAACTGCCCACCAACAAAATCCCCCATAAAGCGAGTAACAAATACTCACGAGGGCCAAACTTCAAAGCCAGCTCCGACACCGCTGGTGCGGCAACAGCCAATGCAAAAATGCCAATAAATCCACCATACACCGAGACCACAGTGGTCAAGCCAATCGCCTGCCCTGCCTCTCCACGCTTTGCCAATGGGTAGCCGTCCAAACCGGTCGCAATTGCCGCTGGTGCGCCAGGAATATTCAGCAAGATCGCGCTGCGCGATCCACCATACACCCCGCCCAAATAAATGCCGGAAATCAACGCCAAGGCTTCATTGATATGCCACTTGAACGTAAACGAAATCAAAATTGACACTGCCATCGTCACCGATAAACCGGGTATAGCGCCGATGTAAATGCCTGCAAAAGTGCCTGCTGCCGTCAGCAGCAGCATCTTCATGTCCAGCCAAGACATGAAGAAATAACCAATGGCTTCCATCATTTCAAAAACTCCGGCAAATAAGGCCCGATCCAACGACCTTCAGGCAACACCACAGAAAACGCCGTTTGAAATACGATGAAGATCGCAGCCAATACACCTAAACTGACCAGCAAATTCAAACCCATTTTCTGACTGCCCAACAAACGCATTGATGCCGCTAAAAACAAGTACGACGAGAGCAAAAAGCCCAAATACTCCAGCGCCATCATGTAAATCACGATCAATATCGTGAACAGCACCAATTGCAAAGGCAAAACCTTGCGCACCATCTGTTGCCCTAAGGTCTCATCTGCTTCCAGTACCAATGGTGTGCGTGCTGTTTTCCATAAGCTCGTCGCCCCAGTCACCAACATGGTCAGTGCGCAAACCATAGGAAATACACCAGCAGAGGAGATGGATTCAAATTTCGAGATTTGATAAGAAGCCCAGAGCATGAAGGCACTGAAAGCCACGATCAGCACCATAAAACTAAGCTCACCGGGCAGTCGAGGGTGACTGGTATGCATAAAAACCCCGCGATCAAGACATTCAGATATAAAAAAACCGACGGTGAATTGCACACCGTCAGTCGCCTATCGTTGCACCAATCCCAAACAACCGCACTTACGGTTTGGCAATCCCCAATTCCGCAGGATTTTTCTTCGCCACACCCGCATCTTGATAGAGCCAAGCTGTTGTGGATTGGAATTTCTTGATAAAGGCCTCTGCCTCAGCTCCGCTGATGTTGAGCATGGTCGTGCCTCGTCCGGTCATCATGTCGCGGTATTTCGGGTTGTCACCTGCTTTTTTGAATGCCGCCACCAACTTGGCCTTGACATCATCAGGTGTTTCTTTGCGAACAAAAACCCCGTACCAAGACCCCCAAGGCAAAAACTTGGGCAATCCTCGCAACGAAGGGGCATCTGTCATAGGGGGAATGTTTTGGTAAGGCTTGTTGTCCAAGACACCCAAGGCTTTCAATCGACCCGCCTTCACATGCTCAATCACCGCACCCGATGCAATAAAGCCAATGTCCACATGTCCCCCTTGCAAAGCGGCAATCGCGGGGCCATCGCCATCAAACGGTACTTTGATCGTTTCAAATTTGGTCAAAGAATTCATCATCGCATTGATGGTGAAGGGCACAGTGCCTTGTCCTGCCAAATATTGCTTCACCTTGTTGGGATTGGCTTGTACGTGGGTCAGCAAATCTTGCATGTTATTCCAAGGCGCATCGGTACGGGCCACCAACAAAATGGTGTTGGCTACTGCGGCAATGTTGATGGGGTAAAACTTATCGTAGTCAAAATCTGCCGTCCCCATGACACGGTACAGCGATTGTGGCTCGGCCCCCATCAGCAAGGTGTATCCATCTGCGGGCTGCTGCAATACAAAGTTGGCCCCAATCACACCGGCAGCGCCAGGTTTGTTTTGCAGCACGATTTTTTTGCCCAAGGCTTCTTCGGCGTAAGGGGCATAGCCACGCATCGCCACATCAGTCCCTCCACCTGCACCCCACTGGATCACAGCGGTCACATCTCGGGTCGGATATGCTTGCGCCTGAGCCATGCCCGTGGTGGCTGATAAAGTCACAGCCGCCAAAGCCATGCCTAAAAGTTGTCGTTTGCAGGGTTGCATGTGTGTCTCCTTTTGTGTAGATGCAACGAAAAAAAACTAGCCTCAAATCTTCGGTTTACAGATGGATTTGGATTTAGCGCAGACTGTAGAGGTGAGCCTTGCGCCGTACCAGCCCAAGCATCGCAGAAACGAACGATGAACGAACATCTTCGTTCGTTGATCGTTCGTTATCAGGGTTAACGATTTCATGTGCGATGCATCGCATGTTTGGCGGCCACACTTGCAAACACCAATCCTGGCCCTATCGTGATGCCGGGTGCGGTATAGACCCCCGCCATGATGGAATTCATGTCGTTGCCAACTGCGTACAAACCAGCGATCGGCTGGCCTTGTGCATCTTGCACGCGGGCATGTTCATCAGTGACCAAGCCCATTGCAGCGCCAATATCGCCCGGGTACAGCTTGACGGCGTAAAACGGCGCGGTCTCTAGCGCCCCTAGATTCGGATTTTTGCCCGACCACGCTGCATCCCCAATGTTGCGCTGGTACGCGGTTTCCCCGCGATGAAAATCAAGATCGTGGCCCGTGGCGGCATGGGCGTTGAACCGCTGCACACTGGCTTGCAAGCGATGCGCCGGAATGCCCAATTTTTGCGCCAACTCAGCAAGGCTATCCCCCTGCGTCAGGTAGCCATCGGCCAAAAAGGGAGCCAACCCCTTGCCCCCGGGTCTGACCATGCCCATGCCGTAGCGCTTGAGTGCGGCGGCATCAGCGATCAGATACGCTGGAATCG
>DLPA01000182.1:0-4139 GCA_002479815.1 bacterium UBA7470 | reverse complement strand
GGGCTGTGGCGATGCGCCTCTTGCATCGCCAAACCAAACAAATGGTAAGACGTGCTTTCATTGACAAAGCGCTCACCGTTTTGATTGACCGTGAGGAATCCGGGCTTGGCTCTGTCCATCACAAAATGTGGAAACACCGCTTGCGAGCCATCGGCCCGCCGCCGCAAGGACACAGGTGCCCAAAAGGCCGGACTGAGATTTTGTCGGCCCCATTGCGCCCCCAAACCCAAGGCCAAATCCTGCGCCGCCCCCGTGTGCCCGGGGGCTGCTGGACACCACTCGGTGGCTATTTGTGGCAAATGTTCAGCACGGTGATCGGGGTGGCGATTGAAGCCCCCACTGGCAAGAATCACCCCACGGCGCACGACCACATCGCACACCTGCCCATCTTGAGACAAACGCACATGCGCAGCAGTGCCTGCAACGGGGGTGGGAGTCAAACTCACAACTTCTGTATTGAGAGCAAGACTTCCTTTATCCAAAAGCGACAGCGAGTATAAAAGCCTAGCAACCAAGGCATTACCCATGACCAAACGAGTCCCGCGTGGATGGCGCATGCGATCCAGCACATGACGACCCACGATTTTGGTGGCATGTTGAAACGAAGCCCATGAAGAAGTCATGCCCAGCAAATGATTGATGTCGGTTCTGTCCACCATCATTCCACCCAAGACGGTGAACTCTGGGATAGGAGGACGAATCAAGCCAAACCATGACCCCAGCAAACGCCCATCAAACGGCATGGGTTCCAAGGCTCGACCGCACAAGGTCGAACCGTCCAACTCTGAGAGATAGTCAGGGTGTTTCGGATAGGGGCGAAACCGCACTTCGGTTTGCGTTTCCAACTGTCGCACCGCCTCTGCGCCATGCGCCAAAAATGCTTGTCGCAAGGCTTTTGTGCCTCGATCGCCGATGGCATTGTCCAAATACTTTTCGGTTTGCGCCAAGGTATCTTGTGGGTTGACCGCAGCGGCATGATCTGTGCCGGGAATCCAAGTGGTGCCCGCCGACAACGCCGTGGTTCCGCCCACATGCGCCGTGCGCTCGACCAGCAGCACCTTGGCCCCTTCTAAGGCGGCAAACAGAGCAGCCGCCAAGCCCGCACCACCCGCGCCTATCACCACCACGTCGTATTCCGCCTGTGCAGGCAAGGCATCCAGCACGCGCATCACACACGCTCCAGCAGAAAATCGACCATCAAATCACGCACCTGCGCAAACATCTCCGCACCGGTCAAGCTTGCACAGCCCAAGGCGCGGGCCTTGGCTATCAGTGGCGATACCGCTGGCTGTGTGATGACACAACCGACCCACATCGTCGCCGTCAAGCGGCTCATATCCACAGGATCAGGGTCGCCCTCTTTCATCCCCATAGGCGTGGCGTTGATGACAGCATCAAAGCCCGTGGGATCAGCACTGCCATCGACCACCGCACCCAAGCCCAAAGCTGCCAAACGCTCCATCAAACTGTGTCGGCGTTGTTCATCTTCATCGTGAATCGCCAAGGTGCTGACACCCGCTTGCAGCAAGGCATAGGCAATCGCCGAGCCTGCGCCACCCGCCCCCACCAGCAAGACTTTGCGCCCCGCCACCGCGTAGCCCTGTGCGTGCATGGCAGCGACAAAGCCCGTGCCGTCGAACATGTCCCCATGCCAACGACCAGCAGCATCACGCCGCATGACGTTGACCGCCCCCAAAAACCGCGCCGCCGCCGACAGGCTGTGGCACACGCCAGACGCGGCAAACTTATGCGGCACGGTGACGATGATGCCATCGACATTTTGCGCCAGCGACACCCCCGACACCCACGTCGCCAACTGTGCCGGAGCAACATGCGCAGGCACACAGCAGGCCTCATGACCGCGTGCTTGAAACAACTGTGTCACCCCTGCGGGTGATTTAACTTGGGCAATAGGGTCACCCACGATGAAATGAACACGGGTGGCCCCACTGAGGCTGATCGACATGGCGCACTCTATCTGAAAGTTTGCAATGGCCTGCATCCTACAAAAAAGTGGAATACTATTCAAGTATTGAATTAAATTTCTTTTTTGAATACACTTTCAAAAAAGAAACGCCACAGCCTCACACCTTCTTCATCTCCTTCATAGCGCTCAACCATGCTTTTTTCGCCCTCATACTGTCATGCCAATGCTGTTCGGACTTGCGAACATGCTTGTATCTTGAAAGGCCACGACCATGAGCGGTGTACTTGAACGAACCTTGGGAATTTTGGAATTGTTGACTCGTCACGGCGAGGGTTTGGAATTGGCGGCCATTGCCGACTCTCTGAACATGCCTCGCAGCGCGGCACACCGTCTGCTGACCGATTTGACACGTTGCGGCTACGTGCGCCAAGTGCGCGATCATGGCGACTACATCCTCACGACCAAACTGGTGTCCATGGGGCTGACCTTTCTCAGCAACACCGGCATCGTCGATGTAGCACAGCCTTTGCTGGATCAACTGGCGCTGGTCTCGGGGGAGTTGGTGCGTCTGTCCGTCATCGACGGTGATCGCTTGACGTGGGTGGCGCGTGCCCAAGGTGCGCGTCAAGGGCTGCGGTACGACCCTGACATGGGCAGCGATGCGCGTTTGTCGTGCTCCTCGTCTGGGTGGGCATGGTTGTCATGCCTCAGCGACGACGAGGCCTTGGCCTTGGTCGCTCGACAAGGCTTGGGTTCACCCAGTGACTACGGCCCTCAAGCCCCCGCCAGCTTGCAAACCGTGCTGAGTGCCGTCCAAGAAACTCGCCGCCAAGGTTTCAGCGTCACCGAAGAAACCTACACCGCCGGACTGAATGCAATGGCCGCGCCCATTCGCCTGCAAGGGCAAGCACCACTGGGTGTCATCAGCATTGCTGGCCCCAGCGTGCGCTTCACCCGTGAGCGCATGCACAGCCTCAGCGAAGCCCTGCTCAATACAGCCGCGCAAATGGCAGCAGCCAGCGGAGCCTCCCCGTTTTTGAGCAAATCTGCCGCCCGTGCTCTGGCTGCCAGTGGCATCCCACCGATTTATGCACCTTAGATAAAAATGGCCTCTGGCGCTTTAAATACAAGCGCTAGGCGCTTCTTTTTCAGGAATTTTAGGAATCCACATCATGGCTGAGTGCCCCCCTTCATCGCTTGAATGTGACTTGCTGGTCATTGGCTCTGGCGCTGGTGGATTGTCAGCCGCCGTCACCGCCGCGCATTTGGGGCTGCAAGTCATCGTGGCAGAAAAAGAAGCGCTGTACGGCGGCACAAGCGCATGGTCTGGGGGCTGGATGTGGATTCCCCGCAATCCGCTGGCCCAAGCCGCTGGTCTGCACGAAACGCTGGATGAGCCGCTGTCTTATTTGCGGCATGAGTTGGGCGATCAATTTGATGAAACCCGCGTGCGAGCCTATTTGGAAGCCGCGCCTGCGATGGTGGATTTTTTTCGCCAGCACACGGCTTTGCAATTCATCGACGGCAACGCCATTCCCGATTTTCACGGTCACACGCCCCATGCCGCACTGGGAGGACGCTCGGTCTGCGCCGCACCCTTTGACGGGCGGCGCTTGGGAGCAGACATCCAACGCCTAAAACCCCCTCTGCCAGAAACCACCCTGTGGGGCATGGGCATTGCCTCGGGCGCGGAGTTGCGGCATTTTTTAAACGCCCTCCATCATCCGGCCTCTTTCGCCTATGTCAGCCGTCGTATCGCTGGCTATGCTTGGGACGTGTTGCGACATGGGCGAGGCATGCGCTTGGTCAACGGTCATGCCTTGGTCGCAGCTTTGGCGTGTTCTGCGCTTGAACGCGGGGTGGACATCCGCACCCAACATCCCGCGCAACGCCTGCTGCAAGACCTCACAGGCCGCGTAAGCGGTGCGATGTTGGGCACGCCTGACGGTGGCACTTGCACCGTCTTGGCCCGCTGCGGGGTGGTGCTGGCCTGCGGGGGGTTTCCACACGACCGCACTCGCAAGCAAGCCCTGTTGCCTCACGCCCCCACCGGACAAGAACATTGGTCAGCGGCGGCTCGCGGCAACACGGGCGATGGCTTGCGCTTGGGGGAGTCGGTCGGTGGTGTGGTGGCAACTGAGCTGGCGCAGGCTGCGGCTTTGGCTCCCATCTCGCTCGTGCCGCAGCGTCGCCACAGCTCAGACAAGGATCA
>DLPA01000134.1:21704-22105 GCA_002479815.1 bacterium UBA7470 | reverse complement strand
TTGGCGTAGTGGGCCAAGGCTTTTTCGGCCCAAATCAAGGGGTCGCCGGAGTCGTGGCGCAGGCCGTCGAACAGCTTGGCGAAGTACAAATCGAAGTCGGCCAAAAACGCATCCATGCCCACCACGTCGGTCAAGGCGATGCCCAAATCGCCGCGATACTCTTGTACCCAGTCCTCTAAGGCTACCCGCTGAAAGTCGCGCAGCCGCACGCCGTGGCTTTGGTAGCTTTGCAAATACTCATGTGCCATCGTGCCGATGGGAACCAAGCCCAATTCCATCGCCAACTGCACGTTGGACGTGCCCTTGAAGAAACGCGAATGCGTGTCTTTGAAGGTTTGCAAGACCTCGCGCTGCCACTCGCGGCTGTAGCGGCGGCGCACGCCAAAGTCAAACAATTCAAA
>DLPA01000134.1:18079-21581 GCA_002479815.1 bacterium UBA7470 | reverse complement strand
GGGGCATCGAAGCGGCGAAAGTACAACTCGTTGACGATGGCGAGCACCAAAATCTCAAAGCCCATGACGTGTACTTGTGGCCCTCTGGCGGTGATGCGTAAGTGCGGGCCGTCGGCCTCGGCGTGGACGAAATCGCGCTGAAAGCTGAAGATGCGTAAAAAATCGACAAAATCGCTTTTGATGAACCGCATGGCCTGCACATAGTCCAGCTCGTCTTTGGTGAAGCGCAAGCGGCACAGGGCATCCAGCTCGCGGTTCACCTCGGGCAACAACTCTGCCAGCGGGTAGGCGGGCGTGTTGCGACACACAAAGGTGTACTCGGCCTGCGTTTGTGGGTGGCGGTGCAGCATGGTTTGCCACATCGTGAACTTGTACAAATCAGTATCCAACAGGCTTTGAATCACGGGTTTCATCACAAACTTTCATTGACCAGAGAACAACTTACAGTTAAACGACCTCATCATGAGACCTTTGCCTTTGCGTAGGGGCAACCCCCTGTGGTTGCCCTGATTCGGGGTAGGCACGGGGGCCTACCCCTACCAATACGCTGCACCATGCTGAGGCTGGCTCATTATTTTCACGATTGACCCTACACATCAGCACACAGCGCCGTCCGCGCCCCGTGTGCCACCATGCCAGCGATGAAGGCTTGCGCTTGCGCCTCAAAACCCGTTACCGCGCTCATGCCGTCGGTCAAGAGCACCAATTTGCTCAAGCGACCCGAGGGCAAATGATCGGCCAAATGCTCGGTCGTGGCTTTGACGCAATGGCTGCTGGCCTCGCCTGCTATCAAAATGGTATCAAAGCTGTCCAAGTGGGCGATCAGGGCGCGGTTGAGCTGTGTGTCGGGGTCGTTGGCATCGGGCACTTCGGCCTGCATGGCGCTGTAATGCTCCGTCCACGGATTCGTGCCTTTGACCACTTTACGCACTTGGCACACCCGCGCCTCTTCCCATGCGTTGTAGGCCACCCGCACCGCGCTGTGGACGTTGTGGCCCCAAGTGCCGATTTCGCAATGCACGGGCCACACCATCAGCGTGTAACGGCCTTGCGCTTCCAACTCGTCCAAATAGGCCAAGACGCGGGGCAAGGCGGCGGCATCGCGCGGCGCAAACGCCCCCGCACGCACCTGTGCAGCGGTGATGGGCGTGAACGGCGCAACTGCCTGCGCCGCCGCGCCATCGCCCGCTTGCCAAAAAGAGGGGTGGGCGACATCGACGCGGTGGTGAGAATCCAGCGTCACCACGATGTCATCCAAACTCGCTTGGCGACGGCGAATCAAGGCCGCCACGCGCTGCATATCGGCATCAGCACCCGCCACGGGTAAAGCGGGCATGCCTTGGGCACTGGGGGGGAGATCACAAAAATCGTTTTGTGGATCAATCAACAACAAGACGGTGGATGACATGGCGAACTCCTAAACACTGCGTTGCTCGATCAAAGTCACATAAAGTTGTGCTGTGCAACTTTGATAAGTTGTATAGTACAACTTAAATGCTTAAAAATGAGGGTTCGATGAAAAAAAATGTAAATTCCATCGCTGCATCTGCGGCTCCTTCTTCACCTGCGGCTTTTGCTGATGTTGCGGTTGCATCCATCCCCATGCACGCCCGCCCTTTGGTGACGGTGGATGTGGTGATTTGGACGGTGTTGCCTAGGCCCCACGCCACGGGGTTTGAGCTGCAAGTGTTGCTGGTACGCCGTCCGGCGCTAGAGGGCGAACCCTTCCCCCATGCGTGGGCCTTGCCGGGGGGCTTTGTGAACATCGACCAAGACGAAAGTCTGCTGGCCTGTGCGGTACGCAAGCTGCAAGACAAAACCGGCCTGCAAACCCATCACCTAGAGCAACTGGGCAGTTGGGGCAATGCCCACCGCGACCCACGCGGCTGGTCGGCCACCCACGTCTATATGGCCCTGATTCCCGCGCCCGAGGCCGTCGATGCCAGCGCCCAATGGCACACGCTGGCGCAAGTGGCCGACACGCCCTTGGCCTTTGACCACCGCGAGCTGCTGGATGCCGCCCTGTCGCGCCTACGCAGCAAAGTCGAATACACCTCGCTCCCCGCCTTCTTACTGCCCGAACCGTTCACGCTCCCACAATTGCAGCAAGTGTATGAAGCTGTACTAGGCCGAGAGCTGGACAAAAGCGCCTTCCGCAAACGAATGTTGGACAGCGATTTTTTACAAGAATCCGGCCCCATAGAAGGCACAGGCCCCCGCAAACCCATGAGCTACCACATCCGCAACCGCACCCACCCCACCATCTTCCCCCGCACCTTCCGCGCTAGCGAGGGTGGAGGTTGAAAAATCATAGTAAAAAATGGGAGCTGTTTACGCAAATAAATAGGCGTTATCAGCCGTTTTGATGCTAAGAATTAACCGAAAAAACCAAAAAAACCTGTTTTCTCAGCCTAAAAACGAGTGTTTTTGTGCCGTGACGGGTATTTTCTAGATAAAAACGTAACTGCTCAGCCCCCCGCTGGGAGGAGGCTGGGAGGGGGGAAGATGCTTAGGGGCTGAGTAGTGACTGAAATATTGAAAAAATGGCTTTTCAAGCATCGTTGGTCAAAGTCTGTACACTATGCTGTACATCAAACGGAGTCGCCAACATGGATGCTATTACTTACACTGCTGCCCGAGCGAAGCTTGCGGATACGATGAATCGGGTTTGTAACGACCACGAGCCGATGATGATTACCCGCAGCGGGCAACCATCTGTGGTCATGCTGTCGCTGGACGATTACAAAGCCCTTGAGGAAACCGCATACTTGCTTCGTGTGCCTAAAAATGCAAAACGACTGCTGGAGGCCGTTGTGAGCTTAGAAAGTGGTCAAGGAACCGAGCGGGGCTTGATTGAATGAAGTTGATCTTTGCAGAGCCAGCTTGGGAGGACTATCTGCACTGGCAAGACAGCGACAAAAAGATGCTCAAACGCATCAATGCCTTGATCAAAGAGACGATGCGCACGCCGTTTGAAGGTGCTGGTAAACCTGAAAGGCTCAAGCACGCCTTGGCTGGTTACTGGTCACGCCGCATCAACGATGAGCATCGCATAGTGTATAAAGTGGACGAAGATTGTTTATTCATCGCCCAACTGCGCTATCACTATTGATTTGAAAAAGCGTCTCCCGCGCCGAACGTTTGCCCCAACCCCAATGACGCTCAATGCCTTGTTCAATTGCAAGTGGGGCGGGTGGTGCTCCAGCCTGCACCTGCGTTGAGGGTTGCGTCTATGGCAGTGACGCCTGCGGCGTAGATTTTTTGATCGGGTGTTCCGCACATACTGATGACTGCCCCCGGGCATGTTTCGAGAAGGTTGGCCGTTTGTGTCCCTAAGTAAGAGACGGTGTAAGTGGTGGTTTCGCACTGCACGCCCCGTTTGTAGATGGTGACGGGCGCGGTGAGAGAAGGCAGTTGAATGGGCGTGGTGGTGTTGCTGCCCTTGTCTTCCTCAATCGAGACCAGGCCCACGCCTGTCATTTTTCCGTTCTGGGTGTAGCCG
>DLPA01000134.1:11198-17983 GCA_002479815.1 bacterium UBA7470 | reverse complement strand
ATTGAAATTGGAGTCTGAGCGCCAATTGTCCAGCGCGTAGGTTTTGTTACTGCCGCTGAAAAAGCCCATCGTCGGGTCTTGAAGCGGTTGGGCAATGCCGTATTGGCCCAGTGTAGAGCCGGCGGCCTTGACCAGCACGCGCTTTTTCCCCGTGCCCGAGAGCACAAAGCCTGCAATCGCTTGCAGGCTAGAGCCTTCCAAATCGGCATAGGCGCGGGTGCTGATGTTGACCAAGCGCGAGGGCGAGGTGGTGCTGTCCTTGTCCTCCACACTCACCAAGCCTATGCCTGTGTTCACGCCGCTTTGTGGGCAGGCGGTGCTGGCGCTGGATTTGGGCGAGGCTTGCAAGATGGCGGTGTACGCGCCGGGGGCCAGCGTGGTGGTGATTTCGGCTTCTAGCGTTGTCGTGACGGTGGCGTTGTAGGGGCGCAGAGAAATCACGTTGATGATTGACGAGTCGTCGCTGGTTTGTAGGGACGTGCTGCCTTGATACAGGGTCAGATGCGGGTCTTTCAAGCAATCGTAGATGCTGCTGGTTTCCAAACTCGGCCCCAAACCACGAATCAACACCTGCTTGCTGCCGCCTGAAATCATGAAGCCTAAGATGACCACTTTCTCGCCCGTGCCCACATAGGCCCGCGTCGAGATGTTGACGATGCGGCTGTCTGTATTGGTGTAAATGGCGGTGACTTGCTTGAAGGCCGATGCCGTGCTGGTGGTGCAGGTATTCAAATACGTGCCGCTAGAAGAATCACAGCCGTTCCAGTGGCTGAAGACTTGGTTGCCAGCCGCAGACGGGGCGGTCACGGTGACGGGCGCATCGCGCGATGTCGATCCCACATAGGTTTGATCGGCCCCTGTCAAGGCGGTGGTGGCGGTCAGGTTCAGGGGCAGTTCCACGCCCACTGCCACCCCACACGGCCCTGTGCAATCCGAGGCAGCGGGGTAGGCCGCGCTCAAGCTCACCCCAGACGCACCCACCACGTTCATGTACAAGCTGCTTGCATAGGCCGTGCCCCCAAGCAACAAGCCCAATCCCAAGCTCAAACGGCAAATGAATGCGGAAGACGACATGAATGAACCTCGGTGCGGTTTGAAAAACGATCTGAAACCCTGACTCTATCAGCTTCGTCGCCCACCGGTGGTCTGTCCTTGGCGTGCAGTTGCCAGCCGACCTGTTGCGTTATCGGGGTGCAATTCGGCCAGAAAGTGCTGCTGGGGTGTACAGAGGTAGGAAACGGCAGTTTTGAGCGTATTCCCGTGCCTGAAGTGCAACACATCGCTCAGCAATCCCGAGCGGCGTGGGCTTGTCGCCTTTTTCTACCCAATTGAGCAAGGCTTCAAACAAGGGTGGATAGGTGGCATCGCCCAAATAGCTGTGCTCACGGGACTTGACGAAGGTTTGCACCAAGCGCCCCCCATTGCCAGAGGCTTCCATGCGACGGCGCAGCGTGTCGTGCCCTTCCACAAAGACGGTGGCATCGTCTATGCCGTGCGTGGTGAGCACGGGCACGGCAAAGCGGCCACGGTGATCGGTGTCGGCTTCAAAAGAGGCCACCGCTTGAGGGTCGGCCTTGTAGCGCAGCACGGCGGCGTTCAACGCCGCATCGTCGCCCGAACCCACGTAGCGCACCTTCTCGTTCCCAAAAGGGCTGCGTCCGCCATGCTTGCTGACGACATCTCGTAAGGTAAAAGTGCCCCAGTTCAAATGACTGAGGATGGAGTTTTCGGGCATGCGCAGCACATCCACAAGGGTGTTGATCTTGCGTGCTTCGTCGGGCGTGCGTTGCTTGGGTGGTTTTTTCAAGCCCAAGCAGGATTCGACCCGTTGCGCTAAATCGGCGCTGCTCAATTTGGCCTCGGCAGGCAAGCCCATCCACAAGGGGTAAGCCGCCTCGGTGGGCAGGGGGTGGTTTTGGCACAGATGTTGGTACAAGACGCGCAGGTCGAGACGGAAGTCGTAGGTGGTCGGGCCTGCCACCACGCCGCTGGTGAGCAAGATGCCATCCCATGATTTGGGATACAACTCCGCCGTGCGTGTCGCCACCATGGCTCCCCAAGACTGCCCATGCAGCAAGGTGCGGCGGGGTTGGGCGACGTGCTGCACAAAAATCTGCCGCACACGCTCGGTGTCCTCTGCCGCCGTGGTGACGGCAAAGCCGCCTTGACGAAACACCGATCCGGCCCACGCATGCCCCTGTGCCACCGTGATGGCCCAACGGTTCAAATCCTCGTCCGCACGCGCCGCTTTAGGCTCGCCCAACGCAGGGCCGCCGTGGGCGTGTACCACCAACACCCCACTCCACTTGGCAGGCATGGCCATCAAGTAATGGGCGCCCGCCGAATCTTGCCCGCGCCAGCACTGAGTGCCTTGCGGCACTTCTTTAGGACAAGCGACTGCCGTTGGCGCCGCTTCTTTGGACACACTGGCACAGCCCCCCAGCAAAACCGCCACCGTCAGGCTGGTCAAACTGAAGGCACAAGTACGAGGGAAGCGCGAGAGGAAAGACATAAAAAATCCTTGTCATAGGGGTTGCAGCCTCCAGGAGGCCACCGTGTTTCTATGGTAGGGGAAAAACAGCGCGCATCAACAGACGATCAACCCTAAGACGGGCGCCGGTGATGGATTTGGTGTGCTGTGCCTGCCACTGCGACCATATCGGCTCCTACCGCATCGCCACTCACGACCCTCACCTCGGCATCCGTGGCCACAGTCCAGTGGTGTGGGTTGACGGTGCGTTGAGCGAAACGCCCATACCTGTGCTCGCGTGTAGGTTAATGCCCTATGGCGAAAATAAACTCATGAAGCACCTAAACCACACCCATACACGGCACCACGTTGACAACACTTGGCGCATCGTTTTAAACGTATGCGTTGTACTGTGCTTGTCTGGCCTGAGCACCGCTGGGGCCAACAACCTGTGCGCGGGCTTGTCCAGCTACACCATCCATCCGCTGATCGGTGGCGACCGCATGGACTTGTGCCGCCTGCCTGCGCGTGCGCTTTTGGTGGTCAACACCGCCAGCGAATGCGGCCTGACCCCGCAATACGGCAGCTTGGAAAAGCTGCACCAACGCTTTAAAGCACGCGGCCTGCAAATCGTGGGCATTCCCAGCAACGACTTTGGCAGCCAAGAGCCGCGCAAAAACGCCGAGATCGGCGCGTTTTGCCAAATCAACTATGGCGTGACCTTCCCTGTGGCCGAAAAACTCACCGTCCCGATCCCGTCCGACCCCCTGTTTGCACGCCTGATGGCCACCAGCAAAGAAGCCCCAAGCTGGAACTTCCACAAGTACCTCATCACCCCCGACGGCAAAGTCACCAGCTTTTCATCCATGCTAGACCCCATCAGCCCACGCTTCATCCAGGCGGTGGAATCGGCCTTGATTGGGATGCGCTAAGTCCCATGCGTCTTCATGTGCTGCGTCTTGAAGTCGAGTCCACGCTCCTCATCGCTGTGCTCGACTTGGGCGTGTAGCCACGCTTCTACCAGTCGATGGTCGTTGCTCAAACGCAAGCCATCAAAGGCCACTTGCGCCTCGGGGTAGCGACGGCGCAGCAAGTTCAGCCATTGCTTTAAGCGCCCGGCACGGTGTCGCCGCTCGACCCGCTGCGTGACCCACTGCCAAAAGCCGGGCAGCAAGGTCAGTACCTCCGCCCACGGCAACACGGCAGGCGGCAAGGCCAATGCGTCCAAATGCGCAGGCTGGCAGGCGCTGACTCTGGAGCCGACGATTTCTAAGCCCTGCTGGGGGATCGCTATTTTCTCTTTTAGGGTGGGTGCTTGATGGCTTTTTTGTTCAAGATGAGCGCGTATCGCCAAAGCCAAGCCCGGATCGGCCACCATGCCACGACCCAGCATCACATCCCGACAACCACTGGCGGCTTGGGCGCGGCGGGCATCGGCATCGCACCAGATTTCACCGTTCACGATCACGGGAATGTGGGCGGGAATCACGGCCCGCAAGTCTGCCACCCGTGCCCAATACGCGGGCGGGCGGTAGCCGTGGGCCTTGGTGCGGGCATGGACGACGATTTCGGCCACCCCCGCCGCCACCAAAGCCAAGGCGCAGTCTTCGGCCAAGCGGTCGTCGTCAAAGCCTAGGCGCATTTTGGCCGACACCAGCACCTTGCTCGGCACGGCTTGCCGCACGGCATGGGCGACGGCATAGACGCGATCCGGCTCCTTCAACAGCGATGCGCCGCCGCCGTGCCGATTGACCACTTGCGCGGGGCAACCAAAGTTCAAATCCACGCCATGCGAGCCTAAAGCGGCCAAGCGTTGGGCATTGGCGGCCATCATTTCAGGATCAGACCCCAGCAACTGCCCCCGCACGGGCACGCCCGAGGCGGTGTAGCCGCCATTGAGCAACTCGGGCATCACCCGCACAAACGAGCGCGGCGGCAGCACACGGTCGCTGATGCGAATGAACTCCGCCACGCAATGATCCAAACCACTGGGATGCGGCAAGGCCACGCCTTGCGCGGGTGCGGCATCGGCAGGCCAACGCACGCGGGTCAGGGTATCGCGCAGCGCAAAATCCAGCAGCCCCTCCATCGGAGCCAAGACGATTCTCATCGTGATCCGCGCCCGCCAGATCGAGGTGCGCGCGCCGAAGGTTTCCCATGCACCGGTGGTTTTCCACCCACCGGAGGTCTTCCATTCGCCTGTGGGTTTCTTTTGGGCTTGGGCGGTGGTGGGTCGGCGGTGATGCCGCGTGGGTCGGGTTTGGCGCTGCGAAAGTGGGCGCGTCCTGCCGTGTCAGACGTGCGCCGTTGCTGGCGCAGCAGGGCTTTGTGTGCCTCGCGCTCGGCTTCACGCGCGGCGGCCTCGGTCTGCCACTGGGCAAACTGGGCGGGGGTTTCCAGCGTCATCGCCCCCAATAAGCCCGTGCGAAAGTCGGTGATGAGGCGCTCTGCCGCTTTGTGCCACGCCACATGGCCGCCTTTGCTGGTCGCGCCCATCGCTTTGGCGATCAGTTCAAAGGCTTGCTCGTCGCTGAAGGTGCTCAATACAGTCGCCTCATCGCTTTTAAGACCATAGCGTTTCACCAAGCAATCGACGTAGTTGTGCTGCAAATTCGCCACCAATTCGAGCGCGATTTCTGCCTCGTCGTAGGCATTTTTGCCCACCGCGCCACTGACCGCCAGCCAGTAGCCGCTTTGGTCGATGGCGATGCGCGGCCATAACATGCCGGGCGTGTCGTACAAATAGAAATCATCGGCCAGCACAAAGCGTTGCTCGTGCCGCGTGATGCCGGCTTCGTCGCCCGTTTTGGCGGTTTTGCGGCCCACCAAGCTGTTGATGAGCGTGGATTTGCCGACATTGGGCACGCCACCAATCAGCACGCGCATGGGCTTTGCCATGCCGCCGCGTGTGGGGGCCAGCTCAAAACACGCCTCGCGCAGGCGTTGAATGGGCTTTTTCTCGCCGATGCCCGGGTTGGCACTGAGCGCAAAGGCGCGTGTCCCAGCTTGGGCGTTGTAGTGCGCCAGCCAGTCGGCGGTGCGTTGGGGGTCGGCCAAGTCTTGCTTGTTCAGCACCTTGAGCGTGGGCAGCCCTTGCGTCAACTCGGCCAACATGGGGTTGGCGCTGGAGGCGGGCAGGCGAGCATCGAGCAATTCGATGAACACATCGGTGGCCTTGACCCGCTCGGCAATCGCCTGTCGTGTCAAGTGCATGTGGCCCGGAAACCATTGAACGGCCATAAAAAAATCTCAAAAAATGTAGCTGCTGAGGCTGTATTTTAATGCCTGCTCTGGATTTTTAGGCACTCGTAAACATCAGCGCGTCGCTCAAACACCAAGCTGCTTTTTGTAAACAGCACCAAAAAACAATAGTAAAAAATGTGAGCTGCTTACGCAAGTAATACGTGGCTCTTGGCTATTTTGATTCTTAAAAACGTATCAAAAAACAAAAAAAATACCTCTCAAAACCGTTTTTTGGGCTGGAAAAACGGGTTTTTTGCTGCTACCCACTCATTTTTCAAATAAAAACGGGTTTATTTTGAATTAAAATCTGCCAAAAGCCACGTATTGCTTGCGTAAGCAGCTCACATTTTTTACTATGGTTTTTGATGCTCGCGTGATGACGTTCCACCTCTGCTGGGCTTTGCTGAGAAAATCCGTGCCCAATGAGTCATACAACCACCTTTCATTCTTCTACATCCCCTGTTGTTGAGGGGGCTGAACGAGCCTATGTGCTTGATTTTCCTGAGTCCTTGCCTGTTTCGCAGCGCCGTGAAGAAATCATGGCGGCGATGGCTGCGCATCAAGTCGTCATCGTGTGCGGTGAAACGGGGTCGGGCAAGACCACGCAGTTGCCCAAAATGGCCTTGGCTTTGGGGCGGGGCTTGCGCCAGCAGGTGACGGGGCGCGATGGCAAGCTGCGTTGGGTGGGCAAGCTGATTGGGCACACGCAGCCGCGCCGCATTGCCGCGACCAGCGTCGCGCAGCGCATTGCCGACGAGTTGCAAACCCCGCTCGGTCAAGTCGCGGGCTACAAGGTGCGCTTCAACGACCGCCTGACCCCCAGCGCCAGCATCAAGCTGATGACCGACGGGATTTTGCTGGCCGAAACCCAAAGCGACCCCTTGCTGCGGGCGTATGACACGCTCATCATCGACGAAGCGCACGAGCGCAGTCTGAACATCGACTTCTTGCTCGGGTTTTTGCGCCAACTGCTGCCCAAGCGCCCCGATTTGAAGCTCATCGTCACCTCGGCCACGATTGATGCCGAGCGGTTCGCCCGTTATTTTGAGAACGCCCAGCAGCAAGCCGCGCC
>DLPA01000134.1:6404-11099 GCA_002479815.1 bacterium UBA7470 | reverse complement strand
AGCAAAGACACCGACTTGAACACCGCCATCGCCGACGCGGTGGATGAGCTGTGGCGCGATGTGCGCGGCGGTGGCGATATTTTGATTTTCTTGCCCGGCGAGCGTGAGATTCGGGAAGCCGCCGACCACTTGCACAAGCACCTGAGCCACCATCCGGTGCTGCGACACGCCGAAGTCTTGCCCTTGTTCGCGCGTTTGAGTCAGGCCGAGCAAGATCGCATCTTCAAGCCCCACAGCCAGCGGCGGGTGGTGTTGGCGACGAACGTGGCGGAAACCTCGCTCACCGTGCCCGGCATCCGTTACGTCATCGACGCGGGCACGGCGCGGGTCAAGCGTTACAGCTTGCGGCAGAAGGTGGAGCAATTGCTGGTCGAACCCATCAGCCAAGCGGCGGCGAACCAACGCAGTGGGCGCTGCGGGCGGGTGGCGGAGGGCATTTGCATACGCCTGTACGACGAGGCCAGTTTTGGCGGGCGGCCCAAGTTCACCGATCCTGAAATTCTGCGTTCCTCGCTGGCGGGCGTGATTTTGCGGATGAAAACCCTGCACCTGCACGGCGACAGCGGCGGGGTGGAGGATTTTCCTTTCATCGAACCCCCTAGCCGCCGTGCGTTTGCCGACGGCTATGCGCTGCTACAAGAATTGGGGGGCGTGGACGAGCGATTGCAACTGACCGACATCGGCCAGCAACTCGCCCGCTTGCCCTTAGACCCGCGTGTGGGGCGCATGATGTTGGCGGCGCGTGACCGAGGGGCGCTGACCGAGGTCTTGGTGATTGCATCGGCCTTGAGCGTGCAAGACGTGCGCGACCGCCCGCCCCACGCGCAAGCCGCTGCCAACCAAGCCCATGCCCGTTTCGACGACGAGAAAAGCGAGTTCAGCGGCACGCTGCGCCTGTGGCAGTGGCTGGAGCAGGCCAAGGGCGGTCACGGCAAAGACCACAAACTCAGCCATCGCCAATACGACAATTTGCTGCGCGAACACTTCATCCATGTGCGCCGCGTGCGCGAGTGGCGCGACATTTACAGCCAATTGCACACCGTGGTGGCGGAACACGGTTGGGCACTCAACACCGAAGCCGCAGGCTACGAGCCGCTGCACAAAAGCCTGCTGGCGGGTTTGTTGGGCAATATCGGTTGCAAAAGTGAGAGCGAGGAACACTACAACGGAGCGCGTCAGATCAAGTTTTTCAAGCATCCGGGGGCGAATTTGAACCGCAAGCCCGGACGCTGGATCGTGGCGGCGGAGTTGGTCGAAACCAGTCGTTTGTTCGGGCGCGGCATTGCCGCCATTGAACCGCCGTGGCTGGAGGAGGTGGGCGGGCATTTGCTGCAACGCCACATCTCTGATCCGCAATGGGACAAGCGCAGCGCCCAAGTCATCGCCCACGAACGCGCCACGCTGTATGGGCTGACGGTGTATCAGGGCCGCCGCGTCAGTTTTGGTCGCCTTGATCCGGCAGAGGCGCGGCGCGTGTTCATCCGTGCCGCCTTGGTGGGGGGCGAGTGGCCCGACGATTGGCCGCGCAAGTTCGCCTTCATCCCGAGCAATCAAAAAATGCTGCGCCAAGTGGAGGAGTTGGAGCACAAGGCCCGCCGTCAAGATGTCTTGGTCGATGAAGAATTGATCGTGGCGTTTTACGAGCAGCATTTGCCTACCGATGTGTGTACCGGCGCGACGTTTGAGAAGTGGTACACCGCCGCCGTCAAACAAAACCCCAAGCTGCTGATGCTCACGAAAGAGGAGCTGATGCGCCACGAGGCCGCAGGCATCACCACCCAAGCCTTTCCCAAAGTGGTGCGCTTGGGCGGTGTCGATTGCGCCGCCGCCTATCTGCACGAACCCGGCAACGCCCGCGATGGCTTGAGCGTGACCGTGCCCTTGTTCGTGCTGAATCAAGTCTCGGAAGACCGTTGCGAATGGCTGGTGCCCGGTATGTTGAAAGAGAAGCTGCTGGCGCTCTTAAAAACCCTGCACCAACGCCCCCGCTCGCGCCTCGTGCCCTTGCCCGACACCGCCAGCCGTATGACCGAGGCCCTGAGCCAGCCCGAGGTGTTTGGTCACGGCAATTTGATGGACGCGCTTTTGAAACGGGTACGCGAGGCCACGCAGTTGGACATCCAACGCGCCGACCTCAAGGCCGATATGCTGCAAGCGCACCATCTGATGCACATTCGGGTGGTCGATGAACATGGTCGCCAACTGGGGGCAGGGCGCAGTCTGGCGGCCTTGAAAGCCGAGCTGGGTGGCAAGGCGCGAGGCGCTTTCCAAGCCTTGGCTGTCTTGAAAGTGGGGGCTGCGGCTCCTGCTGCATCTGCGTCTGCATCTGCGTTTGTAGAAAATTCAGAGTCAAAACAGCCTTTGTCGCAACAAAAACAAGCGCAAGTAGCTCATAAATCAATAGCAAATACACCATCCGACCGTTCACCAGAACCCCAACGCTACACGGCATGGACGTTTGGCGAGTTGCCTGAGTTGATGGAGATACGGCAAAAGGGGCAAACGGTGATTGGGTTTCCGGCGCTCATCGACGAGGGCGACGCGGTGCGGATCGAGGTGTTTGATGAGCCTGAACTGGCGGCAGCCAAGCACCGCGCGGGTTTGCGGCGCTTGTTTGCCTTGCAAATCAAAGACGCGCTCAAGTATCTGGAAAAAAACATCCCCGGCCTGCAACAGATGGCGGTGGCGTATATGCTGGTGGGGCGTGGGCCGGAGGGCACAGGCCAAGGTGGCACGCACGACGAGCTGCGCCAGCATTTGATCGACGTGGCGGTGGACCGCGCCTTTTTGCTCGACCCCTTGCCCACCGATGCACAGGCGTTCAAACGCCGTTGCGACGAAGGCCGCGCCCGCCTGACCTTGATTGCCAACGAGGTGGCACGACTGGCGGGGGTGATTCTGACCGAACACGCCGCCGCCCAGCGCAAACTCAAAGACAGCAAGCCCCCCGCCGACGTGAGCAGCGACATCGCCCAACAACTGGCCCGGCTGGTGAGCAAACGCTTTTTGCACGACACGCCGTGGACGCAGTTGCAACATCTGCCCCGCTATTTGAAGGCGGTGCAAAACCGCCTAGACAAATACCGCAGCGACCCCAGCCGCGATGCCACCAAACTGGCCGAATTGAAACCCCAAGAGCAACGCTACTGGCGCTTGGTGGCCGAGCGCAAAGGCCAAGTCGATGACCGCATGGCCGAATTTCGCTGGCTGCTGGAAGAACTGCGCGTGAGCTTTTTCGCACAAGAACTGAGAACCCCGCAGCCCGTCAGCCTCAAACGCCTTGACAAGGCGTGGGCGCAGCTGAACACTTGAAGGGTGTTCTTTCTTTTTATCAAAGGTCATTTATGAAACGCATCGCCATCGTCACCGCCTGCTGGGCTGCCTGTGTGGGGGGTACGCAAGCGCAAGAGTCCTCGTTCAATCCGAGCGACAACACGCTGACGATCCCCGCCGTGCGCGTTCGTGGAGGACAAGTGACATACAGCGTGGGCTTGCGTTTGGATGCAGATGGGCGTTTCAGCGTCGTCAATCTCAAACAAAACAGCGATCAAACGACGAATACCGGTGGCTCTGCTGGCACGGCAGGCAGCTTGCAAGGGGTGTATGTCCCGCAAGCCAATTACCAGTATTGGTACAACGCCCAAGGTCAGCGACAACTGGCACAGTGCAGCAATTTGGCACAAGCCAAGGTCACCCTCAAATGGCCTGCGACAGCAAGCGCACAAAACAAAGTACCTTTGGTGATTGCGTTGGCAGGCTGGGCACCCAGCGGCAGCCCACCAGCGCCTGTGGGCTTGGATACGGAGTTGGTCGATCAGCTCGTCGCCACGGGCTTGGCGGCTGCGACGCTGGAGTACCGTGGCTGCGACAACTGGAGCAGCCCTTTGGTGGTACGCACGAATCAAGATGAGTCGTTTGAAACAGCTACGTCTGATTTTGCCTTGGGGCTGGCAGCCATCAAAGCACTCGTCGCGCAGCAGGGTGCGCCTGTCGATACCAGTCGGGTGGTGGCTGCGGGGACTTCGTTTTCCAGCAATTTGATTTTTACTGTGGCGACCAAGCACCAGTTGCAAGGTGGGATTGCCATCAACGGTGGCTGTGATTATGCGTGCGAGGCCACAGGGACGACTTATGCACAACCGAATGATTTTCGTGTGAATGGGGTGGCAATTCCAGTGGCGGCGGCATCGGGGGCAACAGACACTTTATTCCCTCCAAATGGCTTAGGCACATCGGGCTATGGAGCCCATGCGGCACGCACACGTCTTTTGGGCGCGATTGTTGAAGCTGCTAAAAAGCCTTCGGCCTTTTATACCTATGTCGATCCGCAAGTGGGCCATGTCAGAAGCGCCGCCATTGTGGAAAAAGTGGCCCGTTGGGCGCAGTGCATGACGGGCATGCGTCCGTCCAGCGATTGCGCAGCAGATGATCGTTGACGGCGGTTCAGCGGCCTAAACCGTATTTTTTGATTTTGTCCACCAGCGTGGTTTTGGGCAGGCGCAGGGCTTTGGCGGTTTGGCTGATGTGGTAGGCGTGGCGCTCTAGCGCATCGACGATCAAACTGCGTTCAAACTGTTCGACGGTTTCAGCCAGACCAGCGGGGTCGGCGGTGCTTGGGTCTGATGCGGTATGCGGGGAGGTCCATTGCGGCCCCACGCCCAGCACCAGTGCATCGGCCACGTTGCGCAGCTCGCG
>DLPA01000134.1:2918-6308 GCA_002479815.1 bacterium UBA7470 | reverse complement strand
ACTTGGGCTTGTGGCAAGTGGGGCATGGGTCTGTCGTAGCGACTGGCGGCCAGCAGCATGAAGTGTTCCAGCAGCATGGGAATGTCTTCCCGACGCTCGCGCAGCGCGGGGAGGCTGATGTTGACGACGTTGAGCCGATAGACCAAATCGGCCCGAAAGCTGCCCTGTTGGGCGCGGGCCAGCAAGTCGTCTTTGGTGGCAGCCACCACTCGCACATGGACGGGGATGCTTTGGTTGGAGCCTAAACGTTCAATGCTGCGCTCTTGCAGCACGCGCAGCAGTTTGACTTGTACGCCTGTGGGCATACTTTCCAACTCGTCTAAGAACAACGTGCCGCCGTGGGCGTGTTCAATGCGTCCGATGCGGCGTTTTTGTGCGCCTGTGAACGCCCCCGCTTCGTGGCCGAAGAGTTCGCTGTCCAGCAGGGTATCGGGCAGTCCACCGCAGTTGAGGGCGACGTAGGGCGCGTTGCGGCGGCGCGAATGGTCGTGCAGGGCGCGGGCCACCACTTCTTTGCCCGTGCCGGTTTCACCGCGAATGAGCACATCGACGGGGGAGTCGGCAATTTCCATCACCAATTGCCTGATGCGCTGCATGGCAAGGGATTGGCCCACCAGCTTGCCCTCCAGCCCCTCGCTGAGGGTGAGGGCGCGGCGCAGATGGCTCACCTCCAGCGTCAGGCGGCGTTTGTCAAGAGCGCGTTGCACCACTTCCACCAGTTGTTCGGGGGAAAAGGGTTTGGGGATGAAGTCATAAGCACCGCTGCGCATGGCTTGCACCGCCAGCGTGACATCGCCGTGGCCTGTAATCATGATGACGGGCAAATCGGGGTCGAGGTCATGCGCTTCTTCGATGAGTGCCATGCCACTGGCTCCGGGCAAGCGCATATCGGTGACGATGACACCCGCCATGCCCGGGCGCAGGTGGGGCTGAACGGCCTCGACGCTATCGAAGGCGCGAACGGTGATGTCGGCCAATTGCAGCGCCTGCACGCAGCCCAGTTGCAAGTCTTTGTCGTCTTCGATCAAAAAGACGGTGAGGTTGGAGTTCATCGCTTGGGGTGAGAGGGTAATTGGTCACAAACAGACTCACATCAGAGGCACGTGCAGCACAAAGCAAGCGCCCCCTTCAGGGTGATTGTGCGCCAGAAGTTCACCTTTGAATTCTGCAACAAGGTCACGACAAATCGCCAAGCCCAGCCCCAGTCCCACGCCATTGGGTTTGGTGGTGTAAAACGGTTCAAACAGGTGCTGTTGATCGGTGGTGCTCAAACCCTTGCCCGTGTCTTTGACGGTGAGGCAGATGTGCCGTGGCTGCTGGTGTGACTCATCGACTTCAGCGGTCAGGGTGAGCACCCGTTCGGGGGCTTCGCGCATGGCATCCAAGGCGTTGCCGATCAGGTTAATCAAGACTTGCTCCAGTCGGTTCGCGTCGCACCACACCAGCCATTGTTGGGGCGGGCAATGATTTTCGACGTGTACGTCTTCTTGGCGCAGCCGCAACTGGTACAAAAACAGGGCTTGCTGAAGCACCCGCCCTACATCTGTCGCCCCCGGTGAGGCGCTGGATTTGCGCGAGAAGCTTTTGAGCGGCTGGATGATGTGGGCCATTTGATCGACCAGCCGCGCCACAATCGACAAGTTGTCTTGTGCGGCGCTGAGGTTGCCACGGCGCATGAATTCTGCGGCGTTGCCCGACAGCGTGCGTATGCCGCCTAGGGGTTGGGCCAGTTCATGGGTGATGCTGGCGGCCAATTGTCCAAGGATCGCCATTTTTCCGGCATGCACCAGCTCGTCTTGCGCGGCTCTGAGCGTTTGTTCGGTGTGTTTGCGTTCCACAATTTCGTGGCGCAGTTGCTCGTTGGCAGCGGTCAGCTCTTGTGTACGCAGACTGACTTGGTGCTCCAAATCGACATTGGCTTGTTCAAGGAGGCGTTTGGCGGCGAGTTTTTGTTTTTCGATGCGGCGGCGTTGCGCCCAATACAGCATCAGCATGATGAAAAAACCTGCTGATACCGCCCCAGCTACGCCATCCATCAGGGCTTGCTGGCGCACCGAGGCGAGGCTGGTGAAAATCATCACGCGCCAATCCATGCCATCCAAGGATCGG
Source organism: bacterium UBA7470 (assembly GCA_002479815.1). Taxonomy (GTDB): domain Bacteria; phylum Pseudomonadota; class Gammaproteobacteria; order Burkholderiales; family Burkholderiaceae_C; genus UBA2334. The sequence goes on along the minus strand of DLPA01000134.1, from coordinate 4,199 downwards.
CCCAGCACCATGTGCCCGGCTTGGTTGCCTTTGGCTCCCAACACCTCGCGGTTCAAGGCCACTTCGCCTGAGACAAAGCCTTGCGCTTCTTGCGTTTCCTCATCCACAGACAAAGGAACGCTGATAGGAAACTGGGGCAGGCGCAAAGAGCCGTAAGTGCGGGCCAGTTGTAAATCGACCCGACGCTCGACCGGCAAAGGTGCAAGCGAGGTGTAACGCCAATTCGGGTGTGAGGACAGAATGACGACTTGGTTGGCATCGGCCACCAGCGTGGGGGCTGCCAGCATGGGCCAAGTTTCTTCTAAAGCATCTAGGCCAATTTTGACGACGGCGACCCCCAAGACCCGAGAGCCATCATGAATGGGGTGCGAGGCGAAGTAGCCCGCCTGACCACCACTGCCCATCGCAAAGTGACGGGTGGCTCGTCCGGCCAAGGCTTCCAGATAGTAGGGGCGGTAGGCGACGTTTTCCCCCAGCAGGCTGTCATCGGGCTGTGTCAGATTGCTGGTGGCGAGCACGCTGCCACGCTCATCCAAGACAAACACCGCAGCACTGCCTAAATGGGCATTGAGTCGTGCTAAATAATCGTTGGCCGTGTGGATGTGGGCGGCGGTGGGGCTGAGCAAGACCCGCACGACCAGCGGGTTGAGTTGTATGGTGGCGGGGATGGGTTCAAGGCGGCGTACCCGAGCCTCGACCACCGAAGCGAACAAATCCAAACGTGCGTTCGACGCTTCGCGCAAGCTGGCTGTGCCTGCTTTGAAGCTGTAGCGATACATGCCTGTCCCTGTCAGCCCCATCAGCAAGAGGGCGAACAAGGTCAACAGGGCGTTACGCAACATCAAAGGTATGGGGGGCATTCAGCAAGTCAGAGCAGCTCAGGACTGAGGTTCAAGGTCAGTGTTGCAGAATTTTGCTTAAAAAGTCTTTGGCCCGTGGGGAGCGAGCTTCGGGGTTGCCAAAAAATTCAGTCTTTTGGCAGTCTTCGACAATGCAGCCTTTATCCATAAAAATCACACGATGGCTGACCCGTTTGGCAAAGCCCATTTCGTGGGTGACGCACATCATGGTCATGCCTTCGTTTGCCAGTTGCACCATCACGTCCAGCACTTCGCCAACCATTTCAGGATCAAGGGCGGAGGTGGGTTCGTCGAACAACATGACGATGGGGTCCATGCTCAGGGCGCGGGCAATGGCAACGCGCTGTTGCTGTCCGCCCGAGAGTTGGCCCGGAAACTTGTCTTTGTGGGCCATCAAACCCACGCGGTCTAACATTTTGAG
>DLPA01000134.1:2358-2857 GCA_002479815.1 bacterium UBA7470 | reverse complement strand
TTTGGCATCTTCTGCGTTGCGGCCCAAGACTTTGATTTGCGCCAGCGTCAGGTTCTCAGTCACAGAGAGGTGAGGGAAGAGTTCAAAGTGCTGAAACACCATCCCCACGCGGCTGCGGAGTTTGGGCAAATTGGTTTTGGGGTCGGCAATGGACACCCCATCGACCACGATGTCGCCTTTTTGAAAAGGCTCTAGGGCGTTGACGGTTTTGATGAGGGTGGATTTGCCAGAGCCGGAGGGGCCACAAACGACCACCACTTCGCCTTTGTGTATGGTGGTGGTGCAGTCGGTCAACACCTGAAAGCTGCCGTACCACTTGGAAATGTGTTTGATCTCGATCATGATGGGATGCTCTGAATGGTTAGTTTTTTCAGCGTTTCAAGAAATCAACGAATCAACGAATGATGGCAATTTTGTGTTGCAAGCGACGCACCAGCATCGAGAGCGAAAAACAGATCACAAAATAAACCACTGCTGCCACCAAATAGGTTTCTACAGG
>DLPA01000134.1:0-2245 GCA_002479815.1 bacterium UBA7470 | reverse complement strand
ACCAATGAGGTGTCTTGAAACAGGATGATGGTTTGGGTCATCAACACGGGCAACATATTGCGAAAGGCTTGCGGCAAGACAATGAACTGCATGGTCTGACCGTAAGTCATGCCGACGGCGTAACCCGCGTTGACTTGTCCTTTAGACACGCTTTGTATGCCCGCACGCATGATCTCGGAGAAGTAGGCCGCTTCAAACACGGTGAAGGTAATCATGGCGGACAGCTCGGCCCCCATCGGGCGGCCTATCATCAGTGGAATCAACAAGAAGAACCACAAAATCACCATCACCAAGGGAATGGAGCGCAGTGTGTTGACGTAGGCCGCCGCAGGCATGACCAGCCAAGGCTTGCCAGACAGCCGCATCAGCGCCAGCACCGTGCCCAACACAATGCCGCCTATCATGGCGACCAAGGTCAGTTGCACAGAGAAGATCAAGCCCTTGAGCACAAAGCTCGACAGGACAGAAGCATCCAGAAAAGAAAAATCAAGATTCATATCAATGCCCCCCGATCATGCCGGGCACTTGCACCTTGTGCTCGATGAACAAGGCCACGCGGTTGATGACAAAAGCAGAGAAGAAATACAAGGCGGTGACTGCCAAATAGACTTCAATGCCGCGTGAGGTTTCTTCTTGAGCCTGCATGGCAAACATCGTGAGTTCGGTAATGGACACCGCAAAGGCCACCGACGAGTTTTTGATGATGTTCATGCTTTCGCTGGTCAGTGGCGGTATCACCACCCTAAATGCCATCGGCAACAGCACGTAACGGTAGGTTTGTGCCAAGGTCAAACCCATCGCCAAACCTGCGAAACGCTGGCCCTTGGGCAGACTTTGAATGCCAGCGCGTACCTGTTCGGCAATCCGTGCGGAAGTAAAAAAGCCCAACGCGAACACGACCAATAAAAAACTGGGCACAGATTTGAGCGCGGGAATCAGTGCAGGCAAAACGTGATACCACAAGAACACTTGCACCAGCAAAGGGATGTTGCGGAACAACTCTGTCCAGACATTGCCCAGCCAAACCAGTGGTTTGTGAGGTAAGGTGCGAAAAATGCCGATGACAGAGCCGACGATCAGCGCCACCACCAACGCCAACAAAGCCACTGAAAGCGTCCATCCCCAAGCCGACAGCAGCCAATCCAAATAAGTGATGTCACCGCCTTGCCCAAAGCAACGCGGCTGCACATCACCTGTGATGGTGTCTTTACAAAACACCTGCCAATCCCATGTGCTCATGGTGCGTGTTCCTATGTTCTAAAAAAGCCCCATGCTCTGTGCCGTGTGCCCTTTGCAGTCTTGGCGACACAGAGGCATGAGGTGTGTGATGAATGGCGTGCCAGACTTACTTCTTGGCGTACTCTTCCATAGGCTTGTCGTTGGGATTGGCCCATGCCGCTTTGGTGTTGTCGTTGGCGGGCATGCCCACTTTGGTGTTGGCGGGTGGAATGGGTTGCTCAAACCACTTGGTCCACAACTTGGCAAGAGCGCCTGATTTCATTTGGGCCTTGATGCTGTCGTCCACCGCTTTTTTGAACGCGGGATCGTCTTTGCGGAACATGATCGCAATCGGCTCCACCGACAAGACTTCGCCCACGATTTTGAAGTCGGCTGGATTTTTCGCCTTGGCGATGTTGCCGGCCAAAATAGCGCCGTCCATCACAAAGGCATCGGCACGACCACTTTCCAGCAGCAAGAAGCTGTCGGCGTGGTCTTTGCCGAAGACTTCATCAAAGTTCACGCCTGTGGCGCGTTCGTGCTTACGCAGGGTTTGCACGGAGGTTGTACCCGTGGTGGTGGCGACTTTTTTGCCGTTGAGCTGACCGATCGAGGTGATGCCTGAGTTGGCTTTCACGGCAATACGCACTTCTTCCACAAAGGTGGTCACGGCAAACGCCACGTCTTTTTGGCGAGCTGTGTTGTTGGTGGTAGAGCCGCATTCAATGTCCACCGTGCCGTTTTGCACCAAGGGAATGCGGTTTTGGGAGGTCACGGGCTGGTATTTCACATCCAGCTTGCTCAAACCCAATTGCTTTTGAATGTCAGCCAGCACGTTTTGACAGATTTCAACGTGGTAGCCCACATACTTGCCATCGCCCAAGGTAAAAGACAAAGCGCCCGAGCTTTCGCGCACGCCCATCGTCACCGTACCGGTGTCTTTGATTTTTTTCAGCGTGTCGTTGGCCTCGGCCATCACAGAGCTGACGGCGAGTGCGGCGGTAAGGGCCAAGAGGGTTTTTTTCAT
>DLPA01000032.1:3303-3455 GCA_002479815.1 bacterium UBA7470 | reverse complement strand
ACGCCCACGGTTTCGACGATCACCACATCGTAGCCCGCTGCCTCGCACACCAGCATGGCCTCGCGGGTTTTTTCGGCGACACCGCCCAGCGTGCCACTGCTGGGGCTGGGGCGAATGTAGGCTTGGGGCTGGATGGAGAGCTGTTCCATGCG
>DLPA01000032.1:271-3241 GCA_002479815.1 bacterium UBA7470 | reverse complement strand
GAGCCACCCGAAACGCTGCTGCTGGGATCAATGGCCAACACTGCGACGCGATGCCCTTGGGCGATCAGGTGCAGGCCCAAGCGCTCAATAAAAGTCGATTTGCCCACGCCCGGCACACCACTGATGCCCAGCCGCAAAGCGCGGCCCGTGTGCGGCAAGAGCTGCGTCAACAACTCATCGGCTTGCAGCCTGTGGTCGGCGCGAGTCGATTCCAACAACGTAATCGCCTTCGCCATCGCCCGCCGCTGCTGCGCGGGGTTGCCGGTGAGGAGGTGAGGCAGCAAAGGATGGGTCACAGAAGAAGAAGTCATGCCTATGATGTCGATCATGCCGATTGCGCCCAGTTCTCCAATTTCAAGCCTTCAATGCGCTCAAATTCGCGGGTGTTGTTGGTGACGAGGATGAGGTTTTCGGCCAGTGCGTGTGCTGCAATCAACAAATCCAACTCGCCTATGGGTGTACCTGCTTGTTTCAGCGCCTCCCGATGTGCGCCGTAAGCCCACATCGCATCTGTGGGCCAAGGTCGAATCGGAATAGCCACCAAAAAACGTTTTAAGGACTCTTGATTCTTTTCACGGTGGGCTACTGCACTTTTAGCCACGCCGAACGCCAATTCGGCTGCGACAATGGCACTGACGCACAGACCGTCCCATCTGGCGTGCTGCATATGGCGCAGCACGTCAGGGTGGTGCTTCATGGCGTAAATACAGATGTTGGTGTCAAGCAAATACCGCATGGCTCTACTTATTCCGATACAGGCAACGGGTCATCAAATGACAGGATGTCATCCTCATCCAACGTGTGTTTTCGTTCGATGAAGTCCATGCCTTCAAAACACTGTAGAGCTTGCGTCACCTCAGTCCACCATTCATCATCGGTCAACTTGGGGCGCAGGATGAGCGCATGACCCACTTTTTCAACGGTGACTTCCGTGGTATCAAATCGAAAGGCTTTGGGCAAGCGCACGGCTTGGCTGCGGCCTGTGGTGAACACTTTGGCGGTGGCGAGGACGGGGGGCTGAGACATGGCAATTCTCCTGTCAGAACTCAATGGTATGTATCAAAGATACATATCAATGATACCTACCATTGTCGTTCTGTGCTGAGTGAAATCGCAGCAAATGCGTGGCGTTCAAGCGCCCGCCACGGCTTTTTTGATTTGCTCCAACACGTCTTTGGCGCTGGCGGGGATGGGCGTGCCCGGGCCATAGACCCCTTTCACGCCGGCTTCGTACAGGCAATCGTAGTCTTGGCGGGGGATCACACCGCCCACGAACACGATGATGTCGTCTGCGCCTTGTTTTTTCAGCTCGGCAATGATGGCAGGAACCAGTGTTTTGTGGCCTGCGGCCAAGGTGCTCACGCCCACAGCGTGGACATCGTTTTCGATGGCTTGACGGGCGCATTCTTCAGGCGTTTGGAACAGCGGCCCCATATCCACATCAAAGCCCAAATCGGCAAACGCGGTGGCGACCACTTTGGCCCCACGGTCGTGCCCGTCTTGGCCGAGTTTGGCGATCATCACGCGGGGACGGCGGCCTTGGGCTTCGGCAAATTGCGCGATTTCGCCTTTGAGTTTGTCCCAACCTTCCGCAGAGTCATAAGCAGCAGCGTACACACCCGTCACCTTTTGCGTATCCGCACGATGGCGGCCAAATACTTTTTCCAAGGCATCGCTCACTTCGCCCACGGTGGCGCGTAAGCGTATGGCTTTGATGGCCAAATCCAGCAAATTGCCTTGGCCTGATTCTGCTGCGCTTGTCAGAGCAGCCAGTGCTTGCTGAACTTGCGCTGCATCGCGTTTTTGTTTGATGTCGTTCAAGCGGGCGATTTGGCTGTCGCGCACCTTGACGTTATCGACATCCAAAATGTCAATGGGCGCTTCGGTTTTCAGCTTGTACTTGTTCACCCCCACGATCACGTCTTTGCCCGAGTCGATGCGGGCTTGTTTCTCAGCCGCAGCCGCTTCAATTTTCAGCTTGGCCCAGCCGGAGTCCACCGCCTTGGTCATGCCGCCCATGGCATCGACTTCTTCGATGATCTTCCATGCTTCATCGGCCATTTCTTGGGTCAAGGACTCCATCATGTAGCTGCCCGCCCACGGATCGACGACGTTGGTGATGTGGGTTTCTTCTTGGATGATGAGCTGGGTATTGCGGGCGATGCGGGCCGAGAACTCGGTGGGCAGGGCAATGGCTTCGTCCAGAGAATTGGTGTGCAGCGATTGCGTGCCGCCAAACACAGCAGCCATCGCTTCGATGGTGGTACGCACCACGTTGTTGTAGGGGTCTTGCTCGGTCAAGCTCCAGCCGCTGGTTTGGCTGTGGGTACGCAGCATCAAGCTCTTGGGGTTTTTGGCGTTAAAGCCCTTCATGATGCGACACCACAGCAAGCGGGCGGCCCGCATTTTGGCAATCTCTAAATAGAAATTCATGCCCACGGCCCAGAAGAAGGACAAGCGGCCTGCAAACTCGTCCACGTCCATGCCCTTGGCGATGGCGGTTTTGACGTATTCCTTGCCATCGGCCAGCGTGAAGGCCATTTCCAGCACTTGGTTGGCTCCGGCTTCCTGCATGTGGTAGCCGGAAATGGAAATCGAATTGAATTTGGGCATGAATTTGGCGGTGTATTCGATGATGTCGCCAATGATCTTCATGCTCGGTTCAGGCGGGTAGATGTAGGTGTTACGCACCATGAACTCTTTCAGAATGTCGTTCTGAATCGTGCCTGAAAGCTGGTCTTGGCGCACGCCTTGCTCTTCAGCAGCGACCACATAGCCTGCCAAGATGGGCAGCACCGCGCCGTTCATGGTCATGGAGACCGATACTTTGTCCAGCGGAATGTCGTTGAACAGAATTTTCATGTCCTCCACCGAATCAATCGCCACGCCCGCCTTGCCCACGTCGCCTGTGACGCGGGGGTGATCCGAGTCGTAGCCGCGATGGGTGGCAAGGTCAAACGCCACGCTCAC
>DLPA01000032.1:0-137 GCA_002479815.1 bacterium UBA7470 | reverse complement strand
CGGATCGTCCACGGACGCACGGCGTACATGGTGGCTTGGGGGCCGCGTACAAACGGCTCAAAGCCGGGCAGGGTGTTGGTGTGGGGCAAGTCTGCGGTGTCGGCAGCGGTGTAGAGCGGCTTGACCGCAATGCCATC
>DLPA01000041.1 GCA_002479815.1 bacterium UBA7470 | reverse complement strand
CAAGATCATTCATCATCAACACCATTCAAAACCAAGCTGGCGCATCACTGGGATCACTTGGCTTGCTGCGCCAAAGAGCTGGGCAGTGGCTCACTGCGACGCAAGGCGGCGATGGCCTCACCCAACTCAATCACCGCCAAGGCGTAATAACTGCTCCAGTTGTAGCGCGTGACGGCATAAAAATTGTCCGTGCCCAACACATAGCTGGGGGCAGCGCCGCCTTGTGCCGGGTCGCCGTTGTGCAATTGAATCAAAGCCAATAAGCCTTGATGCTGCTGTGCGGCTTCGGGCAGCACCAGCCCTAGGCTTTGGGCGCGGGCCGGGCCAAAGCTAGGCAAGATGTCGGGGGCCAATAAAGCATCTAGCTGCAAACGGCTGGCATCGAAGCCCACGGCGTAGTGGGTGGGCATTTCTTTTTTCCAGCCATGCCCTTTGAAGTAGTAGGCGACAGAGCCTATGGCATCGGCTGGGCTGTTCCATAAATCGACCTTGCCATCGCCGTCAAAATCCACCGCATACTTCACCCAACTGCTGGGCATGAATTGGGGCATCCCCATCGCACCCGCAAAGCTGCCGCGCACTTGCAAGGGGTCTAGGCCCGTGCGTTGGGCCAGACTCAAAAATTGCTCTAGCTCGCTGCGAAAAAACTCGGTGCGTGCTGCCGCGCGGGGGTGGCTGGGGGGAAAGTCAAAGGTGAGGGTCATGAGTGCGTCGATCACCCGTATGTCCCCCATGTGGCGACCATACAGGGTTTCTACGCCCAAAATGCCCGCAATGAGGCTGGCGGGCACGCCCGTGTCGGCTTCTGCCTTGTCCAGCCACACGCGATGGGTGTTCCAAAACGCCAGTCCTGCTTTCAGGCGTATCGGCTCGATAAAGCGGGCGCGATAGGCGGCCCAGTTTTTTGCTGTGACTTGTGTGGGCGGCAAAATCCAACGTTGCACTTGGGGGAGTTTGCGCGCCTGACTGAACACGCCTTGCACCCATTCGGGGTCTAGGTCGCGTCGCATCGCCACGTCTTGGGCAAAGAGCTTGACCGCAGGCGAGTCGGCATACGTACCACTTATAGACTTCGCGGTTTTAGGCTTGTTGGTGCTGTGGGCGGCGACGCTCATGACTGTCAACCACGCAAGCAGCAAGCATTGGGACCACGCAAGGCGAGGGATTTTTGATTCAGTGGTTTGCATAGGGGGGTTTTAAAGCCGCTGGCCAGCGTAAGGCCGTCCATTGCGCTTGTAGGTGTTTGAAGTCGGAGGCAGCGGTCTGTGGACTTTGAGGCGGTGGCGCATAACGCCACGTTTCTAGGGCGTGTAACCAATCGACGATGCCTTGCGTCTCGGGGGCATGCCCGTGGTGCGTTTTTAAGACGTGTGCCAGTTGGCGTGGGGTCGCTGCGGGGGGGATGGGCAGACCCAATTGCGCCAGGCGCGCCGCAGCGCGGTGCAGCAGGCGCAGCCAAGGATCGTGTTGGCGTTGTTCCCACAGCGTCCACAAGCCCGCCAGCGCACTGACAACGACCAAGATGCCAATCAGGATGTAGGCCAAATCTTCCCAACTGGGCGCATCGAAGCCTATGTGTTTTAAAAGATCGAATTGCCGATCTTGGGTGTAGTTCAGCACCCATTGATTCCAGCGATTGTTCACGGTGTCCCACAGCGCCCGCAATTGTTGACCCAAGGCCGGATTCAGGGCCACCATCGCCGCCCCGACCACGCCTTGCGGCACTTCTAAGCGGGTGAAGCTGCTGATGCGGCTGGGTGCAACCGACGCGGTGGGGTCCACCCGTTGCCAGCCTTGGCCGCTGATCCACACCTCCGCCCACGCATGGGCATCGCTTTGTCGCACCGTCCAATAGCCGTCGATCAATTCGCCGCCTTGATAACCCGTCACCACGCGGGCGGGAATGTCCAAGGCACGCATCAAAATCACAAACGCAGCGGCGATGTGTTCACAAAAGCCCTCTTTGCGATCAAACCAAAACTCATCCGCACTGTGAGTGCCATACAGTCCCGGACTGAGGGTGTATTGATAGCCGCCCGTCGCCAACTGACGCAAGGCACGTTGCACCAGCTCGCTTTCGGCATTCACCTGAAAACGGGTGTCTTGTCGCCAGCGTTGTGCCATGTCCAAGGTACGGGGGTTAAAGCCTGAGGGCAGCTCTAAAAACTCGGTCAAGCCTACTTCTCGGCGCAAAGGGCCATGTCGAAATTGCGGCACGCTCACGGCTTTGTAGCGCGTCAATTCGGCCACAGGGCGCTTGGCGAGCCATTGCAATTCTGCGGTCATGTAAGGCTCGAACTGCGGCAATTGTGGGGGCTGAAGGGCAGCATCCAACACCATCAACCAAGGACGCTGGTGGGGTTGTAAGGTGACTTCATAACGCACCGCCTTGCCGATGGGCGTGAGCTGGCTTTGGACTTGCAAATCAGCGGGAAAGATGGAGCGCAGGGGCAGCCATTCACGCCCATTGAACTGACTCAGCACCGGCCCACGAAAGTACATTTGGTCCAGACTGGGCAACTCGTCCTCGAATCGCACCCGAAACGCCACCGAAAAATCTTGCGCCAACTGCGCCACTTGCCCCACCTGCATCTTGTCTGACAAGCCGGTGCGACCGTTGAGCGCGTCTTGAGGAATGCCCCACAAGGGTGCGATGCGCGGAAAAAACAAAAACAGCACGATCATGATGGGCGCACCCAGCAAGGCCATGCCCCCCGCCAAACGTGCAGACAACCCAAGGGAAGGCCGCCCCGCAGGTAAATGGGCATTGACCACAGCGGTCAACAAGCCCCACACCGCCAACAACACCCCGGTGGCGGTGAGCAAACTTTGCGAATAAGAAAAGTGCGTGAGCAAAGTGAACAAGGCCAAGAAGAACACCACAAAGGCATCGCGCTTGGCCCGCAGCTCTAGGGTTTTCAGGGCCAACAAGACCACAATCAAGGTGACACCTGCATCCCGCCCAAAGATGGTGCGATAGGTGAACAAGGTGGCCCCAAGCGTCAACATCAGCAGTACGACGATCCACCACCGAGCCGGCAGGGGTTGCGAGTGCCACGCCAACACCCCTCGCCACACCAACACCAAGACCGTGATGCCGGAACACCACAGGGGAATGTGAGGCGATAAAAGCATCACCACCCAGCCGATCAGCCCCAACAAAAACAAGGTGTCGCGGGTGTCGCGGGGCAAGTGGGTCAGCCTTTGCCCCCAGCCCGATGAAGCAGAGGTCGCCAGCGCAGAGGAAGAAGGTGTCAACATAAAGCCAAGGCTTCCAAACATTGCAAACGGTGAGTGCCCCCTTGACTGGGGGGATAGGCCAGATGTGGCAAGCGCAAGCCGTAGTCCAGCCCCAAGCGGTCGGCCAACAAGACCCAAGCGGTCAAACGGGACACACGCAATTCCTCGTCTTGTGTGCCGGTGTGTTGCCAGTCCAGCCACAACTCGTGCGAGCTGCTGTGGGCGGCCACGTCACGACTGACCAAATCCGCCGATCCACGCGCCATCGCTTGTGCGGCACGCTTCCAGACCACGGCTTTCAAAGGGTCGCCCCGGCGGTAGGCCCTCACCCCGTCGTACTCTGTGCTTTGCGAGGTGTAAGGACTGGCCGCTGCGCCCGTGGTTTTGGGCATGCCCGCCGGCAGGGGCGGTGGATGCGCTTCAGGCTGTGGATACACCAACACCGTCGCCGCCGGTCGCCACACCGTCCAGACGCGGAAAGTGCCCAGCGGGAAGCGCGTTTCCACGGTCAGGGTCGGCAAATGGTGACGGCCCCGTTGCGGAGGCGACCATCCCACCTCGACCGAGGCGCTGCCCAAGGCCGGAATGTCGATGTAAGACCATTCTGGTGGTTCAGCCCGCGCCACGCCCAAGCCGTAACGGGGCTTGCGCCTATCGTTCATCAAACTGACTTCTAGGCGGGCAGAGCCACCCGCAAAACACGGCTGAGGCGGGCTGATTTTGAGCGTGAGGCCGCGCAGGGTGTTGTGGCAGATGTGGATGCTGACCACCGCCGCACCCGCCAATAAAAACGTCAACAAATAACCCAAATTGAGTTGGTAATTGATGCTGCCGATGAGCATCACCATCAAAGTCACCCCCAACATCCAACCCGGACGGGTGGGCAAGATATAGACATTGCGCTGCGTCAGCAGCAAGCGATCGGTGCGGGCCAGACGAGACTCAAACCAACGCTGGAGGGTCAGTCTGGGCGAGCGCCACCCTTGCTCGTGCAGCAAGTTGCGGATGATGCCCCGTGGGGGTGACGAGGATGGCAGTGGAGTGCTGGCGGTGTTCATGCACGACTCAGCCGCTTACGGTAAGGGAGTGGCTTCGATCATGGCTCGCACTTGCGCTAGTGCGCCACGACCCGCGTTATGCAAAGGGCTGAGTCGGTGCGCGATGGTTTGGGGCAAGATGGCGGCGATGTCGTCAGGCGCGACGTAGTTGCGCCCACTCAGGTACGCCTCTGCTTGTGCGGCACGCACCACGGCAATCGCCGCACGCGGACTCAAACCCTGCACAAACCAGCGCCCATTGCGGGTGGCTGCGACCAAATCTTGCAAATAGTCCAACACAGGCGCGGCGGTGTGTAGGGTTTTGATGTGCTGCTGCAAGGCGGCCAAGCCCGCTGCGTCCAAGACGGCGGGCAATTCCTCTAACAGATGACGACGGTCTTTGCCTTGCAACAGCTCACGCTCGGCCAAACGGTCGGGGTAGCCTAGTGATAGGCGCATATGAAAGCGATCCAACTGCGATTCGGGCAAGGCATACGTGCCCAGTTGGTCGAGCGGGTTTTGGGTGGCGATGACGAAAAACGGGGTGGGCAAGGGGCGGGTTGCACCTTCGACAGTGACTTGTTTTTCCTCCATCGCTTCTAGCAAGGCGCTTTGCGTGCGCGGGCTGGCGCGGTTGATTTC
>DLPA01000069.1:3757-3933 GCA_002479815.1 bacterium UBA7470 | reverse complement strand
GTGTGTTCGGGCGCGATTTTCAGGTAACCGCCGACGTGGTGGCTGACCAATTCCTTCACGTATTCGGGCGATTGGACCGCCAAGTCATAGCGCAGCCCCGAACCGATGAGGATTTTTTTCACCCCCCGCAAGCCGCGTGCACGGCGGTACATCCGTATCAGTGGGTTGTGGTCGGT
>DLPA01000069.1:0-3649 GCA_002479815.1 bacterium UBA7470 | reverse complement strand
CAGCCCAAGCGGTACATATTGGCCGTTGGGCCGCCCAAGTCGGAAATCACGCCCGTAAAGCCTTGCACCTTGTCGCGTATGTCTTCCACTTCTTGAATCACCGAGTCTTCCGAGCGGCTTTGGATGATGCGCCCTTCGTGTTCGGTGATGGAGCAAAACGTGCAGCCGCCAAAACAGCCGCGCATGATGTTGACGGAAAAGCGAATCATCTCCCACGCCGGAATTTTGGTCGCCCCGTCGTGGCGGCCTTGCGCGTCGGCATACGCGGGGTGCGGGCTGCGGGCGTAGGGGAGGCCAAAGACCCAGTCCATCTCGGCGGTGGTGAGGGGAATGGGGGGCGGCGTGATCCACACGTCACGCGCCAACACGCCCTCGCCATGCGCTTGCACCAAGGCGCGGGCGTTGCCCGGATTGGTTTCCAAGTGCAGCACGCGGTTGGCGTGGGCATACAGCACGGGGTCGCTTTTGACCTGCTCATAGCTGGGCAGACGAATGACGGTGCGCTCGCGCGGCGGCACTTTCACCCCCTTGCCTTGCAGTTTGGGTGGCGCGATGAAGTGCAGCGGCTGCGCCTCGGCCCCGAGTGCGGTGGGCGCTTCGCCGCTGCGCTCACAACTGCTGCCTTGGACTTTGGCTTGTTCGGCAGTGGTCAGGTAGGGGTTGAGGTGGCTTTCGACGCGGCCCGGTTGATCGACTGCGGTAGAGTCCATCTCCACCCAGTCTTGGGCGCTGGGGTCTTGCGCTCGGCGCACGAAGGCCGTGCCGCGCACGTCGGTGATGTCGTGGACGGGGGTGCGGGCGGCGAGGCGGTGCGCGATTTCGACCAGCGCACGCTCGGCATTGCCGTACAGCAGCAGATCGCATTTGCTGTCCACGACGATGCTGCGGCGGACTTTATCGCTCCAATAATCGTAGTGGGCGATGCGGCGCAAGCTGCCTTCGATGCCGCCCAACACAATGGGCACATCAGGGAAGGCTTCGCGGCAGCGTTGGCTATAGACGATGGCGGCGCGGTCGGGGCGCTTGCCGCCCACATCGCCAGGCGTGTAGGCATCGTCGCTGCGGATTTTGCGGTCGGCCGTGTAGCGGTTGATCATGCTGTCCATGTTGCCCGCCGTCACGCCCCAAAAGAGATTGGGTTTGCCCAAGGTGCGAAATGGCTCGGCACTCGTCCAATCGGGTTGGGCGATGATGCCGACGCGAAAGCCTTGCGCCTCCAGCACGCGCCCAATCACCGCCATGCCAAAACTGGGGTGATCGACGTAAGCGTCGCCGGTGACGAGGATGATGTCGCAACTGTCCCAGCCCAGCTGCATCATCTCCTCACGCGACATGGGCAAGAAGGGCGCAACCCCGAAACGCTTGGCCCAAAACGGGCGGTAGCTGGTCAGGGGTTTGGCTGCACGAGGAAAAAACGAGACATCGACAAAGGGATTCACAGGCGTATTCATGGCGCGGAGTGTAAGGCGCAAGGGCCAAACGTAGCGACGATGGGGACATCGCCAAAACGCAAAAAACGCCTGCATGACGAGCACACAGGCGTTGGCAATGGTACGTTTTCATAGCTGCAACCGCAATACAAAGCAGCGGTCGGAGCTGTTTTTACATCAAGCGGTTACTTGGCAGCAGCAGCGGCCAAGCCGTCGGTGATTTCTTTGTGGGCGGCTTCGATGCCATCCCAGCCGTTGACTTTTACCCATTTGCCGGGTTCGAGGTCTTTGTAGTGCTCGAAGAAGTGGGCGATGTTTTTCAACACCAACGGATTCACATCATCTAAGCTGTTGAGGTGATCATAGAAGGGCAGGATTTTTTTGGTGGGGACGGCCAGCAGTTTGGCATCTTCACCGCCTTCGTCGGACATTTTCAACATCCCCAAGGCACGGCAGGTCACGACCACGCCCGGGGGCAGCGGTACGGGGGTCAGTACCAGCACATCCACAGGGTCGCCATCGCCCGCGATGGTTTGGGGGATGTAGCCGTAGTTGCAGGGGTAGTGCATGGCAGTACCCATGAAACGATCCACGAACAAAGCGCCGGAGTCTTTGTCCACTTCGTACTTCACCGGATCGGAGTTCATGGAAATCTCGATGATGACGTTGAATACTTCAGGCGCTTTGGAGCCGGGGGTCACATTGGAGAGGGACATGGTGAAGCGAACGAAACAGTTAACAAAAGGGTGGATGGTTGAACCACGTCCGTGTGGCTTGCGCCACTTTTGGACATAGTCAAAGGCAAAGCAGAGCTTGCCCAGGCCATTCTAGTCGTACTAAAGACGCGCAAAACTGACAGCCAACGGGTTGCAGTGGGGGATTTCTCAGCGTTTTGGGTTGCTTTGGTCATTGGCAGACCCAGACGCCTCACTTAGCATCTGAGACTTTCAACACATTCATGCCCTATCGGTTGTTTTAATGACACAGTTCACTCGTTTTTCTTGCAGATGGCTTGGCGTGTTGTTGGGGGGGCTGCTGATCTGTACTCGCGTCCACGCAGTGACGCCGGCGAACCCGAAGCCGCCGCTGGTGTTGAAGCTGGTAGGGGGGCTGGCGAACGTGCCGCAGTACACCGAATTTGAAGAGCCTTTTTGGCGCAAAGAATTTCCTGCGCTCACCAAAGGCGTTGCCCGAGCCGAGATCGTGCCTTTTGACAAAGCAGGTATCCGCTCCAACGAAGCCATGCGCCTGATGTCTTTGGGCATCGTGCCTTTTGGTACGGCTTTGCTCACCGCCGTCATCAACACCGACCCAGAATTGGCAGCCATGGACTTGGCGGGTTTGAATCCCGACATGGCCACCCTGCGACGCTCTGTCACCGCCTTTCGCCCCCACTTTGAGCAAGTCATGCGGGAGCGGCATGGGCTAGAGGTACTGGCGCTTTACACGTATCCGGCACAGGTGATCTTTTGTAATCGGGCCTTCAAGGGCTTTGCCGATCTGAGCAACCGGCGCATTCGCATCAGCAGCCCCACCCAAGCCGATCTTGTGCGTGCTTTTGGAGGGGTACCGATTCAAACCGAGTTTGCAGAAGTGGTCCATCAGGTGCGGCAGGGCAATGTCGATTGCGCGATCACGGGGGCGATGTCGGGCAATGCCATTGGCTTGCACGAGGTCACGTCACACCTGCACACCCGCGTCGTCAACTGGGGCGTCTCGATGTTTGCCGCCAACCGTGCGGCCTGGCAAGCCTTGCCCGAAGAGGTACGCAAGGCCCTGCAAACGGCTCTGCCCAAGTTAGAACAACAAATTTGGCAAGATGCGGAACGGCAGCATCGTGAAGGGATTGCGTGTAACATCGGGAAAACCCCATGTGAAACAGGCAAGCTGGGCAAAATGCAGGAAGTTGTAGCAAGCGCAGACGATGCGCAGCGACTGCGCATCGCATTTCAAAGTCACGTTCTTCCGTCTTGGATAGAAAGGTGCGGCGAAGCTTGCGTGCCTGTGTGGAATCAGCTTTTAGCACCCATCGCAGGGGCCCAAGCTGTTCCTACGCCACGACGACCCTAGTGCATGAACGCATTGCCCTCTTCTGCCACTGACTTACAAAACGAACGCTGGCTCGCGCACGCCATTGCTGCGACAGCGGTGTTGGCGTTGCTGGTGGTGCTGGGTTTGGCGGCGATTTTGGGGGCGCGCAGTCACAAAGATGCGCTGGG